>JACPBZ010000034.1 GCA_016180105.1 Candidatus Woesearchaeota archaeon | reverse complement strand
CGCGTTCGGCGGCAACAAATTTGGCAATTCCAAACATCAGAGGATGTTTAACATATTGTAGCATAAATGGCATTCTGCCTGCATAAGCAGTAAGTTGCTATAAAAGCCTTTTGCAAACAATCAGGTGAGTGTTTAATCTCTAAAATCCTTGGTAAAAAGAATACTGCCCCGTCCGGGCACTCATCACTGCTGAGTTTCCACGCTCTTTCCTGCAGCCGGGGCTTTGCCAGCTTCTGCAGGCTTTGCCTTCACTGTGAATGAAACTGCCTTAAGCTCGGGAACGGCTGCCTTCAGCTTGTCTTCCAGGTCCTTTTTCAGCTCAGCAGGAACTTCCTGGGGGAATTCCAGTGAAAGGCTGCCTTCGGAAACAGAGACGCCAACAGCATCAGCGGTTATCCCGATGAGCCTGAGCATTGCCTTGACTTTCTCAGAAACATCTGTGACTACCCTCTTGACAAAAACATCATACTCAACATCCCTTCCTGATAGCGGATGGTTGAAGTCAACTATAGTCCTTCCGCCAGCAACGGTCTTCACAGTGCCGACAATGCCATCGATGTTCACCTGCATTCCCGGGAAGGGAGTCAGGTTCTGCTGCCTGAATTTCGATGTGGAAATAAGCTGCATCAGCTTGGCATTCTTCCTGCCGAAAGCCTCATCAGCGCCAACCCTGAAAGCATAGCTCTTGCCCACTTCCTTGCCAACAAGCTGCTTGTCCAGGCCCTGAATGAGATGCTTTTTCCCAATGCAGATTATGGCCGGCCCATAGGCAGTCCTCTCATCGAACAAGCCAGACTTTCTGGCAACTTCAGCAGAAGTCGTGTCGAAAACATCGCCGCTATCGGCAATCCTGCCGGTATAGTCGAGCTCCACGAAATCTTTTTCCTTGATTGCTTCCATGCAAAAAGCGAAACAAATGAAGGTTTAAAAAAGTTCTTGTTTTGTGTTGCTTAGTTAATCCTTGGGTCAATATTTTTCTTGCCCGCCAACATAAGAAATGGCTCCCTTGTAACCGCAGGCTTGACTATCACGTTTGCGACAGACGCTAAAGCTTCAAGCACTCCTTCAAGGTTATCACCCATAACAGTAAAAAACTGGCCTGGAATCAACGTCGTTTGCGAAAGTGCGGCACTGGCTTCCGAATATGATTCTCTGGCCACACTGAACAAATCGCTGCTTGAAGGCTTCTGCAGGTAAAAGCCGCTATAATAAACAGCGCAATCACCCCTGTAAATGCTGCCCACGACAGCGCCCATTGGCCCCCTGACCCTGTTGACAAAGCGCGCAATGACTTCGTGGCGGCTCTCATTTGCGCCTGAGGACAGCGTGGCAGCCATCAGCGAAAGATACGCCGCAACTGGTTCACTGTAATCAGCTAAAGTATTGGTTATGCCAACCCTCCGCATGCCCTCCCTTACCCAAATGGAGTAATATGGCACGCCATTGCCGCGCAGAAGCTCATGAAACGGATTAATCTCCTCAGCCGTACCATTGAATCTTTTAAAAAATTAAATTTATAACCTTTTGCTATATATCGCATCAACACCAACTTCTGGATTTCTTGACAGCATCCACCACTTTCTCAACGACAGACTCCGGAGTTTCCCTGGTAGTGTCAATGACAAGATCGTACTGCTCCAAGGCGTAAGGATTGAGATTATAGTATTTCCTGTAGCGCTGCTGTTCTGACGCACGCCGCTTCTTCACCGCAGCAAGTGTGGCAGCCAAGGTCGTGCTTTCCCTCTCGGTCCTGCGGCCCTGCTTTTTTCCCTTGATGTCGCTGAAAATCCTTTTCGCAGCCTCTCCATCATCAACTGTGAGAAAAACCTTGAACGAGCCAGGTATGAAATGATAAGCCAGCCTGGAATCCATCACAAAGTCATCTTCCTTCTTCCCAAGCTTCACGGTGCGGTCGTCAAGCTCACGGTCAATGGAAACATCCTTCTCAGCCAGCCTGCTAATCTCAAGAAGGGAAACCCCGCGCTTCTCGGCCAGTTCACGCATAAAGTCGCCTGCAGAATAATGCCCGAAACCAAGCCTCCTGGCAACCATCTTCGCGACAGTGCTCTTGCCCGAGCCCGGAACGCCAGAGATGGTAATTATCATATAGTAAAAGCACGAAAACAACTTTTTAAAGCTATTGCAGAACTAATCCTTCTCCATCAGGATTTCGATAATCTTGGCGTATGCCGGCCTCGTGATGAAGACGCCAACCGACATTCCCAAAATGGTGGTTATTGCAAAGCCCTTGAGCATCCCGGCACCAATGGCGAAAAGGGGAAGCATAGCAACAAACAAAGTGAAGTATGCGCCAAAGATGACCGCAAAGGCGGACTTGAGCTTTTCCTTCCAGGAAAATATGCGGCGCTGCTCGCCCTTCAGGGCCTCATCGGTGATAATAATCTGGTCATTCACGCCAGTGCCCACCGCAGCAATTATGCCCGCAATTGCCGCAAGGTCAATGGTCCAGCTAAGGAAAGGCAGCAATGGCGCGAATCCAAGCATAATGAAAACCTCAAGCAGGCTGGTCATCATCACAGGAATGGCAATCTGGAGCTTCCTGTAGGCAAGCAGGAGAACACCAACGACAAAAAGGATCGCAATCAGGCCAACCTTTATTGAGTTTCTCAGGAATTGTTCCCCAAGAACAGGCGAAATCGAGTCAGTCCTGACTACCTCAAGCTTTACGGGCAGCGAGCCGGTAATTAGTATTGTCTGAAGCCTCTTCATACTGCCAGTCCTGCCTGTTGAAGCCTGCACTGCATCGTTCCTGCTCTGCCCAGAGCCTCCACCGGAAATCGTGATTGACGTAACAGGGTTGCCCCTGAGCTCCTTCCCAATCTGGAGCTCATCCACAAGCTCGTCGTCGAGGTAAAGCTGCAATGGCTGGCTGAGATAATCTCCGACAACAGCCAACTTTGCCGTAGCTGCAGCCTGCCTCTGGGCAGCCTCTTCGGACAACGATATGGTGAAGTAAAACCTGCAAAGCCATTCTGAACCAGACTGCCGGCAGCCAAAATCGGGGTCAAGGCCTGAGCACTGCGCGCTCCTGCACACGTCAACAATCTCATTGCCAGTGAAGACAGTCTCGTTGGCAACCTTGGCCTCGAATTTGCCCTGCTTCGCAATCAGCTGCCTCACATCATCCTCATTCGCGCCAGCAACTTCAACCATTATAAGCTGCTGCTCTGACCTGAAGTCGGTAGCGTCCCTGACAACAACATCGCTAAGGCCGAAAAGGTTAAGCCTGCGATTCATATTGGCTATGATAAGCTCCATATCCTCCTGAGGAAGCTTCTTCTCCGGCTCAAGCAAGACCCTTGCACCGCCCTGGATGTCAAGGCCAAGCCTGAGATTTGTCTTTGGAGCATCGGCAACAGACAAGCCAATGTCCACACCTCTTGAAGTAACCCGATAAAAAACCTTTTCGGTCTCCACAACAATCGTCTGGTTTGGCTCCAGCCCTGAAACAGCCGCAGCGTAATCATCCATACTCTTGACAGGCTCGCCATCAATTGCAATTATGCTCTCCCTTGACTCAGCGCGCATACCGGCATCGTATGCAGCACTGTCCTTCTCAACAGCCTTCACGACAACGCCCTCATTCCAGAGCGAGAATGGGATGCCTGTTGAGTAAACAGAAACAAGGAAGGCAAGGATGACAATGACCACCCTTGGATTTGTCAGCATCCTGCGAAGCTTGCTTTTCGCCATCAAACCATCCCCCGCTTCTCAAGGTAAATCCTGAGCAAGCCTGCATTGGTGAGCCAGGTGTGAACTATGTCAAAAAGCATACCCACGCTGAGGATGAGCATTATCTGCTTGACAGTCTCGGATTCGGCAAAAGAGTAGCCGGCAACCACAGCGCCAAAGGCAGTCAGGCTCATCAGCAAGCCAGTCTTGGCGGCAGACCTCACCCGCTCGGCAAGCGGGCCAGAGCCCTTAAGCGCCCTCACGGTGAGCAAAATGTCAGTATCAACAGAGTAACCGATAAGCATCAAGAATGCGGCAAGCCCTGCAGCAGAAAGATGCACGCCCAGGATGGAGATAACAGCCAAAGTGCAGAGAATGTCAACAAAAGCAGTCCACACCACGAAAATTCCCGGAAGCCAAAGCCACTTGCCAGAAATAATCCTGAAGTAAATGAACACAGCGAGAGCCATCAGGGCGAAGGCAATTGCGATTCCGACCATCATCTTGTTGAGGAAGCTCCTTCCAAGAGAAGCGCCAACCCTCTGGACCGTAAGGTCATCTTCAGGGATGCCAAGCCTGCTGCTTACAAAAGCCAAGAGCTGCCCTATGTCCTCATCAGACTGCAGGCCAGCCTCAACAACAATCCCCGTGCTTTTCCCAAGCTGCGAAAGCCTCCTCACGGAAACATCAGACTCTGGAAACTGTGAGAAAAGCTCAGCCTCCAGCAAAGCAGTGTCGGAAAAATCCGTTATGGCGATAACGCTTACACCGCCACTGAGGGAAATGTCCTTCTTAAAAAAGCTGCCCGTGGAACTGTATGTCATCAGCAACACAACAACGGCAGCAACAATGACAGCGGCAGGTATGACGAGAAGCTTCCTGTACTTCGTGTCGTAAACGCGAATCAGCGATGAAACCAGCGACTTTTCCCCACTGACGCCACTTGACCCATTCTCAGCCATTGCGCTTCAGGATTAGAAGTCGTTTAATAAATTTAACGGAAAAAATCAGCTGTTCACACCAGAAAATATTTCATTGGCGTGCGTTTCAAGCTGCTCCTGGGTAATGCCCCTAAAGGGCTTGCCTATCATTGCGAGATATACCTGGTCAAGCAAAATATCGAGCGTATCGTCAATTCCCTTGCGCCTTTCGTGCAATTCCTCTGCTGCATGAAATGCCAGCTTAGCCAATTCAACAGGGTCCTCGTGGCCAAGAACAATCGTCCCATTTTGCTTTCGAACATATCCTGAAGCTATTTCTTCGAGATTTTCCGAAACACCGCCAGAATCTCGCAATACTGCAATAACCCTGTTTCCCAGTTCCCTGGCAACAGCAGCCTCGTGCATCGTTCCCGCATCGCCGTCTGCAAAAAAGGCTATGCGTGCGCAATAAAGGTTAACCAAGTCACGCTGAACAAACCGCATTTCCCTTGTCCTGTGCCTGACATTAAGGAAAAGAACAGCATTATACGGGCTTAGGGGTTCCCAATCCCATGGCTTCACAATACGTTCGTCAGCTTCAGCAAGATGGGTAATGCCTGCAAGGATTTCATCACCGTGCATTGACTCATTGGCAACAGGCGCCAAACCCAAAACAATTCCGCCTTTTTCACTCGCGCCATAAGCGGCCTGATGGGGTATGCCAGGCGCTGCACCAGTAATGGTGACAAGGCCAAGCTTTGCAGCTTCCCCGCCCAGGACAGCTACCCGGTCGGCAGTGTACTTGTAAAGGCCGGGATCAATTGGCTTTTGCTCCCCATAAGCAGCGCCAAAGAAGCCCGCAGCCTCTTGTTCCCGCGCTAACTTGAAAGGCCTTAGAACACGAACAAGGGAATCAGGGTAATCCACACCACCATCAGTAAGCCAAGGCAAATGAAATCGCCCAAGAGTTGAGATACTGTGAACCCTCTGGTAAGGTTGATTAGCCATTAAAAAAAGTAGATTGGCTTGCCCAATTATAAATCTTCCTTTTCCCCTAAACCTTAAGCCTATACTTCCTCTCTATTGCAGCCCGTATGAGGCCGTAATACAACGGTGACGGCCTTTCCAGCCTTGACTTGTACTCGGGGTGGGCCTGGGTTGCGGTAAAATAGGGGTGTGCTGACTGGGGCAACTCAATGAACTCCACCAGCTTGCCATTTCGACTGCTGCCAGAAATCACCAATCCATTCCTTTCAAGAACCGAGTGATACTTCGGGTTAACCTCATACCTGTGCCGGTGCCTCTCGACAGCAACATTCGACCTGTACAGTTCAGCGACTATCGAGCCCTTGCGAAGCTGGGCTGTCTCGGCACCGAGCCTCATCGTGCCGCCAAGGTCCTTAACAGACCTCTGCTCAGGAAGTATCATAACAACAGGGTGGGACGTTTTTGGACTGGCCTCTGTGCTGTTCGCGTCTTTCAAGCCGCAGACATTCCTTGCGAATTCAACAACTGCCAACTGGAGCCCAAAGCACAACCCAAGGAAGGGAACCTTCCTCTCGCGGGCAAACTTCACAGCGCTAATCTTGCCTTCCACCCCGCGAGCACCAAAGCCAATCGGAACTATAATGGCGTCCATACTGTGAAGGGCAGAGTCAACAGTAACCTTGCCATCCTCGAAATCAGTGGTCTCAACAAAGGTAATATCAACACCGCAATTCAAGTTAGCGCCAGCGTGCCTCAATGACTCAATCAGGCTGGCATAGGAATCATTCAATACTGTGTACTTGCCGCATATCGCAACCTTAACCCGGTACTTTGGAGCCTTAATGGCCGCAATGAGATTCCGCCAGGCAGTGAGGTCCTTGGCTGGAGAAAAGCCGAAGCGCCTCGCAAGGAGCGAAACCATCCCCTGCTCCTCAAACATCACAGGAACCTCGTAAATAGTCTCAATGTCCTTCCCTGAAATGACAGCTTCATCTGAAACATCGCAAAACAGGGCAATCTTCTGCTTAGACTCAGCAGTAAGGTCTTCCTCGCTCCTTCCAATAATTACGTCAGGAAGAATGCCCAGTGAGCGCAGAGTCTCCACATCACGCTGAGCAGGCTTTGTCTTCTGCTGCCCAATGCTTCTCACGTATGGCACATAACTGAGATGAACATAAAGGATGTTCTCTGGCCCAACTTCCTTCTTCAGCTGCCTTGCGGCCTCAATAAACCAGGAATTCTCAATATCCCCAATCGTGCCGCCAATCTCAATCAGGACAACGCCGGCCTTCTCGGAATTCGCTATTTCCAGCCACCGGGCCTTTATCTCATTGGTGACGTGCGGAATGACCTGGACGGTCTTGCCAAGGAAAAAGCCCTGCCTCTCCTTCCTTATGATTGACTCAAAGATCTTCCCGGTGGTGAGATTCCACTCCTTCTTGCAGTTGATATCCAGGAATCGCTCATAATGGCCGAAGTCCATATCAACCTCGCCGCCATCCTCAAGCACGAAAACCTCGCCGTGCTCAAAAGGATTCATCGTGCCAGGATCAACATTAAGGTAGCCGTCGCACTTTATGGGAACAACCTTGAAATTCCTGGAAAGAAGCTTGCCAATGGACGCTGAAGCAGTGCCCTTGCCAAGGCCGGAAACAACGCCTCCTGTCACTATAACCCATTTTGTCTTGTGCCCAGAAGGAGATGACTGCCGCTGAGAAACCCTTGCTTTTGCCCCGGTTTCCTTAGACGGCATATCAGAACGTTGCTACAGGTCATATTTAAAGATTTTTAATGATGGGCTTAGTAGAACTCCTGTCGGCTGCCTCGGTTCGGTTGCACCGAACTTACTCTCCCTCACCTATGGTTACTTCGGCTCAGAGCCGAAGGATGTTGCCTCACCGGCAACATTCCCGTGGTGAGGGGAGAGCCCAAGTCGAGCTAAGCTCGACTGGGCACAGTCGACGCAAGTCGACTTGTGTAACCATTGCACAAAAGCAATGGCGAGGCAGCTACGAAAACGAGGATCTCTACACAGCTTAATGGTATTGGCTTCCAAAAACCGCAATTAATATAAAAACAGCGCAAACCGCCAGTAAAAGAATGGAACAGGAAAAAGCCGCAGCAAACGGCAGCAAAGTCTCAGTCGAGTACAAGGGAATGCTGGAAGATGGAACTGTCTTTGACAGCTCAGAAGGCAAGGAGCCGATTGGCTTCACGGTCGGCAGCAACGAAGTCATAAAAGGCTTTGACGATGCAGTAATCGGAATGAAAAAAGGCGAGGAGAAGAAGATCACGATAACCCCAGAAAACGGATACGGTGAACGCGACGAAAGGCTGATGCAGGAAATCCCAAGAAGCGTATTTCCACAGGAAATGAAGCTTGAAAAAGGCATGGGATTCAGCTTCAGGACACCGGACGGCAGAGTCGTGCACGCAACAGTGGCAGACTCAACAAGCGAGACAGTCACGGTTGACATGAACCACCCCCTTGCCGGAAGAAACCTGATATTCGAGCTTAAACTGGTCAACGTGGCCTAAAAATGAAGCACAGGGAACTAAACGGAGTTCACGCCCTGCTGCTGCTTGAGGGAGAAAAGCTAATAGAGTCAATCATTAATTTCTGCGCTGAAAAATCCATCACTGGCGCAACATTCAACGCAATCGGAGCAGTTAAGGAAATAGAGCTTGGCTTTTATAGTCTCTCCACAAAAGAATACGCGTGGAAAAAGGCTGCTGCCGAGCTTGAAATAGACAACATAACCGGCAACGTGGCAATCGTGGATGGAAAGCCATTCGTCCACGCGCACGGCACGGTCTCGGACAACGAGACGCACGCATTCGGAGGCCACGTCAAGGAAGCTGTCATTGGTGCATCATGCGAAATTTTCCTAACCCCTCTGCTGGGAAAGATTGAAAGAGCTTACGATGAGAAGACTGGACTGAAGCTGATGAGGCTGGATTGAAAGTAACGCCGGGACAGGACGGCACTCTTGAAAGACGGGTCCGACAACTGCTTCTTCTGATATACACTGTCTGAGAATTTGTTTATAAGGTTTGTCGTGAGTATTACTTCTTCTTATAACCAAACTTCTTATCGTATTCCTTATGGTCGATAACGTCCAGAACAAAGCAGATAACCTCCACCTGGTCTCCCTTAATAGTGTAAAGCATCCTCCAATAGTTGATTAATTCAACCCTCCACAAGTTACTAACCTTATACGTCACAATATACTCGCGCGGAATAAGCGCCTTCGGAATATTGTTCCCGTAAAAAGGATTCGCTTTCATAAAGTCCATCTTCTGCTTGATGGAACGCAACAATTGGATTTCTTCAGAGCTTTCCCTATACCCTCCATAAGCTGCTGGCCAACCAGCTCATTCAGCCTCTTGTATTCAGAGTCGGCCTCGCCAAGAAGAATAACCCTGACAGGCTTATTCATACTTCAGTCCCTCCCCTAATCAGCTCATCCAACTCTTTTCTTTCCGCAAAAACCCAAAGGACGCCTTTAGTGCCAATAACAATTTTCCCGCTCAACTGCAGGTAATCTAAAATCCGGAGCAAAGTCTGGTGCATAACCTTCTTTGGAAGCTTCCTCTTTAAATCCGCCAAAGTCACCAATTCACCACTCTTTAAGGTTTCTTCAACCATAAGAATAGTGTTCAAATTAGGAGAATGAGCTAATTTTTCCCTTTCCTTAACACTAACAGCTTGAGCCATTTCACATACCAAATTGGTATAATTTTATACTCATTAAGTATACTTATATATAAACTTTGCTGTTATTTAACCCTCAAAAACCTTGAGTTCCCCTTCAAATCCTCACCAAAGCCCAAATCTACAAGCTTCTTGAGGAGAATCTTCCTTATGTTTTCGTCTTCAAGGACTTTCATCATCTGATTGTCAATGTCCCGCTGCTTCTCATCAATCTGCACAGCGGTTTTGGTGTCCAAAACCGCGCTGCACTGCTGGCAGAATAATGCGCCCTGAGCGTTAATTGTGCTGCATCTGGGGCACTGCTTTGGTTTAAGCACAGACTCCTTTTCCTTATCAGTCTTAATCCCATTAATCTGCAAAATGGTTTCGTTAACGTCGCTTGATATCAAGTGAGAATAATCACTAAGCATCTTGCTGCTCCGAGTCCAGCCAAAGTAAACCTTGGCCTGCGCCTCATTAACCTGCTTATTCAACAACAAATGAGTAACCCTTGTGTGCCGGAACAAGTGCGGGTGAATCCGCTTCTTAATCCTGGCCCATTTGCATATTCTCGCTCAAGTGCCGAGCCTTCCAACTTTAATCATCCATTGCCATTTTCTCGTGCAGTTGTTACTGGCCAGCTCTGTCCTAACTATACTTATGCTGATTTTGGATCATAAGTTTGCAACAACCTTTTTAAGCTTTTGACAACTTCTTTCCTTCATGACAAGCCTTGTGGCCTGCCTCGGCGCTGGAAAGGGAACGTGGAATGAGGTTGCAAAGCTTGTGGCATCAGAGTCCTGGGCAAAGATCTTTCTCGTAACAAACGCCTTCGGAAGGGATAACTTTGCCGAGAAATTCCCGTCAGTAAAGGCGGAATTCATCGTTGTTGATGACTTTGCGCAGCCAATGCAGATCCTGCTTGACATAAAAAAAGCATTGGAAGGAAAGATAGCTGACACTGAAGTCGCGGTTAATATGGTATCAGGCTCAGGCAACGTCCATATGGCGCTCATAACCGCACTGCTCCAGCTTGGAATGGGAATGAGATTCGTTGTGCCGTCTGAAAGCGGGGCGAAGGAGCTGTGACACGGCCAAATCAGGCAATTCTCTACCTGGATGAGGTCATAGAGCAGAGCTTCTTCACAGGTTTCAGCCCTGATGACCTGGCAGCGAATCTTGAAGCTTTTGCGAAAAAAGTAAACGATTTCCTTCCAGATTACGAAGAGGCGCGCAGGGACTGGCTTGTCGACACCCACGATGGAGTCCTGGAGGATTTCTACAAAAAACAGCAGCAAACAATCAACAGGCTCGTCTCAGATTCCAGCGACCTGTTCAATTTGCTCATCGCGGCAGGCAATTCAATCTTTTCATCCCTGCTTGGCAAACACGAGAAGACAGTTCTGCTTTACGAATCCACGTGCAAGCAATTGCTTGAAAGCTTGAGAGTGATACAGCGAGACATAAGCCAAACAGGCCCCCTTGGAACCTCTATCGACTCCAATTCTTTTCAGATGAGGAATACCGTGGGAAACATACGCTACCTGATTAACTCAACGTACGCACTTGATGGCTAGCGAATAATCCCGAGCCACTGGTAAACGGCCTTGTTTGCAGCCCTTGTCAGGTTTTCTTCCCTTCCCTGGATGGTGGCGCAGTTGCCATCCAGCAAAATGCCCGCATTGTCGGAAGCCTTCAGGTAGATTACCGTGGCGTTGGTCGAGCAGGTGGCGACAGGCAGTTTTGAGCACTCTTCCGTCGAATTCACAGTGCAGGCCTCAACAGGATGCCTGTCGAAAACAGAAACCAGCATTGATGTCATGTCAGCAGAGGCTATGAACAGGAAGGAGTTCTGCCTGGTTGGCACATTGTCCGGAGGGTCGTGAGTGATGAAAAGATAGGGCATCTGGAACCGCTCGTCGACCTTTCCAAGGACTGTTATGTTCTCAACTTCCCAGGGGGAATGCCTGAATTGAAGATCATACAGCAAGCCATCGCGCTCCCACTGAGTCCGCCAAGTAAGCCCGGTCTTTTCAAACCGGAAGCCATTGTAGTCGACAACATTGCCCTCTTTGGGCCCTTCCCTCACAAGCTTCATGGCAAAGCTCGCCAGGAAATAGCCAAGGATAACAATTATCGCAATAGTGACAAACGCCTTCACTATTGTCTTCTCAGGGTGATGCCTTCCTGAATTCTGAGACTCGTTCCCGCCACTTTCCCCGCCGGTCATCTCTTCGCATCCTCCAGCAAGGCGTACTTAAGCTTGTCAGACACCCTGAAGAAGCTTGCGCTGTCCGTTGCATTGAGCACAAAGCAGTCAGCACTGATAGAGCCAATTGCCGTGTTGTTCGCTTCCTGAAGGATAAGCACAGGAACAAAGCTCGTGGCATTTGCACACGTCACAGACCTTAACCCGGATGGATTCTGAGTCGTGAAGGCAGGCTCGGCGTAGACATTATGGCTTGCCTCAAGGAGAGTGGCGAAGTCAAGCTGGAACAATGCCATCTCGGGCGCCAGTGAGCTGTTCCAGTAATACGTGATGAACATCGCCCTGCTTCCAGAAACCCTGTCAGCAACCTGCGGAGGCATTACAATGTCAGAAAGGTCATCTGGCCTGTAAAAAAAGCCAACTTCCCTGCCATTGATTTCCCCAGAGTAGCCACCCTGCGGCAACTGCGTGAAAGTCGCGCCTCCAAAGCGGAAATTAACACCCTGCGCCGAAGGATTAAAGAAGAAAACAGTGCCAACAACGCTCATAAGCATTAGAATGCCAACAACAATGGCAAACCCTTTCTTTCCATTTTCGCCACGGCTACTACTGCTGCCGGCAGTCCTGAGCTTCACGCACCCGTGAACAGCCCGAACCATATTTATAAGTTTTGGTAGTTTGCCATCAAAATGCGCAAAGGTTAAATACGAAAAAAGGCAGGAAAGGGCGTGAATACCGCAGTAAAACTTGAAAACGTCTGGAAAACCTACAAGATGGGAGGCGAAAGGATAAACGCCCTCCAGGGCGCCACCCTCGAAATAAAGAAAGGGGAGTTCTTCGCCATACAAGGGCCTTCAGGCAGCGGCAAATCCACGGCGATGCACGTGATAGGCGCGCTGGATAAACCAGACACTGGCACAGTGCACATAAACGGCAAGGACACCAGCCGCATATCTGAAGACGGGCTAGCCGAGCTCCGCGGAAAAACAATAGGCTTCGTGTTCCAGCAGTTCAACCTCATACCAACACTCACGGCAATCGAAAATGTCGCACTTCCAATGGTCTTCCAAGGGAAAAGCGAGACTGAACGGAATTCGGTTGCAACCAGACTTTTAGGCGAGGTTGGGCTCCTTGAAAGAAAAAACCACAGGCCCAGCCAGCTCTCAGGGGGCCAACAGCAAAGGGTCGCAATAGCAAGAGCACTTGCCAATGACCCTGAAATAATCCTTGCCGATGAGCCAACCGGCAACCTGGACAGCGAAACCGGCAAAAAAGTGCTTGAAATGCTGAAAGGGCTGCACAAGAAGGGAAAAACAATTATAGTCGTCACGCACGATGACAAGCTCGCATCGGAAGCCGAGACAGTAGCCTACATAAAGGACGGAAAAATCTCAAGGACGAAAAGGAATTGAAATGGCAAGGAAAAAAATCGGGATGTTTTGGGCAGCAGCCTGTGCAATCCTGGCATTTGCCTCAACTTTCAATGCAGCTCTTGCTGCAACCGACAACCCAATTGCCGAAGAGAGCTCATTCATCGTTGCAACACTGGTGAACCAAAACCCAGACCCGGCCGAGCCTGGAGACCTGGTGGAACTGAAGATTCGGCTGGAAAACAAGGGATCAAAGCCAGCCCAAGACGTGATTGTTGAACTCATTCCAACTTACCCGGTCATAATTCCTGAAGGCGAGAAAACGAAAAACGCAGGCACCATCCTTGGAAGGCAAACGGGCACAGACGCAGTCCTTGCAAGATACTTCCTCACAATTGACAGCGCAGCGGGGACAGGCTCCAGCCCACTGTCAATAAGATACAAAGCGGCATCATCAGCTGGGTGGATAGTGCTCAAGGATGTCTTCAACATAAGCATAAGGCAGCGGGACTTGCCACTTTCCATAACGCGAGTAAGGCAACAGCCTGAAAACCTGGTGCCTGGAAAAAGCGCCAACATAACGCTGACCGCGGAAAACTTCGGAACAAGCGAAGCAATCAACATCAGGGTCAGGCTCAACCTGACGGAAAGCACGCCAATAGCAACGTACGGCTCAACTAACGAGGCATTCATCCCATTAGTGAATGCGAAAGGCAAGACAGAAACGTCCTTCCAAATCATAACCAACCCCGAGGCAAAAAGCGGCCTTTACAAAGTGCCAATCCAGGTCACTTATTCTGACAGGTCTGGAAGAAACTACACGCTGGGCGCACAATCCTTCGGAATCCTGATAGGGGCAGCATCATCGTTTTCCGCTGCAGTGGTGGGAACGGACATAATCAAATACGGCTCAAGGCAAAGGATAACCATCGAAATCGTCAACAGCGGCCTTGGAGACGTGAAGCTGCTAACAGCCCGGCTGGCAAAGTCAAGCTCATATGATGTCATCTCCCAGGAAACAACGTACATAGGAGACCTTGACAGCGGAGACTCAGAAACAGTAACATACGACATCATCCCAAGGAGCGAAGGCCCCCTGGTGCTTAACCTGGAACTCAGCGATGCACTCAACAACAAGCACGAGGAGCGCGTGGAAGTCCCGGTGAAAATCTACACTGGAAGCGAAGCCTCCAGGCTTGGGCTTGAAAAAAGCCGGGGCAAGGGATTAATAATAATTCTAGCCATCGTCGCAATAGGCGTGCTCGCATACAGGAAGCTGCGAAAAAAGAAATAAGCTCCTGCCGGCACGAGGTAAATGAAAATGGTTGCCAGACTGCTAAAAGATTATTTTCTCTTGGCCATCAAGGGAATGAAAAACAGGAAACTGAGAAGCTGGCTCACAATGCTCGGCATATTCGTCGGAATAGCCGCAGTGGTGGGCTTGATATCCATCAGCAACGGGATGCAGACGGCCATCAAAGAACAGTTTAGCCAGCTTGGAAGCGACAACGTCCTCGTACAGCCGGGAAGCGCATTCTTCGGCCCGCCAGGCACCAGCTCTGGGCTGTCAAAAGTGACAAATAACGACCTTGAGCTAATAAAATCAGTGAGGGGAGTGAGTGACGCGGGAGGCTTTGTATTCAAAACCACAAAACTGGAATTCAATGACAAGGTAAAATTCGTCCTGGGAGTGGGACTGCCTTCGGACGAAGCCAGGAAAGTCTTCGGAACAAGATTTGACATCTCTCAGGGAAGGGAATTCAGGAAAGGCGACGGGAAAGTGGCCATCGTGGGCAACTCTTACTTCACGGATGAGACGCTTCTTGGCAAAACAATAGGCGTGGGCGATACTGTCTCATTGGAAGGGCAGGATTTCAAGGTGGTGGGAATAAGGAAAAAACTGGGAGACCCTGAAAACGACGTATCCGTGATTATACCCCTTGAGACAGCCTGGGACATTTATGGCAACAAGGACGAATACAGCGTCTTAAACGCCAAAATCCAGCAAGGCTTCGAGCCGTCTGACGTGGCATCAAGGATAAAAGACAAGCTAAGAAGGGACAGAAACCAGAAAGAGGGAGAGGAAGACTTCCAGGTACAGACCTCAGAGGAACTATTCCAAAGCTTTGCCATAATACTAAACATAATCCAGGCAGTAATAGTTGGAATCGCATGCATATCGCTCGTGGTGGGCTCAATCGGGGTAATGAACACGATGTACACCGCGGTACTGGAAAGGACAAGGGAAATCGGAATCCTGAAAGCAGTAGGAGCAAAGAACCGTGACGTCCTGCTGCTTTTCCTGATAGAGTCGGGCCTTTACGGGCTAGTGGGAGGAGTCGTGGGCATAGCCGTGGGGCTCGGAATGGGAAAAACCGTGGAGTTCGCCGCCTCAAGCTTCCTGGGCTCTGAGCTCCTCAAGGCATCCACAAGCCCATACCTGATATTGGGAGCGCTCGCATTCTCATTCATACTGGGATGCATATCAGGCGTTGCCCCTGCCCGGCAGGCAGCAAGGCTGAACCCTGTCCAAGCATTAAGGTACGAGTAGTGCGAGCTACAGCAGATTCACGAAATAATGGAACTTTTTGCGTGAATCTGCTAATAGTAAATTCATTATTAAAAGTTCCCATATTAAATGAATTTACTATAATCTTTTTAAACAAGGCGCCAATGCTTTTTTCATGCACCCAAAGCCGAAAAAGGACCTGACAACGGGCAGCATACGAAGGCACATAGTGTTTCTGGCAGCCCCGATGATGGTTGCAATGTTCATGCACAACCTCTTCACACTTGTTGATACGTTCTTCGTTGGAAAGCTTGGACCCGAAGCAATTGCAGCCGTTGCAGCATCCTTCCCCATGTTCTTCATCATAATAGCGCTCATCTCAGGACTTGGAATAGGAGTCAACTCCTTCGTTGCGAGAAGCATAGGGGCAAGGGACTTCGAGAAAGTAAACATCATTGCCGAAAACGGGCTCCTGATTGCCGGAGCTTTTGCCATCTTAGTGATGCTTGCCGGACTATTCACGACAGGGCCACTAATAAAATTCCTGGAAGTTTCTCCGGTTGTCGCAGGCTACATGAAGGATTACATCTCAATAATCTACCTCGGATGCGCGGCTTTCTTCTTCGGGAACGTTGCGAATTCCCTGCTGACCGGCGAGGGCGACACAAAAACCCCAATGAAGGCGCTTGTCATTGCAAACATCGCGAACATAATCCTCGACCCAGCATTCATTTTCGGCTTCGGCCCAATCCCCGCAATGGGCGTGAAAGGCGCTGCCATAGCCACGATACTATCCCAATCGCTAGGCGCACTGTACTCCTTCTCACATCTTTTCAGCGGAAAAGCAATGGTAAAGCTCAAGTTCAAGAAACTGGCTTACTCGCCGCAAATCATCAAGGGAATCTTCGCAATAAGCATACCCACATCCGCATCACAGGGAACTGTCGCAGTCGGGTTCTTCTTCCTGAACAAGCTGATTGCAACATTCGGGAGCAGCGCCCTTGCCGGCTTTGGCATAGCAGCCAGAATGGAATCGCTGGCAGTGCTTCCCGCGCTGGCAATCGGAATGGCCACCCTGTCAACAATAGGCCAGAACATTGGCGCAAGGCACTATGACCGCGCAAGGCTGGCATCAGCGTTCTCATCAGCGGCGGCCTTTGCTTTCATGACGGCAGTGGGCCTGCTGTTCTTTTTCACTGCACCCGCCTGGCTCAGGATATTCACGCAGAGCCAAGAAGTAATAAGCCACGGCATAGGCTATTTCGGCATCGTATCCTTTTTCTATGGCTTCATAGGGCTCAGGTTCATCGCAACAAGCTCATTCCAAGGCTTGGGAAAGGCAATGCCCGTCCTCGCAATAACATCTTTCAACTTCGCGCTCATGATAATGGCATCATACCTGCTGGCCTTCAAACTCGAAATGGGCATAACCGGCGCCTGGATTGGAGTTGCAGTGGCCCACGTTACCGCAGGAATAATTGCGCAGCTATGGTTCCAAAAAACGCTAAGACACGCTGAAAGACTGCACATCGAGAAAAGCGAAATTGTCGTAACAGGCTAAACTACTTTTTCCCTTCAAGCTCGCTTATTTTTCCCTTAAGCTGCTCAATGGTTTTCACGTTGTCCTGGTGCTGCAAGGTCGCACCGCACTCAGGGCACTTAAAACTGATCTCGGCAGCCTTGTCAAACTCAAGCCTCACATCAAGCTGCGGGCAAATGTAAAACAGGCCCTGGTTAGCCTCTTCCTTGTGAAGCCTCTCACGAAGCTGCTGCAGCCTCTGCGCTTTCGTGGCAAGAGCAAGATAATCAAAATTTTCCGGCTTCAGGGTCCAGTAGCTTATGTACCAGCCCTTCTGCCTGTCTTTCTTCCTATAGTAAGAAACAAGATTGCTATTCTGCATCGCATAAAGCATCTTCCTGACAGAATTAACCTCTGCCCTTATGCTGTCAGCTATCTTGAACTCAGAAATGTTCTTCTTGCCCTTCAAGTACTGGACAATGGGAACAGCTTCCTCGCCCAATGTTTCAGCAACAGTCCTCAAATGGCCGCTTCTCCTCAAAGCAGCCTCCAGAGGCCTCGCCTTCTGGACAGAAGGCCGTTTCTCAACTTGCGCCCTTAAAACCTGTTTCATTTTACCCGGATTAAACAGCCGCAGCTGCCTTTAATTAACCCCCAAGGCAATTCCATAGAAAGACTAGTATAAATACTTTTCTATTCTTGTCCTTGCAGGGTAGTGAAAACAGGCGTTAAGAGCTTACTTGCCCTTTTTGGCAGGCTTCGCGTCTTCCTTGCAATGCGGGCAGTACGGAACGAGGTACTTGACAATTCCACCCACAATCAGGAGGACAGCAGCGAACTTAACCCAGCCATCAAGCCCAAGCCACTGCGGCCAAACATAAGCATTCAAAAGAAGCAAGGCACCGACTATCACGTGCTTGCCAGCCATACACTTTACACACATTCCACTATGAAAACACATACGCAACACCTCTTGGTTGAGCCCGAAAAGGCCCTCTGGATGCCACGATGAAGTCAAGTAATGCGGGATAGCTTTCTTTGGTTGTAGTGGTAAAACCATAGTCCGAAAAAGGCTTCTGCGCCTTTCAGACTTTGAAAGGTGCTGAACCATTTGATTCTCCTTTTGATTTCTTTGTTCAGCCTTTCGATAAACCAGTTTCTGCCAATTCCGCTGCTTACAACGTGCCGCTTTTTCTGCTCTTTATAGTTCCAGCCGATCTCTTTCTTTATGGCGTAATTGTACTGTTCCAGGCCGTCGGTAATTATTTGTTTCGGCCTCACGCCTGCTACAATCATAGCCGCACGCAAAAGTATGCGTGCATCTTTAATTCTTCTAACTTTGCTAATGCGCCAAGAAAGAACCCCAATTTTATCGTAGACAATCCATAGCCAATAGCCTTTTCCTTTGATTTTTACGTACGTTTCATCAGCGTGCCACGTTGTTGGCACGCATATTTCTCGTCGAGAAATACCTTTTTTACTTGACAGAACCCATTGCCTTATGGCTTCTCTGCTGAATACTACATTAAAGATTTTCTTTAACAGTTCTGATATTCCTTCTAGTGAGATTGCTTTTCTTAAGTCTGTATAAATTTCAACAGCAAAAGCAATTATGCTGCTGAAAGTTCTCCTTCGTGGAAGGTCGCTTGTCCATATGAAGCGGCAGCCGCAAGTTCTGCATTCATATTTTTGGATGCCTTTCTTGTTCTTGCCATCAAGGTAGAAGTTCTCGCCGCCGCACTTTTTGCAAAAGGCGCAAAGCGAACCTTTTTTATAGCTAAAGCTACTCAAATCTGTTTGTATCATTTGACGTCCTCCGGAATGGCAATCAGGCTACCTTGCCTTTTTGGTTGCCATTCCGACTATTCTTACAGAAAAAGCCTATTTACAGGTTTCCCACTTAACTTGCCATTATCCTAAAATCTTCCAGCCAGACGGCTCTCAACAGCTGCCCTCCCGGCAATGGAAGAAGTGCCAATGCCCTCAGTGGCAAAAGCTGCCGCGGAGTGCGCAAAGGCCAAGGAATCAGGAACAGACTTTGACTCGTGATAGCGGATGGCAAAGGCAGAAGCGAAAACATCGCCAGCGCCTGTAGGGTCAACCGCCCTTGCCTCGAATGACGACTTAAAGAGCTTCTTGCCACCCCAGTAAGCCGTGGCGCCGTGGCTGCCCTCAGTCAAGATGACAACCCCGCCGTTTCTTTTGGTGCCGGTGAGGGCAATGTAGCTGTCAAGAATGCCGGGATTGCCGCCAATGTCCTCAACGCTCAGGACAAGAACATCAATGCCTGGAAGGATTGACCTCGCTGACGACCAATCCTTGTGAGCTACGGGAGCGCCCCTTGATGCCCAGCTCCTCATCCAGCCCTGCGGGGTGGCCACGGCAAGCGCATCGGGATTCGATAAGCCAACCGCAGAAACCAGCTCGCTGCCGTACTCGCCAGCGATTGGACAGAAATAAATGATGTCTGCCTTGACCTTTCCATCAAGGCCATCAATCCTGCTTCCGGGATTGAGCATCACCAAGCGCCTCACATCCTTCCGGTATGAAATGCCAAAAGTCGTTGTGTTGGTTGCGCCCTGGCAAACAACTTCCACATCATCAAATGCCGGGTTAAGCTTCCTGAAATCACTCCCAAAATTCGTGAAGGCAACCGCGCGCAGTCCAAGCCTGGAAGCGGCAACAGAAGCGTACAGGGCAGAGCCTCCCGCAAAATTCCCTTCAGGAGTGACATCAACAGCACAATTCCCAATGGCAGCAAAAGTTTGCATTTTGAAGAGCCTCCGGCGAGAATTGCACTCGCGACCTACTGCTTACGAAGCAGTCGCACTAGCTGCTGTGCTACGGAGGCGTAAACGTGAGAGGCATCAAGGAGGTATATAAAATTTCTTCACTTCTTGGCCAAGAAGAAGTCATCAAGAGTTCTGGCAACCTCATCCAGCTGCGCGTCTGAAGCGCCCGAAAAGTTATGACCCTGGCCCTCAAGTGGAATAACATTCTCTGTAACCCTCCTGCAACGCGCAGCATAAGCAGCGGCTGACTCCCTCCTTATCCACAAATCATCCGTGCCGAAAATTATGAGCCCATCACCCCCTAAGAGAGACTTCCCCGGAGCCGCAAGGTCATCAAGCGCAGGAGCTTCAAGGCTTTCGTCAACAAGCTCCTGATTGTGAGGAAGCGCCCTGCCCATCCCCAGATACTTGGTCTTGCTTGCAAGGTTAATAAGCGCGATACCCGCGTGAGCAGGAACGTGCCTTAACCAGGTTGGCATCTTCAGGTAAACTCTTGCTGCCCTGCCAACTGAGTCAGATGGGCTCATCGGGGGCCCAATCATGGCAACCCTGTAGTCGCGGCCCGCAGATTTCAGCATTACCGCGAGGCGGGCAGCAAAATATCCCCCAAGGCTGTGGCCGAGAATAGAAACCCTGCCGGTTTGCCTTTCCAGGCCCTTAATAGTCATCGCAAGATCTGACAAATAGCCTTCAACTGAAACTTGCTTCATATGCGTATCGTCGTAGCCCGCATGAGAAAGCGCCACGACAGTATTCCCCAAACCAGCAAGGCGCTGGTCAATTTCCCCAAGCCGTCCACCAAGCCAGTTCCGTCCTGCCACTTCTGCCCGGGCATCCCAGGCAAGGCCCTTCACGACAAGGATTGTCCCAGGACGGTACTTCACGCCAGGCTCGCTGACAGCCGCTTGAATCCGGCCATCGCCAACAGGAATAGGCATCAGGTACATTTTTTTTTTACAGCTTGCCAAGGATTGCTTGCTTGTCCTTAAGGTTCTTCTGGCACTCAAAGCACACGACGTGAGGCTTCCCCTTCTCATCCTTGACATAAGTGCCCTTAATCTTGTCAAGGAAAGTCTTCGCAATGGACTTGGAGCATACTTCGCACTTCATTGCCATCCTGCTTTTCGCCTGTTTTTTATAAACTTTTGTTGCCAAATGCGAAAGTAATAAATACGCTCCAGCAGAAAGCGAAAGCGTGATAAGCGTCTACATCACCTGCAAGGACGATGCAGAGGCCAAGCTCATCGCCACGCATCTCCTTGAAAAAAAGCTGATTGCCTGCGCAAACATCTTCCCAATCAGGAGCATATACCGCTGGAACGGCAAGGTAACCGAGGAAGCGGAAGTTGCAATGCTGTGCAAGGCGAAGAAGGAAAGCTTCGAAAGGATAAAGGAAGAAGCGCGCCAGCTCCACAGCTACGAAATACCCTGCATAATCGCGCTTCCCTGGCACGGCAGCGATGACGAATACAAGAAATGGGTGGAAGAGGAGACTAAATAATCACGCAGTCATCAACAGGCCATTCTGTCCTGCAGGGCTGCCATATAAACGCCTTGACTCATACCTTCCTATTGTTGGATTCGCATCGAGACGGGTAACTTCCCTCCCGAAGTGCCCTACAATGGCTGACCTTCTTCCAACCCTGTCAAAAACATCGTAAAACGCGATGCCTGTTTCAGGCGTGTGCCTCTGGATCCTGTTCCTAAGCCTCCTGACTTCGGGGTCCGCAAGGCTCCAGTCAGGGCGCAGGAATGGAAGATCCCTCACGGCCGATACGGCAATTGAAAAACCATCGACAGTTATCTCTCGCTTGCCGAGCATAATCTCCTCAAGCACATTGGCGCACGAATGAAGTATGCTTTCCAAAATAACATCACGGTAAGTAATCGCCCGGCCGTACCTTTCCTTAACCTGCGGACTTTTGCCAATCCTGTCGAATGATTCCGCAAAATCCTTATCGCCACTTCGCCCTTTTCTTGAGCGCATCCTGAGGTACAGGCGCATCAATTCACCATCGGGATGGGAAAGCCTGCCATTATCATAAAGCATAAACACGTGAAGATCCTCAACTTGACGGGGCACTACACTCCCTTCCCTCGTAACAACAGGAATCTGCCCGGTCAAGTACCCCAAGAGAAGTTGTCGATCGTGCTCTGAATTTGGCCTCCCAACATCGCCATACGTGACTTTCCTGCCAAAATAAGAAATCACCTGCGAAAATTGGCCTACCTTGCCAACCAACTCGCGCCAAGACGTGCCGCCCCTGCGCTCATCGTTTAAGACCCTGTTCAGGAGTCGGAGAAGGCCCACGTCAACTCCCCTCTCGATAGCTGTTTTGCTTAACACCCAAAGATCATCAGGCGAATGAATCGTCATTCTCCTTCGCCTGCCACTCTTGGCAACAGCTATCTCTCGCTTGCCAACCATATACTCTGTCAAAAGAAACTGCGCAGAGAGAGTGTCATCGTATGAAACAGGCCTCCCAAATCGGCTTTCAACCAGCGGGGAGGATCCGATTTCATTAACCAGCAGCTCCAGGCTTGGCCCATAGCCTCTCGAATGCCTCTTCGCTACGCGAGCAAACAGGCGATAAAACCTGTCATCTTTCACCTCTGCAGGCCGTTCGCTGTGAAAATCAAAAACGCGATAGCTCAAAAATTTCAAGTCACTTATTTCTGCTATCCTCTTATTACTGCCTGTTTTCAGGCTAATTGGAACCTTTCCCATAATATAGAGAAAAAGAAGCAATTCATCCATCAAAATCCGAGGCTTGTCAAGTTGCCCGACACTATGCTTGGACAAGAACTCAAGGCATAACGCGGCGTTTTGCGGAGCTATATCAAAGCCTGCTAACGTGTTCTCTACAAGAGCGTCTAACTCCATCAGACAACCAGGAAATCCATCTTCATTTAAATAAATTCCCCTATGCTCTTATGACCGTGCCCCTGAATGGCGTGTTGACCAAAAAAGCCTCTAAATTTCCCAAATCCTTACCCATAACCGCAACTTTGAGCTTCATCTTCTCAGCGACCTTTGCGGCAACCGGGTCAAATGGCGTGTTAAGGCCAGGGCTCCACTTAGAAACGCCAATCAGCTTGCGAAAGTCCTTCCAGGACACCTCCTGAAGAGGCCTGGCATCAGGAAACTTGGAAGGGTCCTTGTTGTACACGTAGTCAGTGTTCGTAATGTTAATCACTGTCCTCGCGCCAAGATTCTTTGCCAAAAGCACAGCGATGTAGTCGGTTGAGCGGCCAGGCTTCCAGCCGGCGGCAACAATAACCCTCTCCGAAGGCTTCAACTTCAGCCTTTCGTTGGGATTCTTCACAAGCTTGGCGTGGGCTACCTCCCTGAATATAGTCCTCATCAAGTGCGCGTTAAGCCTGGTGGCGTGAATGCCCAGCCAGTCGAGGTCCTCGTGGACAGCATTCACGACGTGCCTTGCCGCATTCTGGTACTCCCTGGCAGTCTTTCCACCACCGCAGATTATCGCAAACCGGTAGCCATCGCGGACAAACTTCAGGATGAGCTGCCTAAAGCCATTCAGAAAACCAACGTCAATCTGGTTGGGCGCCATCACAGACCCGCCCAGCGAAATAATAATCGTCTCAGGAACCTTTGCCATCAAAAGCAAAACTCCAGACTGGAAGGTTATAAAGGTTTTGATGAAGAAAAAAGAAAAAGGCAGAATCCGATACCTGCCTTACAATGCCCGTTGTCAATATTTCAATCAAATGCAAATTACTATTTAAACTTTTTGCATTCTTCCGGCTTCTGCGAAAAAAAGTTTCCGTCAAACTCGTAAAAATATTCAGAAAATCACCATTTTTCTGAAAGATTTCCAGTTGTTGTCGAAAACTTCACGAGATTATCGAAAATTATCAGTCTTTTCTGGCGCAAAAGTTATCAATCCCAAAGTGACAACGCCCGTTGTCAAGCGGGTTCAAACCAGCTGAAACGGCTGTGAATATCCCGCCCGCGGCGCGTCCCTTTCACTTAGCAATAATCTTTTTAAAGCTTCGCAGCCGCCAGCATCCAATACCGCGTCGGTGGTCTAACGGCATGACCTAAGCCTTCCAAGCTTATGGTCCGGGTTCAATTCCCGGCCGGCGCATACCATTCTACGCTGTTACACAGATGGCGCTGCCAGGCCGCCTATTATCGTTGCGGCGATGATGTTGAACAGCATCGTGATCGTGAAGGCAACAACACCATAAATTATGGTGCCCCTGATGAGGTTAGTGCCGAGAATATAGCGTTCCGCGACCTTGTCAG
>JACPBZ010000026.1:57236-78840 GCA_016180105.1 Candidatus Woesearchaeota archaeon | reverse complement strand
TATGTGAAGAAAAGCGATAGAAGCCGTTCCTGCACAAAATCTTAATGACGTCTTTCCCAGAAACCTGTGGCAGCTTCATACTACAACCTTAGAAACCTCTCCTTCGTAGTTTATGGCCTCATTAATGTCCGTTTCAAGGTAAAGCTCAATGGCTTCCTTGATGTTCTTCAATGCCTCTTCCCTGGTTTCACCCTGAGAAATGCAGCCAGGCAAAGAGGGAACATACACAGTATATCCTCCTTCTTCCTGTTTTTCAAGCACTACCTTAATTTCCATAATAGGAAAGGCGCATTACGACTATAAATAGTTAACGAATGCTCAATCCACAGTAAACAAGTCAGAGCTATTATCAACCTTGAACAATCCCAGCCTTGCACCGGCATCAAGCCAAGCGTGCGCATAACTGGCAGCTGCAATGGCCGTGAGCAGGTCGCCTTTCCTCTCGAAATGCCTGGAATCGCTCAGATAATTCTTCGCCATGCCAAGAAAGTCAATGGCAGCTTTGTAATCTTGGGACTTCTTATCCGAAGCTGCAATTTCCACCATAGTCAACGCCTTGTCAGTCATAGACAGGTATTTCTTCAGTTTCTGCTCAGCAGCAGTTTCCATTGGTTCGACCATATGCGAACAGGCAACAGCCGCAGTTTTAAAAGCTTTGCAGCCTACAGCTTGAAATAAATTTATATAAGAAATAGTCCAGAGTGCGGACCATGAAAGTGCTATTCATCTGCAACCAAAACCAAAACCGCAGCAAGACTGCGGAGGAACTTTTCAAGGGCAGGTTTGAAACCCGGTCTGCAGGGCTTTACAACGAACGCCCCCTTACTGAAAAACAGCTGGCTTGGGCCGATATTGTCCTCGTCATGGAAGATGAACAAAGGGCAGAGATTGCCAAAAGGTTTCCAAAGCAGTACCTGCAAAAACGGATAATCTCCATTGACATAAGCGACATTTACCATTTTAACCAACCTGAGCTTGTAAGCATACTCGAACGAAAGGTTGAAGGCTTGTTCTCTACGCCAGCCATTCGTTAAACTGCTTCACCGCTTCCTCTTTTGAGCGAAACATCTTTGTTTCGGCAACAGACATATCCGGCAATCTTCGAGTAACCTTGAATAGCTTGCCAATCGTGTTCTCAAGCTCTGCGAAGGAAAGCTCCCACTTTTCAACAAAATGCGTTTCTACTTTTGCCATTTCACACAAACTCCAGCTTGCCCCTTTTCTTCAAAACAACAGAGAGTTCAATGTCAAGGTGCCTGTTGTGGAAAACAGTGCGCTTCTTGAGATCCTTGTGCTTGCCTATTTTCAGTATGCTGAAGCCATACTTTGTGGCAACCTCAAACAAATCGGACTTGAAGGCCGCAGCCAGGACATCAAAGTCCTCCCTGTAGACTTCAAAGTCGAGAATGCTGTCATTGACAAGGATAAATTTCTTTTTCATACTCGCTCACCAAAAGTTTAAATAAACCAAACCCAATCCGCTTGCTACTTGACTAGGGTGAGCGTGCACACCAGTACACTACGCCGGCTTTTCACTTGCGAAAATTCTTGGAAAGAACTCACTTAAATACCCTGTCCGGGCAAATGCAAGTCGGCAGCAGCCGACTGCACAGTCGGGCGCATCCGACTTGTGTCCAGTGGTTCCTACGGCAAAAACCGGAAATATTCCGGAGAAAGCCTTAAATAAGGGTTTTGCAGAGATAAACGCATGGCTTCCCCGGCAAAGATTCTCATAACAGCCGCAATCATAGCGGTTGTACTTACCGTAATTTCTTCCCTCGCATTTGCTGCCTCAGGACCATCAGCGCCGAAAACAGTGAAAGCGGAAAAGCAAAACCCCTTGCCCGGCAAGGTCAGCGAGGAGGAAGCCCTGAAATTCAAGTGCAGCTCCCTGGAAACAATGCGGGAAAGAATCAAGTGCAGGCTCCAGCTTGACGAGGAAAACGAATACAACTACCTGCCTGAGGAGTGCAGGGCGCTTGTGAATGAGTCCAGAACGTTGTGTGTTGACAACTACAAGAAATCCCAAAAGTGTTGGGAGCGGGAACAGGATGGCGACCGATTTGAGTGCGCCAAGAGCTCATTTGGCCTCACCGGAACTGTTGCCGCACAAAAGTCCCAGTGCGAAAACCTGGCAGGAGAAAACAAGTCAAGCTGCCTGCTCGAACTCAGGGACAGGGTCGACGCAGTTGTCAAGTTCAGGATATACAACCTTGAAGACAAGGCGCAGCGCTTAATGGAAAGAGGGCTTGCTACAGAAGAGGATGTGCTTAACTTTGTTGCGGCAGTTGAGCAGCAAAAGCAAAACTACAATGATGCAAAGACAATAGATGAAAAGAAATCAGTAGTCAAGGGAGTGCAAAAGCTGTGGCAGGATTTCATCGCCAAGGTGAAGGGAAAATGAAAAAAAGCAGCACATCAATGGCAATCCTTGCAATTACGGTGCTACTGATGCTTGGCGGATGCTCCAAACAACTGCCGCAGCAGGAACAGGAGCCAGCTGAAGCGCCTGAAACAACCACGCCCATAATGCAGGAAGTGCCACCGCAAACCGAGGCTCCTGAACCGGAAAAAGAACAAGAGATCTACAATGACAATCTTGATGCATCATTTGAAGAACTAAGCCAACTTGAATGAAAATGAGACTGTCAAGCCTGCTCACGCTGTTCCTGAAAGACCTTGCAAGCCTCACGTACCAGGACGCGGTCAAAAGAAGGCTGGTAACGCCTTTCATTGGGATAGCACTGCTCATAGCTTCTGGATGGATTGCCCTCATATCAGACAGGGAAAGGCTTAAGCACCTGGCTGCCGCCCTGTTTGGCGTGGGCCTCGGCATACTTGCCGATGAAGCCGGGCTACTGCTGACGTGCACCTCCCCAATGCTGCTCGAGTGCGATTATTATGCCAGGGTAACCATTGACGTGTTCACGGTGATTGCAGCAGCCTTCCTGACAGTGCTATACTTCATGCCACTCTGGAGAAGGTTCAAGGGAATCTTTTCAAGGGCACGATTCTTCTTATTCTTTTTGGAATAATTATGTCAAAATAGTTTATAAACGGGAATATTTTGGAAAACTGTTATGAAAGATTTCCGGACTTCCTCCCAGATAGCACTGGACACAATTCCGCGAACGGCGGAATGTGCAAGCAGGCGCACCCCGCTTTGCACTGGACAAGTGGGTGGACAGGGTTTAAATACCTCGAGCGAAATTCAAGATTTAATGAGCAATCCGTTTACGAGTGTAGAAAAAGAAGGCTATCTAAAAGCAATCCAATCAAAATTTAACAGCACATCTCAGAGGCAAATGGCAAGAACGCTTGGAATAGGCAGAACAACGGTAAACAGATGGTCAAGAGAGGCTGGCTTAATATTTAGGAAGCATACCGTGAATGAAACTTTCTTTAATGAACTTAATGAGGAATCAGCATATATCCTTGGTTTAATTTATTCAGATGGGAATATTGCTTGGAACCCCGAAAAGAGCTATAATTCTTTAACCATAACGGCCTCAGCAAAAGATGGCAGTCACTTAGAAAAAATCAGGGCAATAATGGCTAGCACAAAACCTTTACTTTATTCGCCAAAGACAAATTCTTATAGATTAATAGTGGTTAACAAAAAAATATGCGAAAAGCTTATGCTCTTGGGCGTCACGCCAAGGAAATCCTTAACTGTGAAATTCCCAGAAATTTCAGGAGAGAGTCTAAGACATTTTATACGTGGAGTAATTGACGGTGATGGAAATATAAGATATGTAGCCAGAAAACGAAGCCCATACTTTGAAATTACAGTAGCATCTGGCTCGTTAGAGTTCTGCAAAGGTTTCGTAAAGGCGGTTAAAGAGGCTATAGGGGTCGAAGCGAATATACGAAAAGTAAGCGATAATACGCACGTGATTCAGTATTCTTGCTCGAGGGGAGAAAAATTGGCAAGATATGTGTATAACGACGCGAATGTCTTTCTTATGAGGAAATATTCAGAGTATAGAAAAAGATTGGAGGTAGAGAAGAATGGTTAAAGTGACGTATGTTACATCTGAAAGTGTTACGGAGGGTCATCCTGATAAGATCGCGGACCAAATCAGCGACGCCATACTCGATAGCTTGCTTGCCCAGGACCCGTATTCAAGAGTGGCCATTGAAACCCTCACAACCACAGGCTCAATAATGGTTGCAGGCGAAGTCACAACCCACGGCTTTGCAGACGTGCAGGGAATAGCCCGAAGAAAACTTCGGGAAATAGGCTACACAGACCCAAGATTCGGAATAGACTGCGAGGACGCTGGCGTATGGGTATCAATCCACGGCCAAAGCCCTGACATAGCCCAGGGTGTCAACAAGGAAGGAGCCGGGGACCAGGGAATGATGTACGGCTTTGCCACAAACGAGACGCCGGAACTAATGCCCTTGCCGATAATGCTCGCGCACAAGCTCACAAGGAGGCTTGCCGAAGTCAGGAAGACAGGCCTGATAGACCACATAGGGCCTGACGGCAAAAGCCAAGTCAGCGTGGAATACCACGATGGCGTGCCCAAAAGAGCAAGTGCTGTTGTCATAGCAGCCCAGCACACGGATGACGTGGAAGAAGACGGGCTGAAGCAGGAAATACTCGAGAAGGTAATAAAGCCAGTATGCGGAAGATACTTTGATGCCAACACCAAGGTGCACATAAACGCAACAGGCAAATTTGTCGTTGGAGGGCCAGAAGGCGACACGGGAGTCACCGGAAGGAAAATAATTGTCGACACCTACGGAGGCGTTGGCAGGCACGGCGGGGGCGCATTCTCCGGCAAAGACCCCACAAAGGTTGACAGGTCAGGAGCCTACGCGGCCAGATGGGTTGCGAAAAACATCGTTGCGGCAGGCCTTGCCGACAAGTGCGAAGTGCAGCTGTCATACTGCATAGGGGTTGCCGAGCCAACTTCAGTGAATGTTGATTGCCTTGGCACTGCCAAGGTAGACGAGGAAAAGATTGTTGCAGCGGTCAGGAAGCACTTCAAGCTAACGCCAAGATGGATAATCGACACCTTGCAGCTGAGAAGGCCAATATACCAGAAAGCAGCGGCATACGGCCACTTTGGCAGGAACGACCCGGACTTCACCTGGGAAAGCACTGACAAGGCAGAGCTGCTGAGGAAGGAGTGCGGACTGGCGGAAAGAAAACCCGCGGTAACAGCCACGCTTGATAACTGATTCTTTAAATTTTATAATTTTTTTCTCTTTTTTCATAAAACTCAGATAAATTGCAGGCAACAATATTTAAACCCTGATTGTTAAGGGCTTTTTCTCGAGAGATGAGGTGAGTGTTTGAGAGATAGCCGAAAAAGAAAATTGGAAAAAGAAGCGCTTCAATCTGAAGCTGTCGCCAATGCTGTCTTACTTTACCAAATAATAAAAAACTATGCAAAGCACAGAACCTCCGGCGATGAAGAATCTCGTGCGGAGGCAGAAAGAATAGCGCAGGAACTGGACAGAAAGCTATCCTCTGTTGTCCTGGGCCTCACCGACAGTGGAGGGCAAGGATTTTCTATTCCCACATCGGCATTAGACGGCCTGGAAGCACCCTCATCCTCTTACACTACAACAACTATTGAAAGATATAGCAGCAACATGATTATAGGCTACAATAAGCTATCGCGCGAAGCTGCTGAAGCTGCCGCGAAAGCATTTTGGCATTTGCGGGAAGAGAAAAAGAGGCTTGAAAAACTCCTGGAAGGAAGGAAATTAAGGCAGGCCCGGCCCCTGGATGACTTGATAAGGAGTGCTTACATTCCCACCCCGAGGCCCATACAACAAATGCCAGTCATAGGGCCGATAAGACTGGGCAGTGTTTCCATACTTTTCACAAGCGTGGTGCAAGGGCATTCACTTCACGACCAATGGCGCGCTATCAAGGCGCTCCCTAGAGAGCCTGCCAAGGAGCAGTACCAGGATTTAAGGCTTTGGCACATTGCAAGGACAACAGGGGTCTGGGAAGTGATAGCCCCAACCGTTCAAATGCCGAACGGAATTGAGGAAAAAGTGAGGGCGTCGTATTCTTCCATGATATACACCTCACTTGCAGAATTTGCGGAATTTGCAAAGATGAATCTATGTGATTCCGAATCAGAAGCCTTAATGAAATTTTGCAACTATGCTGCATCAAGGCTTCAGATAGATAGGGGCAACATAGTTCCATACTTTGATGCAGCACACAGAAACTTCATAGATGACGCCCTTGGTGATGGTGGTCGAAATGTTGACAGGAATTGGACATATAAGCTGCTCAAAAAAGAGGGAATGGAGATAGACGTATTGCACGATATAACCGTGAGAATCGACCTGAGCCACGTATACGGAAAGCCTGTGGCTGCGGCAGAGGAAGACATAGCACATAATACCGAAAACGCCTTTGCCGGCGCCTCCCGTAAAAGATACAAATATCACGCTGCCACTACCCTAACAAGGCGGGCCTTGCTTGCGTTTTATGCAGGCAATGCAGCCCAGGCAGAGCAGCTTGCTGAAGAACTGGAAGCGATCAGGCAGGATGCCCTGAAACCCATGGAATCCGGGAGCTGGAAAGAATATTACGACGCCCACGACATCACTATCAGGGCGATGCCAACAATAAGAAAAATCAGGCAGGGCAGGCTGGCATTGGACTACACCAAAAAAACAATCAGGTTTGCAGCAGATGCCAGCGTTGTTTCTGAACGCTTGATTGAAGCCCAGATTTACGCATCACGAGCAGCAAAAGAATGGCCAGAATTAATCGGATTGCTGAGTGCTCACCGGGGCCCATATCAATATGGCGCCAGCCTGGCTTACGAAATACTGGCAAGAGCTTCTGACTTGCTTAAAACAAGAGGGGAGGGAATTGGAGCTTCCTTGACTGACAGGGGTGCGGCGTGAACATCATACCAAAGAAGATTATCTACTTAACAGGAGTTAAGAACTTTAATAAGATCAGTAGCTTTCCGACCAATCAAACACCAGCTTAGCAGCTCACTTTTCTGATAACATCGACCGCAGCAGGATTAATGCAGCATAAGAGGGGAAAAAAATGGGACAAGGAGGGAACAAAAGGGTCGTCCATAGCTCGCCAAGAGCAAGGACTACCATTCCACTCCCGGATGTCTCAAGATACGTGACACGAAATGCCTTGCTGAACGCCGCAGTTGAGGAATTCAAAAACTATGTTCAGACAGGGAGTGAGGAAAGCAAGCGCGTGGCTGAAGCTGTCACAAAAAAGCTTGACCAAATATTGACTGGCGGAGAGCCAGACGGAGCTCCACAAGTAATTCCAATAGGAAGAACACACAGCGGAGGAGACGGATATTGGATCCCTCTCCCAATCAACCTTTATCGGCTGCCGCGCATAATGGAAGAAATTGCAAGAGAGGCTCCTGTCCGCGCCTTGGGGTACAGGAGGCTCCAACAACCAGCAGCCGAAGCAGCCGCCAATGCCTTCTCTCACATCGAGAACAAAAGAAGAGAACTTGACGAACACATAAAAAAAGTGAAAACCACTGGAAGCAAATCGCTGGACAAGCTCCTGCAAACTGCCTTCATAGCCATACCAGACCCGATAATGGAAATGGCGGTAGTCGGGCCCATAAAGCTCCAAAGTGGATTGGCAGCAGTCATCCAAAGCCGGGTAGGAGGACCTTCGCTAAACGACCAGTGGAACGCGGTAGTAAACCATAGAATTGCTGCAAATGGCGGAAAAGACATGACCACTGAAGGATGGAAAGCTTCCGTTGCTGGGGCAAAACAATACGGTGATGCAAGATTATGGGCTGTTGCACAGGCAACAGCAGTATGGCAGGTCATAGCCCCCCTGACCCTGCCAGGGGATGCGGAATACAGGCTAAGAAGATACTACTCTGACATGATCCACTCCACGTTCCTGGAATTTGCAAGCATAACCGGAATAAAACTCAGCCAAAGTGACACTGATGAATTAAGAAGGTTTGCTGGTGAGGTCGGCTCAAGGCTTGAGATGACTGCGGACAACATAGTGCCTTATTTCGATGCCGCCCACAGGAATTTCATTGACGAGCACCACAACAATAAGGCGAGAGCTAAAGACTCTTATGCCGCAATTGTCAAGAATGGCGAAATTGATTTCACGAGCTTATTTGAATTACAGAGAAGGATAGACCTAAGCCACCTTGCTGACAGGCCGTTTGCACTCGCCCAAGAGGACGATGCGCACAACACGGAAAATGCGTTTGCGAGAGTGCCGCCGGAAAGCAGGTCAAGGTACAATGCCGGAAGGCTCCTGGCAGCCCAAGCATTATTCGCTTACAATATGGGCAGAGGAGACGTTGAGGAAGCTGCCAGGATTGCCGAAGAAAGAGACGAAATCTGGGAAGGCGGAAAGAAGCCAGAGCAATCCGAAAGATGGAGAAGATACGATGCAGCTCACCCCTTGGCAAACGCGGCAATGCCAACAATAAGAAAAATACGGCAGGGCATACTGGCAGTACATTACACGAGAAAAGCAAGAAGGGATCAAGAACTTGGACTTACAACCAGAAGCGGCTACCTTGATGACATAACCCGGCAGATTGAGGCCAGTGCATATCTATCAAGAGCCTGGAGAGAATGGCCTGAATTCATGAGTGCCCTGAGAATTGGTAACGGCACCCGCATATATGGACTAACCTCTTACCTGCTTAATGGCGCTGCACAGGTAGTTAAGGCCAAGCAGCTGACTCTTGAGCAACAAGCCGCAAAAGGGCAGACCGCATAAGGCCGTCCGAAGCAACCTTTAAATAGGAAGCAAAAACCCCTTTTTCTCTGTTGGTTGGGATTGGGCCAGTTAGCAAATTTGTGTCAAGTGGTGAAAAATGGTTGAAGCCGAAGGAAGCAAGGTAAGGGATTTTTCTGACCTGGCATACGTCACAAACAGGATTGTTGAAGGCTTCCAGAATTATCTGCTCAGTGGAGACCCAAAAGACCTTAAGTTTGCAACCGAAAGGGTTACGCAACTCCGCAGACACCTTGAAAAAGAGCTCGGCAGAAAATACGAAAAAACAATCCCGCTTGGCTTATTGGACAGCGCAGGGCCTGGATTTTCAGTAGCACCACAGGAAGTCATACAGGCAGCCTCAACTATCCTGCCAGACGCCAACCTTCCAGGATTCATCAGGCTTTCACCAGAAACAGCCCAGTTCACCGCAAACACCTTCTGGGCATTATACGCGCAACAGAAAAGAGTCCCAAACGGGATAACAGAAATAACAAACCCAACCCTTGAATCGCTTGTCAAGCACCTTTATGTCCCAACTCCAGAACCAATAGGCGGCATGCCCGTAGTTGGACCAATTCCGGGTGACGAAACATTTTCCTATCAGTTCCTGCCCGGCAATGACCAAACCCCCACAACATTCCAACTGGCTGGAACACCGGGTAACGGGGCAGTATCATACATTCTCCTGCCCTGGGTCCAGGGCTCAACATTACAGCAGCTGTTGCCTGAGCTGAATGCGTTTGCGAACACCTCATCTGCAGGAAAGGAATTCAAAAATACCCTGATAAGGGTTGCTGCAAGAATGACTGGAGTCTTCCACGCAGCACCACCTCCAGGAATGGCAATGCCCCAAAATCCCGACCGATTTTTGCACGATTATTACCGAACAACTCTTTTAGCCTCCCTAACCGGAGCAAATGAACTCTTGAGAGGAATTGAACTTACAGAAGATCAATTGGGACGCCTTGAAAAATTTATTGACGCATTAGTTGAAACCATACCCATCACAAATGGCAAGTTTGGAAATGTCGGAAGGTATTTTGATGCAGTCCCTAACAACTTCATAATTGAAGGCGGTCCAAACGGCGGACATATGCCGGCTTTCATACGGTCACGAAGAGGGGACCATACGGATGAGGACACGCTGTATGGCAAGATCAGGAGGATTGACTTCAGCCACGTTGCCAAGCGCCAATGGGCTGTTTTTGAGGAAGACGTGGCAGACATAACCGAAAACACCCACATAAAGGCGCAGGGCGAAGAGAGGGCACGGATACACGCTTACGCAACCTTGACAAGGATGGCTATTCAGGCTTACCTTGAAGGTGATGTAAGGAGAGCTGCTGAGCTTGCTGACGGCTACAGGGCCGTTGCACAAGGAGAAAAACCGCAGAGCGTAAGAGCAAAACAGTGGAGGGACTACACGGACACATTCCGAAAAACCGTTGTGGCAATGCCCTTCTTCAGAAAGGACAGGTTAGGCTATCTGAAAATAGCCTACGCAGCCAAGGCCTTTGCCCTCCAGGAAGCAACTGGCAGGGATTACAGACAGGAAAGAGATGACAACCTGGATGATGCAGGTGATTACTTCCAAAGAAGCGCAGCGGAGCTGCCAAGAGTTTCCAGGGAACTTGGCCTGGAAAAGAGCTTGGTCGGAATTGAGGGCTTGCCGGTAATGAATGACATTCTTCACGCATTGGCAAATGCCGCAAGAACCCACAGCATAAACGAAGGGCGAATGCTTGAAGTAGGCAGGCGAATGCTCGATACCTATGCCTGATGGCCTGGCCTGACCCTATCAACAAATTCCGAGAGAGCTTGAACAGTGCCCTGGTGTCCATACTTTGGAACGAATATTCCGCCATTTCTCTCAACAAGCCGTTGGATTCGCAGGTGGGATGGGACTTGCTCAGGGCCCACCATCGTGCCAGCAATGGTTATGCAGAGCGCTGCCTTTTCCATAACATTCTCATCATTTGGGTCATTACCGAAAGCGGCAACATTAGCCCAAGTGTAATGAATGCCTGTACTGGCTTGAAGCTTATTCATTATGAATTGAACAGCCCTTTCCTTGCCTGCCGAAGCCGCAACGTACTGAAACACGTATTGGTTATATGGCATATGCTCTGACCTCCTTAGTTCAGGCGGAATCTCGTCCAGGATAGGATATGTTTGCACAAGCGCCTCAAGGTTTCTGGCCTCGTTCATCAATGGAATAACCCTGATGGATGCCCTTCTTCCAACTTCATCCAATATGACGCCCTTCTTTATCAATTCATCCCTATATCTTTGAAGGGCGACACGTCCAGTTGCCTGCGAGTTATCCCAATCAGAGTCTGGCTTGCCATCCCAGTAGACCAGGGCCCCATCCTCAATGGTTGCCACAGCGTGGGGAATTACAGGGATTATCTGGGACTCATAATGGCTTTGCCTTGTGCCAGTGATCAAAACAACAGGTATGCCCATATCCCGAATTTCCTGAAGCTTGGCAACCGCATCCTTGTGAATCGCCAGCCCTGAGTCACCGAGGTAATCCACGGTTTTGTCGCCCAAGGGAGTCAAATGCACAAGACTTCCTGATATGTCTGCGCATAAAATCCTTATTTGGGCTCCGTCTCCAGATTGCTGCGCTAACTGGTGTTCCAGAGTCATCAAGCCTTGCCTTCCTCCCCCTTGGATGCTGACTTAGAAAGTCCCGTGTTTGTCGCCAGCACTATGTAGGGGCCCACAAGGTAGAATATCATGTCTGAAATCCCCAAGGCGTGGTGAAGCATCCAATAGTCTGCAAACGTAAGCTTTTTTTGATACAACCTGTGAGCTTCGTCAATCATCTCATTCTTTTCCTTCTTGAGATAAACAATCTTTTCAACGTCAAACTTATAAAAGGCCTCGTAAAAGACGCGAAGCATCTTATTAGCCCTGCTGAAAGCCTTTAATACATCATCATCAAGTTTAGTTTTCTTGTCCTTGATGTTGGAAAAATGCTGACAGATGTACTTGTACTGGTCGGCAAGCTTTTCAAGCTCTTCAATGATGTAGTAGAGTGGACCTATGTGCTTGTAGGTAGTTCCACCACCATACTTGTTAAGGTGCCTCCTGCAGACTGTCGTGAACCTGTTATTTGCTTCTTCCAGGATTGCAACATTCTTCAGCTGCTGGTAATTCGATGTCTTGAGGGCTTCGTAAGTCTGCTCTGACATTGTAAGAAGCAACAAAAATATCCTCCTGAGGACAGAATCAAACTCTTCCAAACCGCCTGAAACATAGCGAATGGTGCAACTATTAGCACTTTGCTCAAGAATTTCAAAGCCCACTGTTTCCTTGCTTATGGCCTGCTGGACTGTCGATGCCAGTTCGGGATTGTTAAAAGTGATTTTTAGCTCATCAACGCCCCGCTTGTAAAGCGCGTGAATAACCCTGCCAACCATACCATCCAGGCTGGATATGTCAAGCTCTGCAAATTCCATCTGCGGCTGGCCATTAGCAGAAACTATAATCGTGTCGCCATCTTCCTTGACATCTATCTCGGCACCCCTTTGAATGTTATGAGCCTTGGCCCACTGCCTTGGCAGGGAAACAAGTTGTGTAGAGCCCGCAATCTGTATTACCTTACGCTTCATTTATTCACACCCCCTAATTTAAGTTTATAACTCGCCATAAAACTTTATAAAGTTAAAACAATTACAAGCATCACGCCCATAAATTAAGAAAAAGGCCGCCTTTTATTTAAAGTTTTCTGTTTTATAAAGTCTTTATACCTTTTATAAAATATAACCGAAAGTTATATAAGAACATCGGCTATTGCCTTATGAAAAGATGGGATTGGGGGTAAAATGCGATCAAAATTTGACACAACTAAAGGCGAATGCCTGCTCTGCAGCGATGCAATAACGAATCCGATATGCCACAACTGCCTTGAATCAGAAATCGAGGACTGGCTCTCCGACAGGCTGCCAAGGCTTGTGCCAAAGCTGAAAAAGACAGGCGAAATGTTCAAGTCCTACACGCATCCAGGCACAAACTGCATACTATGCGGCAACAACATGAACGTTTGCACCCACTGCTACTGCTACGAAGTCAACAAGCTGTTTGAGAACTATCCACGGCTCGCTGAGGAATTCATTGAATTTTTCAATTTTGAGCTCAGGGGCAGCACTAAAACATTAGACTTGGAAATTTAACAGCCAGGTAGCCTCGGTTTGCTGCAAAAAGGAGGTGGTGTGCAAACCGGAGGGCAAGAATGAGGTGATTGGAATGAAAAAAGGCCTATGGCACGAAAACATTACAGATGACGACAGTCTTGAAATAATAACAACAGAAGTCGAAGACCTCGAGAATGACCAACTCTCGGCAAGCGAAGCAGGATTCCTTCAAGGATACGAAGAGGAAGAAGCCTACGAGCACTATGGCGAATAGCAAAAGTCAGTTTTCTTTTGCAACAGCCAAGGCAACCGCCCCAAAGACGCCTGCAGAGTCACCAAGGCGGTTTTTAACTATCCTGACATTGGCTGAAAAGGCAGGATAAGAATACTTTCTTGCGGCTGCTGAAATCCTGCGGTAAAACTCCTGAGGCAGGTTGCTCACCCCGCCGCCAAGAACAATGATTTCAGGATTGAACGTGTTGATGAAGTTTGCAAGGGCAAGCCCGAACTTGTCATAGGTTTCCTCCATTATTTTCCTTGCCACCCCATCACTTCCAGTGGACGCTGCCGCAAAAACCTTCCCCGCATCAGGACTTGCCATTTTTCCACCAGCAGACCTGTAGCGCAAGGCAATGTGCTTCCCAGAGCACCAGGACTCAAAATGGCCTTTCTGGCCGCAGCCGCACCCAGGACCGGAAAGGTCTATCGTCGTGTGGCCAATGTGCCCTGCTCCGCCATCCCGGCCGCGGTAAACTTTTCCATCGAGAATCAGGCCACCGCCAATTCCAGTGCCCACGATAATCCCTATGACGTTCTTGTAGCCTTTCGCAGCGCCAAACAAGTGCTCGGCAATGGCAAAGCAAACACTGTCATTTTCAATAAACAACGGAGACTTAATGCCGTTTTCCCGCAGCTGCCGCGACAAAACCTCGCGCAACCTTATTCCTTTTAAGGCAGGTATGTTCGGGACCATCTCGAGCCTGCCCTTCCTGAGAAATCCCGCAGTGCCCAGCCCAATCCCCTTAAGCCTGAAGCCCTTGATTCGGCTTTTGCCATAGCCGTAAAGAGAGTAAACGACCGCAACAATGTTGCCAACGGTTTTTTCCCTCGAACCAGGATGGGTTGGAAGCCGAATTTTCTTGAGAACTCGCGGCAGTGCTGAGTCACTCACCCGGTTCACCAGAACGCCCTCAATCTTCGTGCCGCCAACATCCAAGCCTATCGCGTAAGAAGCGCGCATCAAAACATCACCGCTGCTGTTGCCGCAGGCATACTACGCCTTCCCCTCGCTGCCCAACAGATTTATGCGCCTAACGATTACTTCGCTCATCGCCTCAGTCGCGGGAATAAGGATTTCCCTTAAATCATAAGCCGAGGGATTTTCCCTGAGAAACTTTCTCACGGCTGCAGTAAATGCAAGGCGCAAGTCAGTATCCTCGTTTACCTTGCAAACGCCAAGCCTTACGGCTTTCCTTATTTGCAATTCCGGAACTCCCCTGGCGTTTGATATCTTCGCCCCGAACTTGTTCGCAACAGCCACAACTTGCCTTGGAACTGAAGAGGCACCGTGAAGAACCAATGGGACATCGACTGCAGCAGCTATCTCACGCAGCCTCCGCAGGTCTATTCCCGAAGGCCCCTTGAACTTGTAGGCACCGTGGGATGTGCCAATGGCAACGGCAAGCGAATCACATCCAGCCATCCTGACAAACTTCGCAGCAGCAGTGGGATCTGTATAGGTGTGCCTTGCCGAGAAAACCTCATCCTCCCTGCCCTTAAGCTGGCCCAATTCAGCCTCCACTGAAACACCTTTGCGATGGGCAATTGCGGCAACAGCCTTGGTGAGCTTAGCATTCGCTGAAAAAGGAAGTGCAGAGCCATCAATCATAACTGAAGAAAAGCCAAAGCCAATGCACTCTCTCGCAAGCTCAAGGCTTGGGCCGTGATCCAAGTGAACAGCAACCGGCACAGGAACTTTCCTTGCAAAGGCCAAAGCCAGCCCGGCAAGCTCAAAACCGCCATACTTCAATGCGCCGGAAGAGAGCTGAAGGAATATGGGGGCACCCATTTCAACTGCTGCCGCGATAATTGCCTTTGTGGTCTCCAGATTATTCGTATTGAATGCGCCAACAGCGTAACCAGCCTTTTTCGCTTTTTGCAAAATGGACTTTCCCGAAACAAGAACCATTGCTAAACCCTCCTCACAACAAGCCTTGAGGCGTTCCTTTTCATAAATGCGGAAAGCCCAGCCCGCGTCTTATCAAAATGCGCGCCCCTATGAGTGAGCTTCAAGGCGGCTGCGGCAGCCGCAGTCTTCAAGGCCGTGGTAACTGATTTAGTGGAAAAGAATGACTGGGCAAAAGCACCGCTAAAGGCATCACCAGCGCCGGTCGTGTCCAAGACCCTCACGGGAACAGCCGGAACGTGGAAAAACTTCCTGCCCTCCCTTGCATAAGCGCCCTCAGCATCCTTCATCACGACGGCAACCCTGGCCGGCAAGGCGCCCAGGATATCCTTGATGTCACTCTTTCCAGTGTAATAACTTCCCTCCTCGTAATTCATTATAGCAATGTCAAAATGCGGCTTCAGCTTCCCCAATTCAGGCATCCAGGCGTGGAGCATCGTGATGCTGGGCGCAAAAACAACAGGCTTGCGATGCTTCCTGGACAGCGAGAGTACCTTTTTGAAAAGCTGATAATTCCTGGAGGACACGAGCGAAGCCACGAAAACAACTTCGGAATTCCTCACTGCCGCATCAGAAATGTCAGAAGGGCCAAGCCTGCTGTTAGCTCCCCGGTAAACAAGTATCGACTTCTCCCCACCGGAAGAGATGATGACAATGCCAACTCCAGTTGATTCCCCACCGAAAACCCTCACAAGAGAAGAGTTCACCCCAAATTTCTTCAAGTCAGACAGGACAACCCTGCCGAACTCATCCCCGCCCACGGCAGACAAAAGGAAAACCCGAGAGCCAAGAGCCCTCATCATTATTGCCGAATTGGAGCCGCTCCCCCCAGGGTGAAGCTCCACACCCTGAAGCTCTGACTTGGAAGCAAAGGATATGCACACAAGCCTCTCAACGTGCTTGCCGGCAATGTCAACGCGCTCAACATCCGAAGTCTTGGCAAGTATGTCAACAGTGGAACTGCCAACTACGAGAAAACCATCACCCTTTTTCATCACCGGCAATTCCCGACTTGGACGTATATAAACTTTTTGAACTACGCAACGCCGGCAGCAATGCCCCTAAGAAGATAACCGACAAGGTAAGCAATAACTGCGGCAAGGCCGCCAACAGCAAGCGTCTCAAGCCCGCTCAGGAGCCAGTTCTTGCCGGTCACGAAAATCTTTGCAGAGCCCACAAGGAAAAAGGTAATGAAAGTCAGGGCAACAGAGAGAAAGTAAACATTGCCTGCAACACCCCCGGAAAAGAATGCCGCCAGATACGGCACAAGCGGGATAAAGCCGACAAGCGCAAAAGAAGCGAACGTGGCAGTGCCCTTCTTAATGGGCGAATTCCTTTCCTTCAATATGCCAAGCTCCTCAGACATCATCGTGTCAATCCAGACTTTCTTATCCGAAGTAATCGTTTGAACAACAGCATCAAGGCCCTTCCCCTTGAAGCCCTTCCTGCTGAAAATCTGGCGAATTTCCTCAACCTCGCCCTTGGGATAATGCTCAACCTCCCACTCCTCCCTTTTCCGCTCATTCTCGATGAACTCATTCCTGGATTTCGTGCTGAGGTAATTGCCAACAGCCATCGAAAAACCATCCGCGAGAAGATTAGCCAAGCCAAGAATTATCACTATGCTTGGAGAAAGCGCAGCACCGGCAACGCCAGAAACCACGGCAAAGGTGGTAATGGAGCCGTCCATTGCGCCATAGACAAAATCGCCAACATAAGAACCGCTCGCCTGATGGGACTCAATGGAATGCGATATGGCCTCAGGAGTATGCGCCTGCTTCACTGCCGCAATATCCCTGGCACGGTAAGCTGAGCGAGACTGGCCCATCCTGTCCGCTGCTGCCTTTTTTTTCATTGCCGCTGCTTCCCAGAGCCACCTTTTAAAACTTTTCCAAGGCGCAAAAGCATAAAACCGCCGAGAACCGCCATCGGGATGCCCCAAAGCTGACCCCAGGTGAGGCCAAAGGCAAAGTCAGGAACCACCTTCACGAATTCAAGCACGAAGCGGATGCTGCCGTACAGGAAGACAAACACCCAAAAAAGGAACCCTTTCGGCAGCTGCCATCTTCGCTGCCTCTGAAGCTGCCAAAGAACGACAAAAATCGCGAGATTCTTAATCGCCTCATAAACCTGGACAGGATGCCTGAAACCAGACACGCTGCCAAACTTAACAGCCCAAGGCAATGCAGTTGGAGTGCCGTAAAACTCGCCATTAATGAAATTCGCAACCCTGCCAAAAGCAAGAGCAAGCGCGGCAGGAATCACTGCAATGTCAGCAAGGTCATAAAAGGAAATCTTCTTCCTTCTCGAGAACCACAGCCCGGCAAGGACCAAGCCCACAAAGCCGCCGTGAAAAGCCATTCCGCCATTCCAGACTGCAAAAACCTCAAGGGGGGAAGAAAGGTAGTAGCTCCACAATGAAATGACGTGGCCAAGCCTGGCGCCAACAATAACCGAAACAGCAGACAATATGAGAAGCTCATCAAAATCCTTGCCGCCCAGGGGAAGCTGGCGCTTCCTGGCCAAGTGCCTCACGACGAGAAATGACAACAAGATGCCAAGGGCAAAAATAAGGCCGTAATACCTTATGGAGAAAGGCCCAAGCTCAAAAAGGACAGGGTCAATGTCACTGTAAAACATAAAAGCCTGCAGCAGCAAACCTGCTTATAAAATTTACGGAATGCTGATTGCGCCAGTGAAGACCGTAGAGGCAGGGCCTGTCATGTAAACGCGGCCATCCTTGGCCCACTCAACAAGAAGGTCGCCGCCCTTAAGGTGAACCTTGACTTTGTTCCCGGTTTTCTCATTCAGGACGCAAGCAACAACAGACGCGCAGGAACCAGTGCCGCAAGCCAAGGTCTCGCCCACGCCACGCTCCCAGACCCTGAGCTCAATCTCATCACCACTGAGGACATCAACAAACTCAACATTCGTCCTCTTGGGAAAAGAAGGGTGGTACTCTACCTCCTTTCCCATTTCCTCAATGTCAAACTCATCAAGGCCTATTTTTGCCTCGTTAACGAAAACAACAGCGTGAGGATTCCCCATAGACACGGCAGTGATGCTAAGCTTCCTGTACTTCAGCTGAATGGGCTCATTGACCGCCCTCGAAGAGCCATTTCCAGTCATCGGAATTTCGCTCCTAAGGAGCTTTGGCAAGCCCATATCAACCCTAAACAACCCGTCAGACTCACGTATTCGCTTGACGCCGGAGCCGGTTTCCACCAGGAACTCCTTCTTCCCGACATAGCCCCTGTCAAGAACAAATTTTGCAATGCACCTTATGCCATTGCCGCACATCTCGGCTTCAGAGCCATCCGCATTCATGATGCGCATCCTCGCATCATTAAGCTTGCCTTCGGCCGGCATTGCCAAGAGGATTCCATCAGCGCCTATGAAAAAATGGCGGTCACACACCCTCACCGCAAACGACTTCAAGTCCTTAATCCTGCCGAAAGCCTTTTTAGTCGCGGCATCAAAAAGGTCAATGACAACATAGTCATTGCCAAGGCCGTGCATCTTAACAAACTTCAAGGCATCACTCATCACCGCATCACCCCAAAAATTTCCTTATCCTGGCAGCATCAACCATCAGTTCCTGAACCTCACGCGAGCGATTCTTTCCGTAAGCCGAGATAATCCCGTTCACCAGGGCAGCGTGCTCGGCAGTTTCTTCATCGCTGGCAATGTCCAGCTCAGACCTAAAACGGTCAATCAACGGCTTGAGCTGGACCATCACTGTGCGAGGCAAAATGGATGCGCAATCATCGCTGTAGTACCTCAAGGCATCAGAAAGGTCACTTTGAAAGTTCTTATATGTTTCGCCCAGTATTTCAAAGTCCTTTTCAGTAAGGGCGTTAAGGCCCAGAAGCTCAGGAGGGAAGCCAATCGAATACAATGCTCCACAAAAAGAGATTGCCCTGGGAAGGGCAATGCCGTCCTGAACCTTCCTCGAATAGCCGAAAAGGCCGATGTGCAGCTTGCGCTTTCTCCTTGGCGGCAAAAAAGAAGCCAACTGGTTAACAATGGGGGCAAGAACCGAAATTTGCGACTTGTACACGGATGAGGTTCGCTCAATCAGGCTCGAAACCGCTGGCTCATCAACAGCCACGGGAGCACTCCGGGGAGCGCTGTTAATTTCCGAAATAGCCCTCTCCACAACCTCTTCCGGGTAATCATACTTGAAAGCAGACTGAATCGTGAATGTCTGGACAGAAGGGTATCCGCTCAAGCAATTAGTGTTGTCGGGCCTAAGATTGCCCCTGAAAGGGCAGGAACCCACTCCAATTATGGGCGGAAGGGAGATTCCCAGTTTCCCCTCAAGGTCAAAAAGGCGGCGCAAGGCAATCTTATTCAGCAAGACTGCGGCAAGGCTGCCGTAATTAAGGGCCGGGTCGCTCCGGGCAAGAAAAACCCGGCAGCAGTCCATCTCCTTTCCCTTCAGATACTCCTCAACAATGCCAGCAGCGGATAACATCTGCTCCTTTGTCTCAAAAAGGGGAATCACGCTAATGGTTTCAGGGTCAAACCTCCCAATCCAATCCTTGACAGTTGTATCGAAGAGAGGCTTGCTGCCCTTGCCCGCGACAAAATCCCGGTAATAATGATAAATGCGGTTGAGTTCCGCCGCAGAGGAAGTCATCGGAAGAATAACCTCGAAAACAGGCGCATAAACTTCCGAAGAGGATGCGAATGTCCTCGCAACATCAAAACTCCTGGGAATGGACTCCAGGGTTTCAAGCAAAACCTTAGCCTCCTCCTTCTCAACAGAAGGGTTCGGAACCCTGAGAGTGAGAAAAACATCCCTGCCAAGAACATTTTTCTCAAAAAAAGAATCATACCTGGCAAGGAGCTTCCGGACAACATAATCATCCACTTCCTTTCCCTCCGCATCCCACATCTGCTCAGAGCAACGAAGATGAGAAAAGGAGTAATAAGCCTCCTTAACCTCGGCATCGCCCTCTATGCTCGGGCCCTCAGAAAAAAAAGGAGTTGACGCATTGTCGGGGTGCTGAGTGCTCATACACCTCGGTATTTTCCTTTTCGGGGATTGCAAAGAAAGCATTCACTCACCACGGCAGCAAAACAGAGTCATGCAGGCAAATCACATTCCATAAATCACGTGCTTCAAGTCTTCCCGTTTTCGGATTAGCTTGGCATTTTTACCGCTGACAAGGACTTCCGGGGGCCTGGGCCTCGTGTTGTATGTGGATGCCATTGAAAAGCCATAGGCGCCTGCCACGAGGATTGCCAAAACACAGCCCTCCTTCAAGACAGGAAGCTCCCTGTCAACAATGCCTTCCTCATTTCTTGTGAAAACATCACCAGACTCACAAATGTTCCCGCACACAGCAACCTTCTCCCTGGGTGAGCCATTACAGTTGTCCACGAGAACAATAGGGTGATAAGAGCCGTAAGCCATTGGCCTTATCAGATGATTGAAGCCCGTATCAACGCCAACAAACCTGTGCTTCGGGGTTGACTTCACGGTATTGACAGTGCAAAAAAGAACGCCAGACTCAGCGACGAGATACCTTCCGGGCTCAATTACCAACGAGAGCTTCCTGCCAAACTTGCCGCAGAAATCCTCAAACAAACTGCTGACGGCACGGCCGAATCTTGAAAAATCAATTGGCTTCTGGTCAGGCCTGTAAGGAACCCCAATCCCACCACCGAAGTCAACAAACTCCAGGCCCTGAAGCCTTGCCTTGTTCTTTTCGACGATTGAAAGCAGCACATTCATCGCAGTCAGGAATTTTTCCGTTTCAAGTATGCCTGACCCGATATGCTCGTGGATGCCAACAACGGCAAGATTGTACTTCTCCGCAATGTCAAGCGCCTTGCCAACATCAGCCGCCCAAATGCCAAACTTGCTGTCAGGACCCCCTGTAATGACGTGGCCGTGATGACCAGCGCCAACATCAGGATTAACCCTGAAGCACACTCTGGAGTTGGGACTCAGCCGGCCATACCGCTCAAGCTGGGAGAGCGAATCGCAATTGACAAGGACTTTCCTCAAAATGGCAAATTTCATCTCCTCATCAGTCACCGAGGTCGAAGTGAAAATTATTTCCACTGGCTTGAACCCAGCCTTCAAAGCAACCTCAATCTCGCCAGGAGAAACAGCATCAATGCCAACAACGCCCTTCCCCTCCTCCCTGATAAGCCGAAGTATTGAAAGATTGGTATTCGCCTTGGCAGCGTAAAAAATCCTGAAAGGCCTGTAACCAATGCCCTGAACCAAGTCGCGAACCTTGGAGCGAATCGTCTCCTCATCGTAAGCATACACCGGAGTGCCAAACCTCCCTGCCAACTCTGCAGCAGGAATCTCGCCAAGGAACAGCGAATTGCCCTTCACAGAAATCATTTTCCCATCGCCTTCCTAATCCCCGCCATTGCCTCCTCCAGACGAGCCTCTGGAGAAGTAAGCGAAATCCTGAAGTAGCCCTCGCCGTAGCTCCCGTAAGCCGATCCCGGAGTCACAACAACGCCAGCCTTTTCAAGGAGCAAAGTGGCAAAGCTCGCTGACGAATAACCCTC
>JACPBZ010000026.1:0-57206 GCA_016180105.1 Candidatus Woesearchaeota archaeon | reverse complement strand
TCACGCGGATTCCCACAGAGGTCAGAGTCTCAAAAACAAGGTCCCGCCTCTTCTGGTAAATCCTGTTAAGGTTATCTATGTGCGAATCAGGAGTGTTAAGCGCTGCAATACCCGCATACTGGACTGCGTTGAAAACCCCGGAATCAACATTGTTCTTAACAGTAGCCATTGCAGAGACAAGCTCGGAATTCCCGACCGCCATTCCAACCCTCCAGCCAGTCATGTTATAAGGCTTTGAAAGCGAATTAAACTCCACGCCAACATCCTTTGCACCGGGAACCTCAAGGAAGCTCAGGGGCTTGTAGCCATCAAATGCAATCTCACTGTAAGGATTATCCGAGCAAACAATCACGCCCTTGTCCTTCGCAAAGTCAACCACTTCCTTGTAGAAATCCCTGCTGGCAACCGCGCTCGTAGGATTATTTGGATAGCTCAGGTAAAGAACTTTTGGCTTCTTGTGAATGCACGACGAGCATTTCGAAAAATGATTAAGGTCCGGCAGGAAATTGTTCGCCTCAAGAAGCGGAAGGTCACACACCCGGCCATTTGCCAAGATAGTGCCAGTCCTGTAAGGCGTATAACACGGATTTGGGACAAGGGCGCAATCGCCAGGGTCAATGAACGCAAGGGAAAGATGCAGGCTGCCCTCCTTCGAGCCAATCAGCGTCAGAACCTCGCTGACCGGGTCAAGGCTGACATTATGCCTCCTCTTATACCAGGAAGCCACAGCTTCCCTGAATGACAAAAGGCCCTCATAATCAGGATACTGGTGGTTCTTCGGGTCATTGGCTGCGCGCCCAAGCTCCTCGATTACGTGCCTTGGCGTTGGAAGGTCAGGGTCGCCAATGCCCAGGCTAATGACGTCAACGCCAGACTTTTTCGCGACCTCAATCTTCTTGCTAATCTCGGCAAACAGGTAAGGCGGGATTTGCATCAAGGCTCACTGAAGCATCCCCTTCGCCTTCAGAAGCTCTGCCGTGAGTATGGCGCCGCCAGCAGCACCGCGAATAATGTTATGAGACAAGCCCACGAACCGGTAGTCAAGGACATTGCAGTCCCTCAGGCGGCCCACGGTAGTTGCCATACCCTTGTCATTATCGCGGTCAAGCCTTGTCTGCGGCCTGGCAGCGTCATCAGTGTAAATAATGGGCTGTGCAGGGGCCATAGGCAGCTTGAGCTCTTGGGGAGCAGCCTTGAAATTTTTCCAGGCATCCATCACCTGCTGCCTTGAAGGCTTCTTTTCAAACGAAACAGAAACGCAAGCCATATGGCCATCAATTACGGGAACACGGTTGCAGTGGGCAGAGATTTTAATGCTGCCATCATAAACTATCTCACTGCCTGATACCTTGCCGAAAATCTTCAAAGGCTCGGTCTCTGTCTTTTCCTCCTCGCCCTTTATGAGAGGAATAACATTGTCAATGATGTCAAGGGAGGCAACGCCAGGATGGCCAGCCCCACTGATTGCCTGCATCGTGGTCACGATAACCTGCTTAATTCCAAATTTCCTCAATGCGAAAAGCGGAGCCATATAAGACTGGATTGAGCAGTTAGGCTTGACGACAATGAAGCCCTTTTTCCAGCCTCGGCTCTTACGCTGCTGCGGTATTATGTCAAGGTGCTCAGGATTGATTTCAGGCATCACCATTGGAACATCCCGGGTGTGCCTATGGGCAGAAGCATTTGAAACAACCGGAAGCCCGGCTTCGGCATACTTCTCCTCGAAAATTTTCGCAGCATCGGTCTCAAGCGCTGAAAAGACAAAGCTGCAGGACTTCAATGCTGCATCAACATCAGCAACATTGCCTACTATGAGCTTTCCAACCAGTTCTGGAATTTTTGTTGCGTTGTGCCACCTGCCCTCAACGGCCGCAGCATAACTTTTCCCGGCAGAAGCCTCTGAAGCGGCAACATAGGCTACCTCAAACCAGGGATGTCCTTCAAGAAGCTGCACAAAGCGCTGGCCAACCATCCCGGTAGCGCCCAAAACCCCAACCTTCAGCTTTTGCATTTTTCTCACTTCTTCGTCGACAGCCGCTATCACTAGTATTAAAATATTGCTGCTGCTTATGGCTTTTGCCAACAATCACCTGAAAAAGTCGCTTATGAAATCATTCATCGTGAAAAATCCCTTCCTTCCCTTAAGCCACTCAGCCGCCATAACGGCACCCAGGGCAAAGCCAGACCTGCTTCTGGCTGTGTGCTTCAGCTCAATCGTGTCAGCCTCGCTGTCAAAACCCACGACGTGAGTGCCTGGAATCCAGCCTGAGCGAACACTCGCAAAGTGAATCTCATCCGAATTTATTCTCCTATCAAGCCTGTCATACTGCACCTGCTTCTTCCTGCCGATGTTCTTCACAAGCAGCTCAGCAATGCTCTTCGCAGTCCCGGAAGGACTGTCAAGCTTTTGGTTGTGATGAAGCTCATAGCCAAACACGTCATATTCAGGAACCTTGTTAACCAGCCGTGCAGCCGCCTCCACAACCCTGTAAAAAACGTTCACCCCAACTGAAAAATTCGAGCTGTATATCAGCCCAGTCCCAGCCTGGCCGACAAGCTGCTTCGCCTCAGTCATCCCATCGTACCATCCTGTCGTTCCAATGACCAGGTTCTTTTTCGCGGCCGAGACTTTTTTTATGTTGCCGAGAACGGCAGCAGGAACAGTGAAATCAATAACCACTTCAGCATCCTTGAGGCAACTTCCGTCACCAACATCCTTATGCGTTGCACCAGCATTTGAAGGGTCAATAATGGCGCAGACTGAGTGGCCGCGCATTTTCGCAGCTCTTTCAACTTCCTTTCCCATCTTACCATAGCCAATCAGCGCTATCTTCATTTTACCAACCTCATCTTGCCCAAGACAGCCTTGAGCTTTTCAAGATTTGCCGGCTGCATCTCGCACAGGGGCAGCCTAACCGGCCCAGACGGAAGGCCGGCAATGCCCATTGCGGCCTTTATCGGAATCGGGTTTGTCTCTATGAAAGCGGCCTTGAATATGGGCAGTAACTCGAAATGAATTTTTCGCGCTGTGGAAAAATCTCCCCTTGAAGCTGCAGCACAAAGGTCGCTAACCTGCCTCGGAAGCAAATTGCTCACCACCGAAATGACCCCCCTCCCGCCCAGCGCCATCAGGGGCAGCGTGAGGTTGTCATCGCCGCTAACCACGCTAAACGTCTTGGGAAGCTGCTCCAGCACATCCATCATCTGGGCAAGATTTCCGGAAGCCTCCTTGACAGCGATTATGTTTGGCACCTGGGCAAGCCTCGCCAAGGTAGAAGTCTCAATATTCACGCCAGTCCTTCCCTGAATGTTGTAAACAACAACAGGAATGCCAATTGACTCGGCAATTGCCTTGAAGTGCCTGTAAAGGCCCTCCTGGGTAGGCTTGTTGTAGTAAGGCGAAACAACAAGAACAGCGTCAGCGCCAAGCTCCTCAGCCTGCCTTGACAGCTCAATCGAGTGCTCAGTCGAATTAGTGCCAGTGCCAACTATCACAGGAACCTTTCCTCCAGCAGCCGCAACAACAGTCTTAATCACAGCCTCCCGCTCAGCGTCGCTTATGGTAGGGCTCTCACCAGTTGTTCCCAATGGCACCAAGCCGGAAATGCCGCTTTCAACCTGAAACCTGACATTCCTCTTCAAGCCATCAAGGTCAAGCTCACCCGATGGCGTGAACGGAGTCACCATTGCAGTTATTGCACCCTCAATCCTGATATTTGCCATAAAACTTCACCCCCTGGTAAATTTGACCTTGCCTCGATGCGCGGCCTTCACGGCCCTCTTTCCCTGAACGCCACCAAAAAATTCGCCGTGCAGCGCCAAAACAGCCTCATTGAGGGACTCCTCCCTGACAACAACACTGACGCCAACGTCATTGTAGCTCTGCGAAGTCATTTCAACATTAATTCCCTCCCGGCCAAGAACGGAAAAAATCCTTGCGCCTGTTCCAGGCCTTGACCTTGCACCCTCGCCCACCACGCTGATTGATGCCCTTCCAGGAAGGACAGTCACGTTCGCGAATTCCTTCAGCCTTTCAACAAGCCCCGAAACATCATACTTTCTCTCAAGGGTCACTGTCACGTTAACCTCTGAAGTGGCAATCATGTCAACAGAAATCCTGTACTCGCTGAAGAGGCTGAAGACCTTCTCCATAAAGCCATAAGCGAGGAGCATCCTTGCCGAGTTGATGTTAATCACAAGAATATTCTTCTTGGAGGTAATTGCCGTAATGCTTCCATCCCGGGAAACAGTCCTCAAAATCGTTGTCCCCTTTCCTGAAGGATTGAACGTGTTCAGCACCCTAACAGGAATGTCCTTCTCCATTGCGGGGATAATCGTCTTTGGATGAAGCACCTTCGCCCCAAAATAAGCAAGTTCGCTAGCCTCCTCAAAAGAGACGACGCCAACAGTCCTCGCGTCCGGAACCATCCTCGGGTCAGCAGTCATCACGCCATCCACGTCTGTCCAAATCTGGATTTCCTCGGCCCCAAGGGCAGCGCCGTAAATTGAGGCAGAGTAGTCACTTCCTCCCCTTCCAAGCGTTGTTATGTCGCCATCCCCAGTCCGGCCAATAAAGCCAGTGACGACCGGAATTACCCCCCGGGGAATGCCTTTCACGGCTTTCCTGATAAGGGCCTGGGTAGCGGGAAGGATTTCAGCATTTCCAAAAGAGCCATCCGTAACCATCCCGAGATCATAAGCATCAAACGCCCGCGCATTAAGCCCATTATTCCTGGCAAAAGCTGCCACAATCCTTGCAGAAACCCTTTCGCCAAAAGACGCGATACGGTCAGTGGTACGAGGAGTAAGCTCCCGCACGAGCGAAACGCCAAACAGAACGTGCTCAAGCTCCGTCAACTCTGCAAAATAAACCTCTTCAGGGACCCCGAGCTGCCTGGCAAGCAGGCTATGCTTATCCCTGATTCCCTTGACCAATTCACCCACCAATACCCCCTTCTCAAGCGCTTTTCTCGCTGAGGCAAGGAGAAGATCAGTGACTCCGGAAACAGCAGAAACAACAACAAACGGGCTCTTGCCCGACTTGGAGAAGGACGCAACTATCCCGACAATGGCAGTTATGCTTTCAGCACTGCCTACAGACGTCCCGCCAAACTTCATCACTATCATCGATTGCACCCAACCCTGAAAAAAGTCCCAACTTTCGACAATATATAAAGCTTATTTTGGAACCAACGGCAGGGCATAGTTAAACTTAATGTTATTTGGATAACAAAATTTAAATAAAGATGTTATTTAGTTTCCCGCTTATGGTAACGGTAAGCGCAGTTGTCAAAAAGCTCGTGGCTGAAAAGCCGCTATTTCAGGAAGGCTTGAGGCAGGGAATCGTGAACTACGCCGCGCTCGCGGAGAACATAATGCCCAACGTGCGGCAACACCTCGGCAAGGAAGTGAAAACCGCCGCGGTAATAATGGCTCTCCGGAGACACGGCGAAAGCCTCCACGAAAAGGACGTCAGGGAAGTCAGGCTCAGCCCCCATGCCCAGCTAATACTTAAAACAGGGCTTGCTTACCTCTCAATGAAAAGAACCCCACAGCTTTTCAGGAGGCTGGAAAACCTCCACAGGACAGTGAACTACGAGGCAGGCGACACATTCAACGTAATCCACGGAAACCACGAAGTCTCCATAATTGCTGACGACAAAAACGAAAAAAAAGCAATCGCGGCAATCGGCCAGGAAAACGTGACGACAACAGAAAGAAGCCTGGTCTCCGTGTCAATGGCCCTCGAAAAGGATTTCCTCTACACGCCAGGCATACTGTTTGCAGTCACTAGAAAGCTTTACTGGGACAACATAAACATATTCGAGATGGTGACGACAGCAACCGAACTCACCCTGATATTCCAAAAGAAGGATGCCATGCGGGCATACGCGTCAATGCAGGAGCTTATCGAGGACAATGCCTAGTCCCCTTCAAACACGGCAAGCGAGAAAACACCGCACCCAAGCTTCTCAAGCTTTTCCCTTCCGTGAAGACCCGGAAGCTCTATGACAACAGCACATTCAGCTACCTTCCCACCAAGCCGCCTGATAAGGCTGACTGCGGCAACAAGGGTTCCCCCTGTGGCGACAAGGTCATCAACAAGCAGCACACTTGCCCCCCGTTGTATCGCATCAACGTGGACCTCAATGGCTGCAGTGCCGTATTCAAGCACATAACTCTCCCGCTCAGTTGCTGAAGGAAGCTTGCCTTCCTTCCTGATTGGGACAAAGCCCACGTGAAGCCTGCTGGCCAAAGCGCCCCCAAAGATAAAGCCCCTGCTTTCAATGCCCGCAACAAGGTCAATTTTCAGCCAACCCTCCTCAGCACATCCTGAACAATGGAAGAAGAAACTGCAGCGGATTTCTCCACGAACTTCCGAAAATCAACCGGCGCAGAATGGTCTGCCTTGTCTGATATTGAACGGATAATCACAAAAGGCACTTTATTCAGTGAGCAAACGTGGGCCACTGCCGCGCCCTCCATCTCAATGCAGTCGCCGCCAAAGGCTTCCCTAAGCTTGCTTAACTCAGCTGCGCCAGTCACAAACTTATCCCCCGTCAGGATGCGACCCTTGGCACATCTAATGCCAAGGCTCCTTGCTGCAGAGCAAACCGCGTTGACAAGTTTCCTGTCAGCCTTAAAAAAGCGGAAATCAGTAAAGCAAATCTGGCCAGGCTTATAGCCCAAAGCTGTCGCATCAACGTCGTGCTGGACGCAATCCTCAGAAACAACAACATCGCCAATCCCAAGCCGACCTGAAACAGCCCCGGCAACACCGGTAAACAGAACCTGCCCAACTCCAAAAACTGAAATCAGCGACTGCGCACACGCAGCCGCATTGACCTTGCCAACGCCGCATTTGACAATTACGACGCTTTTGCCTCCAAGCTGCCCTGAATAAAAATCCATAGAAGCATATCTTTTCCGTTCAATCCCACTTGCGCTCTTAAGAAGAAGCTTAATCTCCGCATCCATTGCACCAATGACTCCAAACACAGGCATAGAAAACAAGGAACAGCCAAGGATTTAATAACTTACTGTGCAGACTTCACTTTCCCGGCAAGCTTCTGCACAACCACCTTGTCGCTTATTATCGCGCTGTTGCCAGTAGCATCCTCAATGATTATCTTGAGCTTCTCCTCGCCCCACACGCACCTGTTGATTTTCTTAATCAGGCTCTTGGCCTTCTGGACAGCAGCATCATCCTCATCAGTATCCCTGATGACCTCAACCTGATGCTTGACCCGCTGAAGAAGGCCCTCTATATTCGTGACGTAACCGTTTGAGGCTTCTCCAGGCTCAATATCAGCAACGTAAGGAATCTTCACGCTGGCCTGGCCCGACTTCACCACGCGAATCGCCATATCCTCTGAACCGGACACCTCAATCGAATACCTTGCGGGCTCGCGCTCCTCAACGCACTCCACATCAGCCTTGTGAAACTTGCAGCCGTTGCAGGTCATCGAAAAAATCAGGACCTTGCCAAAATACGGAATCTCCTGCTCCCTCTCAGACAATGCAAGGGATTTTTGACTGCACACAGGGCACAGCTCACCAGTCACAACATCAACCTTGGCACCATTCCCCACAGAATTCCCAACACTGACAGCGTCCTTGTTGCCCTTCCCCATGAACTTCAAACTTGCCAAACAAGTTTAAATAGTTTTTGGTGAAACTTTTTGAAGAAAAATTTACCTAACCACGGCATCATCGGCAGCATCAACAGGGATGACTTCCCTTGCAGTCCTCAAAGACTTAAGCCCGAACATCACCCTCTCATCCCTCACTTTCAAGCCAAGCCTGTAAAACCCGTCAATGGCCAGCTGCTTCCTGGATGATGCAATCTTATCAGCATCAGAGCCCTCTGGAAACACCAAGTCTCCAGGCTGGGAATCCACAGGCGAAACAAGAACAACTTTCTTCCCATCATCTGCCGCGAGAAGCATCCCTTCGCTCTCATAGCCGCGAAGCTTCGCGTGCTTCAGGTTCGAGACAACAACTATTTTCCTTCCAAGAAGCTCATCTCTCCCGTAATGCTGCCGCAAACCAGCAACCAGCTGGATTATCTTAGGCTTACCACCGCTGCCGCCGAGATTGACCTTCAGGACGTAAAGCTTGTCCGCATTCGGATGGTCCTCAACACTTTCAACCCGGCCCACCCTAAGAACGGCCGGAAAAATTTCCGCAATCGAAATTGTTTCCTCAATGGGCGCGAAGATAATCCTTGACTGGCCAATCCGTTCCACCGAAACAGCCTTGCCAAGCTCGCCAAGGCCAAGCCTTGCAAAATCGCTAAAGCCAAAAAGCCTCAAAACCTTCTCCGAATAACCGGGCAAAATCGGATAGCAAAGCAGCATAAGGTCCTTAACTATGTTCGCTGCAACAGTCACGATTTTATGGCATTTTTTCCTGTCAGCCTTCACTAGCTGCCAGGGCTGGTTTTCCTGAAAATACCTGTTTCCCGTACTGCTAAGCTCAAGAAGCTCCTTCACGGCATCCTTGAAATCGTACTCGGAGTAATGCCGGACAATAGAATCGTATTTTGGCTGCAGCTGCTGCAAAAAGAACTTCTCATCACTGCCCAGGCTGCCAAGCCTGGAATCAAAGTTGTTATTGATGAACACCAAGGTGCGGTGCACAAAATTTGCCAAGTTCCCAACAAGGTCGCTGTTTCACGAGATGGGAAGCGTAATAAAACCTGAGGAATTCAGGATCGTGCGCTGGCGCAGCAAGGTAATCGCGAGCCACAAGAAAATTGCCACGGGACTTTGACATCTTCTCGCCATTGATAGTAAGGTGACCGTGGACAATGATGTCCGACGGCAGCCTGAAGCCGGCTCCCATAAGGATTGCAGGCCAGAAAAGCAAGTGGAACTGCGTAATGTCCTTGCCGATAAAGTGGATAATTCTCGCGTTGGGATTCTGCCAGTAAGCGTCAACGGCATTGCTTCCGCCAGCATCCTTCACGTACTTCTCAGTCGCGGCGATATAGCCAATGGGAGCGTCAAGCCAAACATAATAGTACTTGTTCGTCTCACCCGGAATCCTGAAGCCGAAGTATGGGCCATCGCGGGAAATATCCCAATCCTGAAGGCCTGACCTTATCCAGCCCTCGACAAAATGCCGGACATCATCCTGGATATGATTCGCGTCAAGCCACTCCGTCAACTTGGCCGAGAAATCGCTTAGCTTGAAGAAGTAATGCACAGACTGCTTCCTGACCGGAAGAGAGCCGCAAATCGCGCACTTCGGCTCAACAAGGTCAACAGGCTGGTAAGTCGCATTGCACTTCTCGCACTGGTCGCCATACTGGTCATCAGCACCACACTTCGGGCATTTGCCCCTGACATACCGGTCAGGAAGGAAGCGCTTGCAACTATCGCAGTATGTCAGCTTAATCAGCCTCTCGTAAATCAGGCGCTTATCAGTCAGCTTCCTAAAGAAAAGGTCGCTGTAATGCTTGTTCTCAGGGCTGTTTGTTGAATGGTAAACGTCAAACCTGATGCCAAACGCCGCAAAATCAGCCTGATGCTCCTCATAATACTTCGCAATGAGCTGCTCAGGAGTAATGTTCTGCTTCGAGGCCGCAATCTCAATGGGAGTCCCGTGGGTGTCATCAGCGCAGAGAAAAACCACATCCTTTCCTGAAAGCCTAAGGAACCTCACGAACACATCTGCCTGGACGTACTCAACCAGATGCCCAAGATGAATGGGGCCGTTGGCATACGGCAATGCCGCCGTCACAAGGATTTTCTCCCCTGAAGCCAGCTCAGCTTTTTTTGCCATAAAGAAAAAAGGAACCGGAATTGTTTAAATAGTTTGCCTCTGAAGCGAAGGCTCCAAAATTGCCCGGGCTATTTCCCGCTCAAGAGCAGAAAGCTGATGCCCGTCCGAAGCGGGAAATGAACGCTGGCAAAGATAAAACACGTGACGAACCCTGTCTTTTTCATCAATCACCGTATAGCCATTTCTCACAAAAAACCGCTTATTCATGCTGTTTGTTGCCTGCTCCGTATGAATAAGCTCTTCCGTGTGCGCAACATTGGCCGCATAGCCAAAAACAGCCGCCAACCGCTCCATCAATGCAGAGCCGATTCCCTGGCCGTGAACAGAAGTTGCCAACCAACCCCAGCTTTCCCCAGGGTTTTCGATTACTTGCCCTCTCCTCAAAAAAACAGGCAACTCATAAACCCCAACAAGCCCGCCACAGGCTTCGGCGCCCACTACAACTTCGCCTAGCTCAATGCGCCTCTTGAGGGATGGAATGAAATCCCCAGAAATCCAAGCAGCACCTTCGTAAGCACCGAGGTCCTCAAAAATACTGTGCGCTACGCCCACTATCCCACCGGCGACCTCAGCATCCTGAGGCTTAAGCAGCCTAACTGAAATGCAGCCCATCTAAAAAAAAGGAGAACATGAAACACGTATTTAAGCTTAATCGATATACTCACTAGCCATCGTCAAGCGACTCTGCGCCATTTCCCTTCCCACGTCGCTGCTGCGACGGGGCCCCTTCGACTGATGTCAAAGTGGGCTTCTCCTTCAGCTTCTTCGTGACGTCTATGTTGGCGCTGCACTTGGAGCAATTAAACCGAAGAGTGGGAATGCCCTCAACATTCTTCCTCTTGAAAGGCGTTTGAGCTTCCCCATCACTGCCGCAAGCCGGGCAGCGGTACTCTGCGTTTGCCGTGAGGGAGTCCTCGTAAGCCTTCTTCTCAACAGAATGGCCGCAGCCCGGGCAAACGTATTCCGCTGCGCGAGTCTTGACCTTGCCCTTGCTGTCCTTGGGCTTGCCCATAGTTGCCTTCTTGCACTTAGGGCAGGTCTGCTTGAAAACCCACACTTTCACGCTGCCCTTCCCACCGTCGAGGGAGCGCTGAGTGAAGTAAACGCACTCATCCATTGACTCAGGCTGTCTCAAAGGCATAAGCCAAATTTCACGGCAACAGTTATTTAAAGTTTTTGACAGCACGCAGGCCAATCCTGAAGATTGCAGTTTCAAACGAAAACGATTTAAAGAAGAAAAATAAAGGCACCTATCGAGGTGATAGAAGATGTGCACCACTTGCGCAAAGCACAAGAAGCCGAAGTAAAGCAAAAAGAATAAATACGATCAAGATTCTTTCCGCATCATGAAAACAGAGGCAGCAATCGTACTTCTACTGCTACTTGCCATAGCTGGATGCGGTGCAGCTGAAGCGCTGAAAAAGGCGGTGGAGGAATGAGCGAAGTCACACTCCTTGTTGCATTCGCTGCCGGCCTGGCATCCTTCCTGTCACCCTGCGTCCTTCCACTGGTGCCAGCATTCGTGGCATACCTTTCAGGCACCACAGCTGCAGAAACGAAAAAAGACGCGAAAAAAGCCAAAGCCGCAATTTTCCTCAACACGCTGCTGTTCGTCCTGGGCTTCACCCTAGTGTTTGCCTTGCTGGGAGCGCTAATCAACAGCGTGCTCCTGAACATCTCGTACACGCTCAGGGACTTGCTGGGAAAAATTGGAGGCGTAGTGATAATCCTGTTCGGCCTTGTGCTTCTCGGCATCATAAAGCCGCAGTTCCTGCAGCAGGAGCACAAGCTGAAGCTGAAAGGGCTAAAACCAAGCCATTTCGCATCGTTCATTTTCGGGGCCGCATTTGCGGTGGGCTGGACGCCGTGTGTAGGGGCAATCCTTGGAGCAATACTGACCCTTGCGCTGACACAACCGACAATAGCCTTCGGGATGCTGTTTTCTTACGCGCTGGGCCTGGGATTGCCATTTCTCATTGTAGGGCTATTCACGTCACAGGCAGCGGCAGCGATAAGCAAATACCAGAACGTGATGAAATACGTAAGCATAGTTGCAGGCATCATCCTGATAATCCTTGGCATACTTGTATTCACCAACAACCTTGCCAAGATTGCCAACCTGGCGTTCGCTGGAAGCCTGATGGGTCCATAGAAGGAAAAAGTTTTATAAATGGGAAGCTAATTCGAAAACCGAAAATGGGCAAAAGAAAGAAGGAAAAGAAAATCAGCGCAAAAGCGCTGAGGTATGCGAAGTTCCAGAAGGACAAGCCGGCAACCGTGGACATAGCCATGCCTGACCTCAATGAGGAGCAGAACAAGCAAAAGCAGGCTGACCAGGACAGGATTGACCGCTTCCTCAAGCAGAACAGGAACCCGCCAACCAAGGAAATTTCTGAGAGAAGGATGCGAAGCAAACGCTAGTTTTATATTTCTACCTTCTCTTATATCCTAATGCGCAAAGTCAACTTATTCATAGCCTGCAGCCTTGATGGATACATTGCAGGGCCAAAAGGAGAGATAGACTGGCTATTTAGCGATGGCGACTACGGCTACTCCAAATTCTACAAAAGTGTTGATGCCATCATAATGGGAAGAAAAACATACGAACTTAGCCTTAGCTTTGATTCGTGGCCGCATACTGGGAAGAAGACCTACGTTCTCTCAAGAAAGAATAACAAGCCAGATTCAAGAGTTGAATTTGCCAAAGACGGAGTAGAACTAACAAAGAAACTGCTAAAGACCTACTCAACGCAGACTTAATTGACGAGTATGTCATTTCAATCCACCCAGTAATACTTGGGAAGGGAATACCACTTTTCACAGGAATCAAAAAGCAACACTGGCTAAAACTAGACGGCATCAAGAAATTCAAGTCAGGACTTGTGCAGTGCACTTACAAAAGATTTAAATAGTTCCACAGATAGAACACTCGTTCTATGAAAAGAACAAGCGTTTCAAAAAAAGAACTCTTATGGCTGGAAAGAAACAAACTCCGAGATGTACTTTCAGTTCTATATAACTTTCCTGAAACCGAGTTCAGTCTTACTGAACTTGCCTCAGCGGCAGGCATATCGAAGAGTACTATGAACCGATTTTTAGGGGTTCTTGAAGAGAACGAAATTGTAACCGTAAATCAGGGCGTAGTTTTCAGGATAAAGGCTAAAACTGAAAGCTATCAATTTATTAAAAGAAAAATAGTTCACAACCTCAACGTAGTTTATGAAAGCGGACTAGTTGAATTCCTAGATGAATCACTCAACCATCCCAAAACCATTATCCTTTTCGGAAGTTACAGATGGGGACAGGACAGGTCTGATTCAGACATAGATATAGCTATTGAAACAACCGAAGATGTGAGTGTAACATCTGTGAGGCCAGATGGAATTGACGCTTATGAAAAAGCCATCGACCGAAAAATCCATATTCTAACTTTTAATAGAAAGAGTATTGACTTAAATCTGTTCACAAACCTAGCAAACGGCATAGTTCTTTCTGGAGTCTTGGAGGTGAGATTATGAACGAGGAAGAAATAAAATCCTACCTTGAAAGAAAGGAATTATGGAAACGAACACCTGATCTACTTAGGGCAGAATCATTAATAGGTGCTGCAGTTCGTAACGCCAATTTTGGAAAAAGTATACCAATCAAAGAAGAAACCGCGGCAAACATTTTCAAGTCATTTTATGACGCATTCAGACAACTGGGAGATGCTGCATGGTGGAAGAGTGGCTATGAACCCCGCTCACATGAGGCAAGCATACGCATACTAGAAGGTGCTAATGTAAAGCTAAATTTTGAACTTCGAAAAATTGACATGTTTAGAAGGATAAGACATGATGAGGAGTATAGAGGAGGAATTGTGCGCCCCGACCAAGCGCAAGAAATAGCAGAATTCTGGGATAAGGTTTCAAAAGAGTTAATTGATTGGCTGAAGAAAAAATAGCCCCGCCCGGACATCCGCGCTAACGCTTGGCGTGTTGCCGCCATGCGCCAACATTCGAACCAGGGTTTGCAGGGCCAGAGCCTGCCGTGCTTGACCGCTACACTACAGGGCTATGAAGATGAGAACCGACAGGTTCTTTTTAAGTGTTTCTACCTGCCTTGAATGAGAAAAAGCTCACGCAGCCGTGATTCTTTGCCTTCTTCAGGAAGCCGCACTTCAGCTTCTGGCAGACGCCGTCCCTGGCAACCTCGCTGTCCTGACATTCAATTTTTTTGCACGCGTGATTAATTGCGAGCTCATCCTGGGCGCAGTTCAGCTTGCTGCAGCTACCATTGAAAACGTACTCATCCTCGCCGCATTCCAAGGGCTCACAGCCGTGGCCTGAAACGTACTCATTGAACCCGCACGACAATGGCTCACACCTGCTGCCGGTGCCGCAGACAAAGCCCTCATCACAGTCATTATCGGTGCAGCAGTCGTAATCCGCGCAGGTGTGGTTGGCAACGTACTGGCAGGCTGCGCAGCTGATTGGAATGCAACGATTGTCATCACAGCGCTCTGACTGCAGGCAATCGCCGTCACGAGCGCAGAAAGGCCTGTCAGTGCACTCAAAAGAGTCGTAAAAGGCGTATTTTGCCGTTTCGCAGTCGTCATAGCGCACCACAAACTTCGTAATGTTGAGAGGGGTTGTCCAGCGCAACGTGTAAGTGTTCGAGCCGACCATCTTAATACGGCTAATGTTAATAGTCTTGAACTCAGGGCTGACCGCAATTGGGGAATGCTCAAGCTCCTTCTTCCTGCCATCGACATTGGCAACCGCCTCATAACCCAGCATAAAAGGCTTTTCAAACCTGAACTCGTTCTTCTTATCGTAGCGGTAGCTGTATGCCGTATACTTGGCGACAAAAGAGTCATTGCGCTTGTAACAGCTATTAACAGTGATGTTGATAAGCTTGCAACTGAATTCAAATGCGGGGCAGGTCATTCCATAGCTCTTCTTGTCAACAACTGCAGTGTAGTAGCCACCCTTCACGTCAACGACTGCCATATCGTCAGAAGTGAACTTGTACAATCCAGTTGACATTTCCCGCCAGGAACCGGAAACAGCAGAAGATGACCCGCCACTCTTCTTTACGGCAACAGATTTAGCCCGGTCTTCCAGGTTCGAAACACTGAAGCTGCCCGTATCGTGGCACTTTGCCTCAACGACCGGCTTTGGAGCCGGAACCTGCCCTCCCACGAGAACAGCAAAAATCACCAAGGCAACAGCCAGGAAAAAAAGGTCTGCCGCCACCTCTTTTTTCATAAACTTGACCCTGGAACGTTCTTGCTTAAAAGCTTTTTCAAAAGGTTTAAATATTGCAGCTGGGAAAACACGACCATAATGAGAAAAGAGGGAGAGTTTCTTAGAGCAAGCATCACAACATTTGCTGTCGTTGCGTTTGCGCTTCTGTCAGTTTTTGCTGCCGCCCAGGAGGAAGAGGAAGAAGTCCTGCTTGAGGAAGAAATTGTTGCAGAAGATAGCGCTGGCGGCGTAACTCCCGACAGCCCGCTTTACATATTTGACAAGGTCGTTGATGATATCCAGCTCTCGCTAGCGAAAGGCGAGGACAAAAACAAGAAAGCGTTCGAGATAAAAGAGGAAAGAATAGCAGAAGCTGCGGTAATGATGGACAAGAAAAAGCCGGAAGCCGCTATTGACGCCCTTGAGCTTGCAACCAAGGCCTCCGAGCAGGCCCAAACAGACCTTGCGCCGGAACTTGAAAAGGAGACAAATGAGAAAGTAAGAAGGGCTACAAAGCTCCTGGCGGGACTGCAGGAAAAACTGCCGGACCAGGGCTGGGAAGGCGTCGAGAAAGCCATTGACGCACAGCTCAGCGAAGAGGAAAAAGTCAGGGTGGCCCTGCTTGTCTCAAAAAGCAGGCTGTCGTACTGCGATGCCATTGCAAAGCAGGACTTCGACATAATGAAGCAAGATGAGCTCTGCCAAATTGAAAAAGCCCCGCAATGGCTCAAGGAAAGGGTTGAAGGCGAGTTCAAGTCAAGGGAAGACAACGCAAGAAGCCAGATTCTTGACACGGTTGGGCAATGCATAGTTGACCCGAAGCAATGTGACTGCAGCCAGATACCGGTGGGGAAGCACAGCCAAAGCTGCGAAGTGAAAAAGGCCCTGGCCATACGGTGCGAGTATGAGAACGACCACGATGCCTGCGCCGAACTCAGCTCTGAAAGCATTGAAGACTTCCTGCCCGAATTTGTTGGCGAGGAGGGCAAGGCAACTGTGCTTGACACCTTAAGGCAGAAAGAACAGCAGATGTTTGAGAAATTCAGGCCGCCGGAATGCGCCAGCGTGAGCGACTTCAAGGAATGCTTCGTGATAATGAAGGACCTCTACGGAACGCCAGTTCAATGCGAGGGCCTCAGCGACGAGGAATGCATGGAATTCGTGAAACGCAACCCTCCGAACGAGAAGCCCAATTTTCCGCCTGAATGCGTGGAGGCCGGCGTGCAGCAGCCAATTGAGTGCGCAGAGCTGATGTTCAGCAAGTACGGAACGCCACCGCAATGCGAAGGATTGGACACAAGGGAGTGCATGAAGCTGATGCGCCACGAAAGGCCGGATGCGATGCAAAATGCAATGCCAAAAGAGTGCCAGGATGCCGGAGCAACAGAACCAAGGCAATGCTTTGACATAATGACTTCCAAATTCGGCACGCCCCCGGAATGCGAAGGGCTGAGCAATGACGACTGCTTCAAGGAAATGATGAAGCGCGGGCCCGGAAATGAAGGACAAGGCCCAGCCAGGGAAGAGCCTCCGGAATGCAAGGAAAAAGGCGTGACCGGCAAGGACTGTTTCGTGGTAATGATGGAACTTCACGGCACGCCACCGCAATGCGAAGGATTAAGCACGGACGAATGCTTTGAGGAAATAAGAAAACAACCACCAAGCCAAGGGCAAGGGCCGCCGATAAACTGCGTAGGACTGAGCCCTGAAGAGTGCAGGAAAAAAATGCGAGAGCAAACCGGAATGCCCCCAGAATGCGCTGAAAACCCTGACAAGTGCCGGGAAGCATTTGCGGGAAGAGGCGTCCCAGGAGGAGTGCCCGCGGAATGCGCAGGACTTGAACCTTCCCAATGCGAACTCATAATGATGAAAAAATTCGGGCCAGTCGAATGCCAGGAAGCAACCACAAAAGAGGAATGCGAAGCAATCATAAGGGAAAGAGGCGGAAACACCGGTAGCGGTGAATTCCAAGGATTTGGAGGAAGAGACGGAGAAGGCTTCGGAAACGAATGCGAAGGCCTCGCGAGGGAGGACTGCGAAAAGAAAATGTTTGAAAGGTTCAAGCCGCCAGAATGCGAAGGACTGGAAAGGGAAGAGTGCATGAAAGGACTGAATGAAAGGTTTGAACGCGAAAGGCAAGAACAGGACCAAAACCGAATGGATTGCGAAGGGCTATCCGAGAATGAATGCCAGCAGAAGCCAAGAGACAGATTCGGGGAGCCTGGCGAAGGAAGACGATTCGAAGACGGGATGGGCGGTGAAAGAGGCATTCCACCAGACTGCCAGGAACTGAGCGAAGAAGACTGCAAAGCCAAATTCGACTCAAGAGGCGAAGGAGACAGGTTTGAAGGCAGGGAAGGGCGAGAATTCGAAAACCCCTGCACAGGGCTATCAGACGACGATTGCAGGCAAAAAATGTCAGAGCGCACCCCACCACCAGGAGCTGAAGGGAAAAACTTTGAAGGCGACAACCGCGAGTTTGGGCAGTCATCATTTCCCGCTGAAAGGCGGGGGCCCCAGCGAATGGAAAGACAACCATTCGGAGAGCCAGCAAGACGCGAACCAGAAGGCACATTCAAGGAATTTCCCGGGGAAATGCCCAGGGAGCAGTTCCCATCACAACAGCCAGAAAGCGACGGCTTCCGCAACGAACAAGACTACCCCCGCGAAGGGCCATATCCATCAGGCGGGGAAGGCAATGATGGAGGTGAAAGAGGAAGCTATCCTAGCGGCGAAAGCAGCGGAGGAGCAGAAGGCGGCCACGACAGCCCAGACAGCGGAAGCGAGGGCGGGGGCAGCGACGCCAGTTCAGGCAGTGGAGGAGGCGGAGGAGAGGCTCTCACAGCAGTCACAGGACAGATAATAAAAGCACTGAGCTGGATAAGCAGCAGATAGAAACCAATTAAAACAGCAGCGAATTTCTCCTGATTCATGAAAATTCTTTCAAGAGGAGCCGAGGCAGTTGTCTATACCGACGCTAAAACGGTCGTCAAGCAGCGGCAACCCAAGAAATACAGAATAAACGAAATTGATGAGAAGCTGAGGCTGCACCGAATGAGAAGGGAAGTTAAAGTAATCGAAGCTCTCCAGCAACTGGGAGTGCCCGTGCCAAAAGTGCTTGATGCAGACGAAAAAACCACAACCATAACCCTGCAGCTGATCGACGGGAAAAAAGTGCGCGACACCCTTAACGACAGCAACTGCAAATTACTGGCCGCTAACATCGGAAAAAGCATCGGAACAATGCACAACAACAACATAACTCACGGCGACCTGACAACTTCGAACATTATTCACGGCAACCGCGATGGAAGAGCATACCTCATCGACTTCGGGCTAAGCCTGTTTTCAAACAAGGACGAAGACAAGGCAGTTGACCTCCACCTCTTCAGGCAAGCCCTCAAAAGCAGCCACAGCAGAATAGCAGAAAAATGCTTTGCCGCCGCAATGACCGCGTATAAACAAAGCAACGGCGGCTGGAAAGAAGTGCTAATCAGGCTTGGAAAAGTCGAGGAAAGGGGAAGATACAAGGGAAAAAAAGCTACTTAGCCGCATTCTCAGGGCGCTTTACGGTTATAGGTATCACGCCTTTCTCAAACTCAAGCTTCGCTATCTCGATTGGATTGTACCGCAACGCCTTTATCTCTTCCTCGGAAAGCTTCACAAGAAATGGAGCACCCATAGATATCTGAAGGGCACGGGCACCAATCATCCTCGCAATCTCATACTTGGTGAATTTTTGTTCAGTAGCTTCCTTTACAGCCATTAAAACATTACCTCGCTTGAAGCTGGTGACAGACAGCCATTATTTAAGCTTAACTGAAAGCTCACCAGCCTTTGCCTTGGCCAGGTCAATCATCCTGCCAATCTCATCGATAGTGAGGGGCGTGGAGCCGCCCTTCTGCAAGGCACAAATCTTGCCCTCAGTCATGGCAACCGTGAGCCGGGCATCAACGATCATCTCCTCATCGGTAGACGGGTCAACAAAGATGAACTCCCCAAGCTTATTGACGGTAATCGATATCGGAGTGCGGGCCATCGGAAGCCTTTTTTCAGTAAGGTGCTTGTAGTCGACAGTTTTCCCGTCATATCCGGGAAAACGCGCATCCTGAATGGCAGCAACGGCCGCAAGGGCTGAAGCATCAAGCAGATTGCCATCCACGTTTATGGTGCAAATGTCAATGCTGACAGACCACACCTTCTCTCCTTCCTCAAGGCAAAGCTTTTTCGTATCCAAGGCATTGGACTCGCGAAGGCCGCGGTCAACCACCCTTGCAACCTCAATCGCCTCCTCATTTGGAGGCCCTGCCTCAAACTCGGGATTTGAAAGGGGCAAAAGCTCGGCACCAACCATCAAATTGCCATTCTTTGGCGTGTCTGGGTAAGGCTTCTCTACTGAAAGCTTGACTCCAGCAATAACTTCAGTATCGCCAATCCTGACCCTCGCAGAGCCTTCTGCGTTCTTTGTAACTCCCCGCTCGACCACTATCGGGCGGAAATCCTCCAAGCCGCGGCCGTCATAGCGCTTGCCTGTCTTAAGCCACTTCAAAATGTTCGATTTCAAAAGCTCATTCATTTCAATCCCCTACCGTTCACCGTTGCCGTTAACGCCGGCTCCGGAAGCAAACTTCTCCTTAAGCGCCTTTTTCTGGATTTCATAAATCTCAGAGCACGCCTTCTTTCCAAGCTCGAGAGCCCTCTTAAGGCTCTCAGCATCAATAAGCCCATCCATCTGAAGAAGGGAAACCTGCCCAGTCCTCGGAATAAAAGCCACAGGAATGTCAGCCACGTCACCGCCCTCGTAAGACTCCTCAGCGTAGTTGAGGTCAACCGCAACCATATTATCAACCTTGCCCACGGAAACAGCAGCCACCATATCCCTCATTGAAAGGCCAGCGTCAGCAAGGGCAATTGAGGCAGCGCAAATGCCCGCGCACCTGGTGCCAGCGTCAGTCTGCGGAAGCTCAATAAAAACATCAACAACAGCATTTGGAAAATCCTCAAGGTTAAGGACAGGCAAAAGCGCCTTCTCGGTAACCATTGAAATTTCCTTGCTTCGCCTTGAACCGCCAGGCTTTACCCTCTCGCCAGCGCCGGAAAAAGGCATCATATTATAGCGGCAGCGCAAAACACCCCTTTGCGGATTTTGCATAAACCGGGGAAAAAGGTCCCTCGGCCCGTAAACCGCAGCATAAGCAACAGTATTGCCCATCTGAAACATTGCAGAGCCATCAGCCCTCTTGATTATGCCCGCCTTTGCAACAATAGGCCTCGTCTCATCAGGCCTTCGACCATCAACTCTCTTATCGTACGACATAAAACTCATCCTCCCTTAATCTTTCCAACTTCCTCATCCAGGAAAGCCTTAATCCTGTCAGTCAAGCCAGAAATGTGACTCTCCTGCTCAATCTTCCTTATGGCAGAAACAGCCACAAACTCCTGGCTCGGCTCACCCTGAAGCCACACAATGCCATTCTGACCAACCGTTACGCGGCAGCCGGTCGCATCCTTGATCATACTCACCATACTTCCCTGCTTCCCGATAATCCTCGGAACCTTATTCGGAGCAACCTTAATTATCATACCCTCGGAAAGCTTCTTCAAGCCAGGCCCCTTCATCGTAAGGTCAACAAGATTCTGGGAAGTCACATTGACTATGTTGGTAACTATGTAATCGCCAAATGTGAAATACCTCGTAAGATCAGCGCCCCTGGCAATGAATTCCGAAGTTGCATCCTTCATCGAAAGCATAGCAGTATATGCCGAGTTAATGTCAACACGCCAGCCAGAAATCAGGACATCAACAACCTTGCCAATAATCACATCACCCTTCTTTGGCAAGTACTTGCCAGAAAGCGGAATAAGCTTGACCAGCCTGCCGTCAACTGAAAAAAGGCCAAGCCTCGAGGCAACAAGCTTGTCACCATCGCGATAAACGCCTTCTGTCGGAAGGAAATCCATCCCGACAGCAACCTCCTCTCCCGGAACAACAATGCTCTTGTCTGAAACCAACAATTCTCCCATTTTCAAATCACCCTTAAACCTTTCCTACAACCTTGCTTTCAACCTCTCCGTGAGTCAGCCTGTTCAAGGCCGAATAAAGGTCCTGCTGCAACCCAGCGGGAACCTCAACAACAGCAACCAGGCTGCCGTCATTCTGCCAGTTATCCTTCACAAGGCTTCCAAAGCCCTTCATTATAGCATACGACTGGGCAGCATACCTTGCTGGAACGTGAAGCTCAACCCTGCGCACCTCAAACTTGATTGGCAGCACAGGCATAAGCTGCTTGACAATGTCCTGGACCTGGTCCTCGGCCTTCCGGTGCTCATCAATCCTCACCTTGGCCTCATCAAAAGCGGCCTCAATCCTATTAGGCGGATGCGGCAGGCCCGACCTCGGGTCAATGGCGTTACGATGGATGATGTTCAGGATTGCCTTCCTCTTCTCATCCCTCAGCCTATCCCTATACTCGACGGTCAGCTGAATCTCGCCCTTCAGGATAATCTGCTTCGCGACCTCAACCCTCTCAGTTGTCTTGAACACGCTCATCATAACGTGCTCCGAAGCAGCCATGCCCCTCTTGGCATCAGCGAATATGTGATCATAAACCAGGACATCCCTGATGTCACCCTGGCCCGACTTGAACGCCATTGCCTGATCAGGATGGATAACAACCTCGAAATTCTCGCCGCCAGCCTTGAGCCTGGCAAGGTTAAAATGAACCCTCTCCTTGACAAAATTGTCCTTGAAGGCTTCCATCGCGACCCCTTAAGGCTTATCCTCCTTCTTCTTGGAAGCAGACCGCTTCACTTCCTCCATATACTTCTCAATCTCAGCCCTCTTGAGCTTCACAAACCTCCTCTCTGAGGTCGTGATGTAAGAGCCAGCAATCCTATCATAGTTAAAATCCTTCTCAATCACCTTGTAAAGGCTCCTGAGGCACAGCTTAATCGCCTCCTCCATCGTCAAGTCATCCCTGTACTCCTTCCTAAGCACTTCCTCAATTTCAGGCTCGCCCTCACCTATGACAGTAGCCTTATACTGGAAGTAAATGCCCGTCGGGTCAGTCTCAAACAGCTTAGGACCAGTCTCATCAACACCTGCAATAAGCAAGGAAACGCCAAACGGCCTCAAGCCACCAGACTGGGTGCAAAACTGCTTAAGATTCGAAATATCCTTGACAATGGTAAGGATGTCAACAGGCGAATCATAAGTAACGTGGTGCTGCTGAGCCCTCAACTGGGCACGCTCAACCAAAACACGTGCATCAGAAAGAATGCCCGAAGCAGTGGACGCGATATGGTCATCAATCGGAAAAATCTTCTCAACAGCCTCTGCAATCACAAGGCTGTCCACAATGCGCTTGTCCGCAATAAGAACAACACCATCCTTGCAAACCATTCCAATCGCCGTGGAACCCTGCCTAACAGTCTTCTTGGCATACTCAACCTGCAAAAGCCGGCCATCCGGACTGAACATAGTAATGGCACGATCATAACCCATAATCTGATGAGGCATTGGCTGCTGCATACTAATCACCCCTGTTCAACTGCCGCAGAAATAACGGCTACTATCCTATTGCTTGTCTTGTTTATGCTCATTTAATCAATCCTTTTCCGCTGGCGCAAAGCCAGTAAACGAAGAATCTAGCTCAGGTTCTTCTTTCACTCGTTTCAGGAAGAACGAAAAGGCGATATATAAAGGTTTCTAAATAGAGATCCGAAAACAACGCAGGCGCATAACCGCTGCCGCAGCCGTCGGGAAAAGCAAACTGCTGAAAGCATAACAAACTTTAAAAATACAAAAGCGCCTAAAAAAGCCATGCCACTGAGCGGGATGCTAACGTGCGGAAACTGCGGCTCGAGAACCCAAGTCAGCACGATGCGATACAACCTCAGCGGAACAAAGCTAATATGCCAGGTGTGCGTGGAAAAGGAACGAAGCGGAATAAAACCAGGCACAACACAATCGTCTTCCGCAAGGCTAAGGCAAGCACAGTTCAGGCAATCCGGAAATGGCTCAACAGCCGAGGCAACGGCGGGCCAGGAAGGGGAAGCCATCATAGGCGCGGCAGGCGACACGACAGGCTACTACTGCCGAAGCTGCCACTTCAAGTTCTCAAGAAAACGCGAGGCTGACGTCAGCTCGTGCCCATACTGCGGAAGGCAAACAGTAGGGCAGCAATACACGGGCAAGGCGCAAGACCTCATAGAGGAGTCCGCCACAGAAGAAGGATCATTCGTGTAAATTCTTAAAGGAATAAAATTTTCCTTTTTTTATTCTAAATAGAAAGTATTTTATATCCCGGCAGCAGTGACCACGGCATGAACCAATTCGAGGACCTTCCGGAAGTAAAACGCCTGAGAAAAAAGCACAACCTAACCCAAACCGCGCTTGCAAAGCTGGCCGGAGTATCCCAGAGCCTCATTGCGAAAATAGAATCTGGAAGAGTCGACCCGACTTACAGCAATGCCAAAAAGCTGCTTGAGGCGCTTCACGGCCTCGAAGACAAGAACGAGCCAAAGGCAGAGCAGCTCATAACGCACAAGATAATCTCTGTTGACAAGACGGACATAGTGACCGAAGCCGTAAAAAAAATGAAGGCAAACAACATATCTCAGCTGCCGGTCACGGACAGCAGCTCAATAACCGGGCTGATATCCGAAAGCAACATAATAGAGAAGATAGCGGAAGGAAAAAACCCAAACAGGCTGCAAGTGGCCGACATAATGGAAGAAGCCCCGCCAATAGTCTCAAAGTCAACGTCACTCACCGCCGTTGCCGAACTCCTGAGGCACTCACCCCTCGTGATAGTCGCCGAAAACGGAAAGCCGAAAGGCGTCATAACAAAGTCAGACATACTAAAGAAGATAATGTAAAAGGCAGTTTAACGCCGGGACAGGACGGCGTATAGTAGTGCGACGTCGCACCATTTCTGAAGATATATGACCTTTGTCAGGAAATTAAAAAGGTTAAGCAAGCTCTTAATTTACGTCTATTAAGTGGTAAAAATAGATAAATTTAAATAGGTGTTCGAATTTCTGAATCTTGATTGAAATGTCTTTAAGTTCGAAAGTGAGAGGGGTAGCATTAATGGGTGGGCTTGCGGCTCTTATAACATCTGCCTGTGCTCAAGCAGCCCCTGAAGTGACTGGCCAAATAAGAGCTGTGGAGACAGTTGATCAAGGGGTTGGAATAGTTTATGAATTGGGTGGTTCACGCTATTTTTTATGGATGGACAATGTAACTGGAAATTCTGATATTGACAGTAAAGAGGGGAGTCTGGAACTTAAAGCTAAGAAGACGGATGAAAAGTATCCGGACATGGATGCGCCGTCAATAGGATATATTCCTATAGGTGGACAGAAAAATATTACACCTAATGTTTGCTTTTATCTTGACGAAACATTAGTCCACGGACCTTTGGCGATTGCTGAAATCTATTTGACAAGTTTCGACAGACCTGTGGACTGTTCAAGAACGACGTATAACCGAAAAGATCAAGAACGGAATATTCTTGAAAATCCCGCATACATAAAATAAGATGAATTCCAAATGACCAAATAAGGCAGCATTCTTTTAGTTGACTGTCCGATTGCAATCCTGTGACGGCGCTGAACTGCAAGTATAACGCCGGGACAGGAGGTTCGACAACTACCTTTCCCTTTTAGTATCTTTTACTTCCTTGAGCTTGAAGTGCCTGGCCAGTGTTCTCATCACTTCCACGAACGGAACTTCTTCAGCCAGAAGGGGGATCATATCCCTGTCCCATCTCACTTTGAGCTTATCGGCTTTGCTGAACATTCTTGGAACATTGAATTCAGTGCCCGATTGCCTGCATTTCTGTTTGACTATGTCAAGATTGATAGGCAGGTTGGCTTTAATCATCGTGTAAACATCGTAGTAGTCCCTTGGGCGGTTCCTGCCAACCGCGGCAGCAACTTTTTCTGCAAACATTTCGTCTCGTGCGAGAGTATTGACAGAAAACGCTGGGATATTGTCAGGATAAAAATGTTTAATCTCGTGTCGTTCAGGCTTAAGGAGGAGCCTGGCTCGCTTATTCAGGTCAATAAACACTGTTCCATCCTCATCACCAAAACCCTTGTAGTGAATAACTAGACGAGTAAATCCTTCAACATCCTTATCCTTGGTTATGCTGGTTGCAAATTGACTCGCTTTTATCGCTTCGGTTATTTCTCTTTTTGCCTCTTCCACATCTATGGTGACAGTATAATCGATATCCTCGCTTAGCCGACTGTGATTAAGAAATATTTTTTGCAGAGCGGTCCCTCCTTTGAAATACAAGCCATCAATCTCTTTGCATAAGTAGAGAAACACGGTGACATAATAGTCTTTAGTGAGCAGGATATTGTTAAATGGATGCCGTGAAGCAATATCTGCAAATTCTCTGGGGCTTATCTTGTTGATTTCAGCCATTTTTTAGCATCCTCTTTTTTTTCAATCCTAAAGGGATGATTGCTGATGCGTCCTACAACAACGCTATTCACCCTTCGTTCAGTTGTCCTATGAAAGACAATGCGTGTATTGAGCACTCTTAATACACCCTGCCGTTTTGTAGTATAAACATCAATTTGCATGGGGATTTGATCAGTAAGATGCCAGTAGTTGGCTGCTGCCCACCCACCGATGACGTAATCCTTACCACTGCACGTTTCATCTGCCAAAATGAAGGAATGTTCCGCCCAGCTTCCAGATTTGGCTTTTGTAGTTATCAGGTAGTACCTGCCCCGGCTTAGCTTGACAATTCGTTTCTTTTTCAACAAATTTTTGATAAAATTGTAACGCTGAGTTCTGCTTTTTGCAAATCTGTCTATTTCTGATGAAGAAAAGAAATACTTGTTGTAAAATTCAAGCCATGACACAATTTCCATTTCCTTCCTTGAAAGCCCTTCCATAATTAACACCAATTAGTAATATTTCTACTAATTGATGTTACAACTATATAAAGTTTCTGGTTTTGAGAAGGACGCCGGGACAGGACGGCGTATAGTAGTGCGACGTCGCGACCAAACTTGACAGCCATAAAAAGACTAATGTCCTGCTTCTTTTACACACACTCTCGGAGAAAGGATATAAAAAGCTTGTCCGAAGTCTGACTGCTGATGCATTTTGTGGCACCAAAAAGTTTATATAGCAGTTACCCTATTTTTGGGATAATGTTATCTTAAAAGAGGAATAATTATGGCGGGCGAACTTGAGCGGCAGATAGTGGGGCTGTATGATGAGAACATTTTGGCTGAGTACAGCATCAATGAGATAGCCCGGAGACTGGGCCGGAAAGGTTACAGCTTCATCTACAATAAAGTCATGTCAATGGTTGCAGATGGTGTCCTAAATAAGAGGGTTGTTGGCACTTCTTCTTTATGCTCCCTTAACCTTTCTGAGTATAACACCATTCTTTTGCTTTGCCAGCGTGAGGCTGCAAAGGCTAAAGAGTTGTTTTCACATAATAAAACTTTGAAGGGAATTCTGGATAAGCTTCTTGATGAGTCTAAACAATCAAATACCCTTCATTTTGTGGCTGTTTTTGGCAGCTACGCAAAAGGCACAGCGAGGGAAAAGAGCGATGTTGACCTGCTGGTTGTTGTTGAAGATAGGAAAAGGGAAACAGTTTCCAGAGTAGCTAACACATTGTCTATGGCACATGCTGTGGAGCTGAATGCCGTCGTTATGGATAAGAAGCTTTTCCAAAGCATGCTCACTTCCAAGGACGTCAACGTTGGGAAGGAAGCTTTAAGGTATCACGTTGTCATTTACGGGTGCGAAAAGTTCTTTGAATACGTGAGGGAAGTGGAAAATGACCTTAAAATATAGCCTTGCAGTACTGAAAGGAAAAATAGAATACTACAAGAGGACGCAGCGTGGAGAGCAACCAGCACTCGAGAAAGACATCACAATCAAGCATCTTGCGGGAAAACACATGGAGAAGGCAGGCTTCAACCTCGTAGTAGCCAACCTGCTATGGAACATTTCGGAAGATGAAAAGCTAAAGAAGGTTCACAGTCTGAACCCTAAGTTCAGGTGCTACGAGTCAGTTATTGAAGCGGCATATTATGCGATGTATCATGCGGCTATGGCCGCCTTGGCCAGGATTGGCTACAAGGTAAGGCCGCATGAAGCGGCAGTTTGGGCTTTGTATTACTACTATGTGCATGAGGGCATTCTGGAAGAGCGCCTTGTGGACATGCTTGACAAAGCCAGGTCGCTGAAAGAGGAATATGTGGATATGCTTGCGAAAGGAAGACAAACAAGAAGAACAGCAGCTTACGAAGTAGGAGAAATATCTAGAGATTTGGCTGAAGATTTGTTAAGCAGCGCAAAGCAGTTTGTCAAAAGGCTTGGAGAAGTATTTGAGTAGGAGGAGCTATGGGTAAACTAAACAAAGAGGAACTCGAAATGTCAGACAGATGCCCGTGCTGCGGCTGCAAAATGAAGCCTGACGAGAAGAAGTTTTGGACACACATAAAGGAATGCCGATGCCTGGGGCCGCATTAACTGGTTTTTCAGATGAAAAAATCCGAAATTGTGAACCTGCTGAAGAAAGCGTTCGAACATAAAAAGAGTTTGAAGATAACATACTACAGTCCTCATAACAATGAACACACAACAAGGGTAATCGACGTCTATAAAATCTGGAAAAGCGCAATCACTGCGTTTTGTCATTTGAGAAATGAAGAAAGAACGTTCGTAATTGCGAGAATAAGCTCAGTAACTCTTCTAAAGACCAGATACAAAATTCCCAGAGGATGGCAACCTCAAAGCATAATCTTAGACAAGTAGGCCAATTTGTTCTTTAAACGTCTTAAGCCAAATGGCCCAAAACTTGCCATGTTACGGCGGTGAACTGTAAGTGCAGGTTCTACTCGCCTAAATATCCACATTTTTGTCGTCTTCTGGGACTGCTAACCGGTACTCGCAAGAAATCCGAACTAGATCTAACAAGAACGTGCTTCCCGATACACGGCCGTAAGTGACTGCTTATGTTTTGGATTTATTCCCTGATACGTCGGATCAGACCTAATTCCATCCAATTTCAACCAAGGCTTGAACCATACTAAGCTTAACTTAGTCAAACTTATTCATAAACCTTTTGCTTCAGCTACCTTCCCGAGATGGTAAGGCTTGTCGGCAACGGCAAAGACCTCAAAGCTTCCGAGATTCTGCTGCATGAACGGACTGATGAACTTCTCCTTGAGGATGTCGGTGCCTATCGTTATCTGATTGAATGATGGCATCACCACCATTTTCTTGCCATCCCATCTACCAAGCAGGAAGCACTTGTAAAGCTCGCTCCTCGGCCCCTCCCTCACCGAAATTGCGGGATGCTCGTTGCCCACAATGACGATTTTCGATTCTCTGAATTCCTTGCTGGCAGGAACTTCGTGGCCGTGGCAAATGAACGTGTCATTGATGGAAATGTTCTCGACAACCACAATGCTCCTTTTCCTTGCAATGGGGGAAAGCTTGATGTCGTGGTTGCCCCTGACTATTATGACTTGCTGCGCGTGCTCCAGTAACAGGTCAATGAGCTTAAGAATATCGCGCCATTCCTGGTCTGAAATGCTGCCAAACTCGTGCTTTAAATCTCCGTTTATGACCACTGCTTCAAGCTTTTCACCGACACTTATCCCCTGCGGCCGCAACGAGGATAAAATTTTCTCCAACCTGTCAACGGTGTCCCTAAACTGGAATCTTGGCAGGAAAATGCCCTGCTTCGACATCGCATCCTCATAGCCCAGATGGACATCTCCAATGACAACCACGTTCTCTTTTTTAAGATAGAGCGCCAAGTCTGCTATTTCAATCCCGGGAAGCACCTCAACAGTATCCATAAAAGAAGATGCGAATAAAGGCTATTTATTGGTTGCTGCGCAGCTACCCAAAGCTTTCCGGAAGCTCCATCTCGCCAAGGCTGCACCTTTGGCAAATGGTGCCCTCAAGGCTGAGGCCCTTGAGCTTGAAAAGCTTGAAAGGCCTCCCGCAGTTGGCACAAGTAATGGTAACCTGCTCAAGCGTTGGAACCTCATCGGCAGCCTTCTGGGATGGTGAATGAAATGCCTGCCCCGGTTTAGCTGCAGCACGCATTTTTTGCGGCCTTGCTGCCCTCTTAGAAACAGTCCTGCCGTGCGTTGTTGGCCTCTTGGCCTTAACCTGCTTACCGCCAGAACGTGCAGAATGCGCCTTAGCCCTGTGCTTCTTCATTGGATGGCACGAAAAATGCCTTAAAGGGTATATATAGTTTTTGCTTTAGGCTGCCGAGGCTTCCGCAGCCTCCTTCCGGCTTCGAACACCAATCCGATCAAGAATTTTCTGATGCATCCTCTTGAGGAACTCAACCTTGTCTTCCATACGCATCATGTCAGTGTGGGACTCAAGGACAATGTTGAATGCGAAAGGCGAAGGCATTGAGCCATTAACCTGCTTAAGCTTTATCTTTCCATCCTCAATGAGCTTAATAACCAACGACGTGGAAGGCAGGTCCATCAGGTCCTCGAGAACTTCCCTCCTGGCTTCCTTAAGGATGCAAAAATCAGGACTAATCCGGCGCACGGCATTAATCAGTATCTGGGAAGACACCTGCTGCCTGCCAACCCTTTTCCTGTGACCAAGATATTCGCGCAGGATCATCAACGAGCGCGCAGCGCAGTGCCTGAAGCGCCTCCGAAGGATTTCTGACTGCTCAATGGCGGCTGAAAGCACCTGGGAAAGCTTTTCCGAATTAAGAAGCTTGAATGCCGCCATTGCATTAAAAGCCCTTGGGCAGCCAACGAAAAAACCGTTGTCAGTAATGCCAACCTCAACATCGTGATGCTGCGTCCGGGAAATCGCGAAAGCCACGGCGCGAGAAAGGCAATCATTCACCCTCCTCCCGAAAAGAGTATGAAAAACAGCATAATGGCGCCCTTGCTCAGAATACGACTCAACCAATATCTTCTTGTCGTGAGGAATCTCCAGGAAGAGAAACTGCTCCCTGAAATAGTCGTAAATCGACTCAGCGGCGTTGCTGTCAACATAGAGGTAGCCGTTTATGAATTCAAGAATTTCCGCCTTGCTGCGATTGTGATTGAACTTTTCCTCCATCAGCCTCCTGAACTTGCCGATGCTCATCGCAAGGTCAAAGCTCAACGGCAGCATCTCGGAAAACCAGGAAGGAATGGTAGGCTGCCTGTCAACCGAGCTGTGCACATAAGCAACCATTCCCTTGGCGTGGCCGAACTGGTACTTATCCCCGCCCAGCACAAAAACATCGCTTTTCTTAAGCCTCTCAAGGAAAGACTCGTCAACCTTCCCAACAACCTCCTCAGTGCCGGCAATTTTCACTGTCAAATGGTGCCGATGTTCGTCATGTAGATAACGCGGCTAAGCCTTCCCCGGCGGCCAATCATTCCAGTCAACTCATCGTGCCATATCTTGGCGTAAATGTGGCGGTCCTCAAGGGAGATAAACTTTCCACTAAGATAATCCAGGACTTCCTTCAAATCCTTGAATGACAAATCCCTATAGCAATAGCTACCGCGCACAAGACCATAAAGGTCATTGACGCTCATAGTGTCAGCGATGGCAATCCCAAAAACCTGCTGGGCAAGAACATCAAGGCAGTTAGAGGGAATGTGAATCCTGTCAATGTCCTTCTCGATGGCTGACTTCAGGAGGACAGCGCACTCAATCAGGTCATCCCTATCCAGGACAATTATCCTGCCCATTGAAACTTCGTGAAGCTTGTGACCAGAGCGGCCAATCCTCTGAATGGCCCTTGCGACCGACTTCGGGCTCCCAAGCAAAATCACAAGGTCAATGTAGCCAATATCAATACCCAACTCCAGGCTCGTGCTGCTGACAACGCACTTCAGCTTCCCAGACCGCAAGGCCGACTCAATACCATAACGGTGCTCCTTGCTGAGAGAGCCGTGGTGCGCGCCAATGGAGGGCTCGGCTGCCGCATAATTTTTCGGGAACCTCTCCTTGAGATGATTAATGACACGCTCTGTCGCCGACCTCGTATTAGTGAAGATAAGAGTTGTCCTGTGGCTCTGGATAAGGCCGTCAATCAAAACATACATCGAATCCTGCATCTGAGCCCGGCTAGCATCAATCAGGTCAGGCACCGGGCTGATGACCTTCAAGTCCATTTTCTTGACAAACTGAACATCACAAATCCTGCAGCTGCGATACCTGCCGGAAGAAAAATCTTCCAAGCCCACAAGGAACTTGGCAATCTCCTCCAAGGGCGCAATTGTCGCTGACAAGCCAATGCGGGCCATCCCGGGAGACAGCCTCTGAAGGCGCTCAAGGCTCAGCGAAAGGTGAACACCGCGCTTGTTCTCAGCCAGGGCGTGAACCTCATCAATAATGCACCACTCAACATTTCCCAAGTGAGCAACAAATTTAGAGGCGGAAAGCACAATGGCCAGCGACTCAGGCGTGGTAATCAGGATATGCGGCGGCTTTGCAAGCATCCTGGACTTCTCGGAAGCTGTCGTGTCACCAGTGCGCACGCCTATGCGAATGCCCAGCTTCCTTCCCGCAATCTTCTCCATCTCCTCAAGAGGCTCCCTCAAATTCTTGCCAATGTCATTGTTAAGGGCCTTCAAGGGCGAAACATAAACGCAGTAAATCCTGTCCTCAAGAATGCCCTTCTCGCTGCTGTCAACAAGCTCGTTCAGGATACTAAGAAAAGCTGTCAATGTCTTAGTCGCGCCAGTTGGCGCTGAAACGAGGATGTTACTCCTGCCGTGGATTTCCATCACTCCAAAAAGCTGAGGCAGGCTGAACTCCTTGAAACGGGAAAAAAACCACTGCTTCACAGTGGGATTAAGAACGCCAAGTATCTCACTGGAGTCGTTTGGAACTTCCTTCCTCATTATTCCAGAATCGCTAACAGCCGCCATAAAAAAGCGAATAGAAACGAGATTTAAAATGGTTGCTGAACTACCTGAACTTCTTCTCCTTCATCATATCCCTGACAAACTTCTGCGCTGCCGGGTCGTCGCGGAGGCTCTTGGGCTGCTGCGGATACCTTTCCTGAATCTGCCTGCGCTTCTCCTCAATAATCTGCCTCACCCTGTCCTCCTCGGATGGCACGGAAGACTGCACCGGAGGGCTGGGCGCCTTCGCACTACTGACGGCAGTATCGCTGCCACCACCGCTGCCGCTTCCAAAATTGTCGCTATTGAAATCGTTGCCTTTTCCGCCACCTCTCCTCCTGTTTTTAACAAAATAAAATGCCGTCACGGCCACTATAAGAAACAACAGGAGGGGCGCGAACTTTGCCTGTACCTTGCCAGTGCCGGACTCCAGCTTGGTAACCGCCCTGCCCGTGATGCCAAGGAAATCAGAAGTCTTCTTAAGAAGAGGCCTGTTGTCCTCAATAAACGCATTTTCAACCACAGACGAATTGGCCACGGTTGGAAATGCAACATTGTAAGTGCCTTCGCGCACAGCGCTTGAAAGATCAACCTCAAAAGCCTCGCCAGGAGCAAGGTCAACATCCTGCACGACAACATAACTCCGTTCCCCAGACAGGGTGATGTTAAACTGGCGAACATAGTTCACGTTTCCAGTATTTTTCAAGACAACAGTGTTGCTGCCAAGGCTGACAGAGGCGTCCTCAACTTCCTCAACAACAACCTGGCTTGCCGCGGAAAGGCCAAGCGCCGATGAAGACAAGGTGTAACTGCCAGGCTTCTGATGGCTCTGGAATGCGAGAATCATATTCGAACCCGTAATGCCGGAGCCAATCATAACCACAATCCCTGACGAGTCTGTCACGGAAACGCCAACTTCACCGGAAAGCGCATCATCAGCCTGGTCGTAGGCCGAAACAGTGACTGAAAACGACTCAGAGGGCCTGACGACCTGCTTATCCAGGAAGTTTACCAACCGAGTGGGAACCGCCTCAACCGAAAACTGTGCGGAGGCAGAGCCTGAATTGCCATAAGAATCGTTGACAAGAAAGGAGAGAGAGTGATTTCCTGACTTTATGTTCTTCGGGAGCTTGACGCTGTAAGCAAACACGTTATCAGTAACAGGAGAAGCGTAGTTAGTGCCGAGAAACTCCATAACAGCACTCGCGGGAAGGGAATGACTCTTGCCAACCCTACCTGAAACTTCAACTATGCTGCCAGGAAGGTAGGACTGGTAAGCTACCTCAACAGCAACAGAAATGAGGCTTGTGACATTGAAAAAGTTGGACGTGCTGCTCTCATTAATCAGCCGGTCATACGAAGTTGCATTGGCAGCCACATAGCACTTTCCAAGCATGGCTGGCGAAACGCTCAAGGGAGGAACTGTCACCTGCTGGCGCTCGCCAGCGTAAATGTTTGTTGGCAAAGTGTAAAATTCAAGCTCAAAACCGCTGCAATAAAGGGACAACTTCATAAGGCCAGAAAAATCCTGGTCTCTCGAAAACTCGTAACTGGCGACTATACTGTCCCCAAAGTTATAGACCCCCTTGTCAGTTTCAACCCTGATTTCAGCAGAAACAGGCAAGGCCAACAACAAAAAGGCAAGCATTACTGCTGGAAGCCACTTAGAACCACGCCATTTTTTCGACATTTGACTCAGCCAAGCCTTACTTTAAGGACTTAACTCTGAAAACGTTCACTTAAATATTTTGCTATTTAAAGCCCAAAAACTTCGTGGAGATAAGTGACAACACCCTAACCAAAAAGCATTGGCGTAACAAAAACTTCGACAATCGCAGCCAGGAAAAGCGCCCCAAGGGAGAGTGCCACCAGGTCAACAGAATCCAAAAGGACCTTCCTGAAACCCCGGCTATTGAAGGTGTGCCTTGCAACCGCAACAGATATGATGCCGCCGGCAAGGGCAGCAATAAAATAAGCCAGGATTTCAAGCCAGCCGTGCGTGAGGTAACGCAGAAGGCCAAGGGAGTAAGAGGAAAAATACGCTGAAACAGAAGAAAAACCCAGGGAAGCAGCAACGCTGCTCAAGCTATTCCTGACAAAAATCCCAATGGCGGCAGCAACAACAGTCGCATTCCAGGCAAGAATGAAAATAGAGCCTGCCCCATAGAAAAAGGCAAAGATAAGGACAAAAAAAAGCACCTTGATATTGTTCAGGAAAATCTTCACAAAGGACTCAGTCGGGGCAGAGAGGCAGCCTTCCACGCCCACAGAATTAATGCACCTTATCGTTTCCTCCTGAATGGAGGTCCTTCTTTTCCTCCCTCCTCAAAGTGCCCTGAATGAGGTAAGTGCAGGCAATCGTGGTAAGGAAAACCATGACAATGCCAACATACTGCTTGAAAATGTACAGGCTAAGGAAGATTGCAACCGAACTGTAAACAAGCCCCACAAAGAACAGCTCCCAAGGCTCACGCTCAGCCTTCCCGGGATTAATGAGAAGCTCAAGCACCATCGCAGCCAAACCTGGAAAAATCCGTATAAATAACTTTCTATGGCGGTTGTCACAAAGCTTTTTATTCAGAAGCTGCAGAAAAGATGCCCACTCATCCAAAAAGGTGCAATGAATGAAATGGTCTGAGGAAGCAAAAAAACTCCTGGTGATTTCGCTGATTTTGCTTGTCTCCCTGATAATCCTAGACAGGCTAAGCCCATTCTCAACCCAAACAGCGCCCTTGACAGGCTACGCAGTTTACGAAACAAGGCAGCTCCAGTGGACATTCGACACCCCAGCGGATTACGACTACAACCTCGGCCTGATAAGCGTTGCGAATGGAGAGGCAAAATTGCTGCTGCAGAAGATTACAACCGAACTCAAGAACGACAGCCACATAGCAATAAAGCAAAAAAACAACGGCGATTACGAGAAAAAACTGGAATTCAAGTCAGCAGCTTACAAGTACGATGGAACACTGAAAAAGTTGTATCTTGAAGCTGACAAACCAGCAAAAACATCAATCAAGCTGAAAATAAGGACAGCCGCAACTGAAGAGGAACTTGAGAACGCTGACTGGCAGCCAGAAGAAAACAGCTACACGGAAAGCGCACAAGACATAACAGGAGTGCAAAACGGCTACATCCAATACAAGGCAACACTTGAAACTGACGACAAGAAGACAACGCCCATACTGAAGAGCGTAAGAATAACCCACGAAAAAGAGGAATATCCAGAGTCAGCTGCAATAGCAACAAAGGAAACAAGCTTCGGCACCACAGCACAGCTCCTCGGCCTGGCAACAGACGAAAGCCTCAACGGGCAGAGAGTCACGTACGAGCATTCAACAGACTCGGGAAGCACGTGGCAGACTGCAATCCCAGGACAAGCCACCAAGATCACGCTAAGGGCAACGCTTTACTCCAACAAGACAGAAACACCTGCAGTAAAAAACGCAAAACTCAGCTACAAGATAACAACGTGCGATGAAAACTGGCAGGCAAGCCACACAGCCTGCGGCACAAACGACACAAAGACAAAATACTACACCGATGCGAACAGCTGCGGCTCAACCGAAGACCTGCCAGGCGACAACGGGACAAGCGAAAGCTGCAACTACTGCACGCCGCAATGGACAAGCACAAACAGCAGCTGCCGCAACAATGACACATTGGTGGTAGACTACGCTTACTCAAACAGCTGCTGCCAGGACACGGGACTCCAGAGCGACTGCACAATACCCGCCAATGAGACGGCAGCTTGCGACTACTGCACCCCATCATTCAGCTGCACAGGCTATGGCGAATGCAACGACAAAAACCAAAAAACCTGCTCACAGGTCAACGACAGCAACAACTGCCACGGCAAGACAGGACTAAGCACAGACGCCTACGGCGGGAATTATTCAGAGTTCACGACAAGCTGCACATACGACAGCGAGCCACCCAGCATAAACAGCGCATCAGCATCAATAACAGGCGGAACACTGACAGTATCAGCCAACGTGACAGACAAATCAGCAACCACTGTCACGGCAAGCTTGACGAAAGATGACACAACCGTACTCAACCTAACACTACAGAACACATCAACAGACACCTATGCCGGAACAGCCAGCGCCCTCACGCTAAAAGGCGCATACATAATAGCGATAACGGCAAAAGACAAGCACAACAACACACAAAAGGCGAAAGCCGCTACTGGAGTCGCTGCCGAGGCAGAAAAATCAGCAGTGGAAAAACTGACACTCAACTCAAGCACGAACGCAGCACTAAAGCCGACAAACACCACAAGAATTGAGCTCAGGGGCAATGCAGAGACAACAACAGGAAGCATAGTAGTGTCAGAGCACAAGGAAGACATAAAAAACACAACAAAGACGAGAAACGAGCTAAAGCGATACATCGAGATAGAGGCTGACGAGGCAATAAAAGGAAACATCTCGATTGCCACAATAACACTCAACTACACGGATGACGAAGTAAGCGCCGCGAACGTGACAGAATCATCAATTGCGCTGTACTTCTACAATGAAACCGCCACGCTGTGGGAGCAGCTAAACTCAACAGTCAACACGGCGCTGAACTACGTGGAAGGCAACACAACCCACCTAAGCCTCTTCGGAATCTTCGGAAACGCCACGAGCCAGGCAGCCCAAGCAAACACTACAACCAACCAAACAGCGAACCAGACCAGCGCAACAAACGCCACAGTAAACCAGACTTCAACAAACACGACCAACAGCACAGCAAACTCGACAACTGAACAAGCAAGCACAGCCGCAACAGCCGACACCGCAACAGCAGCCTCAGGAGGAAGCGAAGGAGAAGCAACAGAAAGCGAAACTGCCAACCAAAAAACAGAGGAAGAAACGAAAGCGCCTCCCACAACCGGAGAAAAACAAGAATGCACATACAACATCAAGGCAGAAGTCCAGGACAGGCCATCATTCATAAACAGGTCTGAAGTGGCTGCCAAAATCACCAACACAGGAAGCTGCGAACTGCGCAACCTGGAAGTAAAGGCCGCACCTCCCCTTGATTCCTACATAACAATCGAAAATGGCCAGGCTGCAGTCCTGGCGCCATCGGAAAGCCTTACCATAACGATAAGGCTGAAGCCCGAAGGAAAAGACCCCCAGGGAAACCCAATCCAGGGCTACGCAGTAAAGGAGCCAAGAAAAACAGGATTCCGAGCCGGAAAAATAATAATCACTGGCAGGAGCGTTGAAGGGCTCGAAATAAAAGGCAAATCCGCAATAGAGGAAGAAGTCTCGCTGAACATAGAGATATACGAGACAGACTCAGGCAGCGGCAACACTGCAGCAGCACTCCTCATAGGAACACTTGCCGCAGTAGGAACCTTCGCGGCAGGCTATAGGGTGGTGAAAAGAAGAAACCCCCATCGCAGCAGCGCAATTCCGCGGACGGCGGAATGCGCAATCGGGCGCAACCCGATTTGCGACGTGGGAAAACCAGAAAAGCGCGATGACAGCAACAGTGAACCGAAATTAACTGAAAAAGCTGCTGACGCCCAACAGGAACCAACCATTAAGAAAAACGACGAGGACAACGCCAAATTCGAGGAAAACCTGAAAAGATTTGAAGAAAAGCACGGCGCGACCATAGAGCCCACAGGGCAAGACGAAAAGAAACTCGAAGAAAACGAAAAAGTTTAAATAACGAGCCTCTAAAGGACACACTCAATGGCTACCGACGCGGGTGCACTTATGGCTTCAGGCGCTGCCGGATTTCTAATCATAGGCGTTTCAGTCCTGATATCAGTCCTTTATACGGCACTGATACTATGGCTTCTCGCGAAAGCATTCAAGCTGCACGACAAGAAATTCAAGACAGCACTAATAACAGCGCTCGTCGCAGGAGTCATAAACTTCCTAATACGCACAGTACTGCAGCTTACGGTAGGCAGCGCAATCGGAAAATCGGCAATGCCTGCAGCAGGCGCAGAGCTCTCATCTCAAATGCTCGCCCAAGGAGCGCTTGGCCTCGCACTGCTCCTCCTGTTCTGGATAACAGGATTCGTTGTTGACTCGCTGGCAATAAAGAAATTCTACAAGGCAGAAACAGGAAAAGCCTTCCTCGTAGGCCTCGTGCTGGCAGTCATCGCAGCAATAGTCGGATTCATCGTATTGCTAATATTCGGGGCCATCCTGGTAGGCGTCATAATGGCAATGGCTGCGTAAATACTTCGTAGTTCAAAAAAAAAGTGTAAACAACAAAAATAGCAGAGTAAGCTTCACTACTTCCTTGCCTTCTCAACCTTGCCCCTGAGAAGAGCGTTCAGGCTCTGATCATTGACCTTGATTACCTTCCACCTGACGCCTGGAATGTCACCATAAGAACGCCCCTTCCTGCCACCAATGCACTCCACGAGAACCTCATCGTGCTCATCAATAAGCTTTGAAGCGCCAGTCCCAGGGCAAAAGGCAGTAACCTGCCTCCCATTCTTGATAAGCTGAACGCGAACACACTTCCTCATAGCAGAATTAGGCTGCTTAGCCTCAAACTGGACCTTCTCAAGGACAATGCCCTTGGCCTGCCAAGAACCCTCAAGAGGATCTGACTTCATCCTAAGGTTAAGAACGCGAGCCACGTAAGAGTGCTTAGCCCACCTCGCCCTAGCCCTCCTCTTCGAAAGGGAGCCTCCAGCATTCAAACCACGAGCCTTGCTTGCCATTTCAAGAGGAGCATCAAGAGGTGGTTTATAAAGATTGCTGAATCAAAGGACCTTAAGCTCCTTAATCGGGAAATACCGCTTGACTATGGCCTCAAAGTTCTTCACGTTCTTTCCCGCGCGGCCGATGAGAAAGCTCCTGCTCGAAGGCTCAGGGGTTATCGTGACCACGTTTTCGGCAACAGCTATTTCCCTCGCCTTTGACGGCTGAATAAGCCCCTGAATGAACTGGACGAGATCTGATGAATGCTCGACAACCTTGATATCCTTCTTCAGGGCAGCCTCAATTCTCCTCACGTTCGAACCGCCCCTGCCAACGGCAAGGCCGTACTGCGCAGGCTGAACAACAAAAACAAGAGTCCCATTCTGGTCGACAAAACAGTCGTGAAGCTTGGCCCCAGTGGAAGACTCAAAGAAGGACATCAGCTTCAGAAGGGCAGTATCGTATTTTATGCCGGCAGCCATAACGAATTACCTGATAACGCCCACCAAGGATATCGAAAAAGGCTTCTTGCACAGCACGCCGAGCTCGTCATTCGGAACAGGCAATTGCACAAGCTCAGTCCCTGTAGAAGAGCAAAGCTGCCTGACCTCATTCGCGACTTCCTCAGGACAATTCGAAGCGGCAAAAACCCTTGAAAGCCTGTCACTCTTGAGCAGCCTGGTGACTGCCGAAGTCCCCATTACAAGCTTGCCGCCCTGCACCTGCTTCCTCAATTCAGCTATTGGTTCCATAAAAATCACTTGCTCTTGGATATTAACTTTGGAAGGCCTGTCCCAACCGGCACAGGCTGGTTCAGCATCACGTTCTCGACAACCGACGTCAGCTTGTCAATGTCGCCATACAGGCTTGCGTTGATGATGTGCTTTATCGGAGTCTCAAAACTGGCACGTGCCAGGACGCTTGCCTTGTCGCGCACGACACCATAACGGGTAATGCCCTTGACCTTTCCATCAGCGCACATAACATCAGCAACGAGCATCAAGTGGCGTATGTCAACGTTAAGGCCCTGGGTCTCAATGACCTTGAAAACCTCATCGATAATTGCCTGCCTCGCAGCCTCAACGCCAAGAGTATCCTCTATCTCAAAAACATCATTCGTGGTTGTGCGAGTCTCGTCAACAAAAGGAAGCTGAAGCACCTTTTTCAGGTTGGAGCCAAAAGTCAGGATGACATACTCATTGTTTTTCCTTACCGGAAGAACCTGGGACACACCCCTAATACCCCTGACAAAGGCATCCTTGACCTTTTCCTTGAGCCTGAAAACGTCGCTCACGCCGCCCTCCTTGGACTTAAGCTTCAAGACCGCAGTATCACCCTTGATGTCAACGCCAACACCCTTGGCAGCAAACTTCAATGCCTTCTCGAGAACAGTGTCAGTAATGCCAAGCTCCCTCATTTTCGAGCCGTCAAGCTGAACCTCAACCTTGCCCTCCGCAACATTAATGGAGAACTCAAGAGCTATGTCCTTCAGCTTGGTCTCCTTCACGAGCAGCGCGACCTTCTTGATGTCCTCTCCCTCTGAATGAGGCTTCTTCAAGTATATCTCCATCATAGGAGTGGTCAAGTTCTTCCTGCCATCAAGGATTTCTATAATCCTCGGCAGGCCCATTGTAACGTTCATCTCAGAAACGCCAGCGAAGTGGAAAGTGTCCAAGGTCATCTGCGTGCCAGGCTCGCCAATCGACTCTGCAGCCACGAGACCAACAGACTCGCCAGGCTCAACCGACATCTCCTTATATTCAGCTGCAACTTTTTGCGCAAACTCCTTGGCCCTTGCCTCTGAAATTTTCTCAGGAAGAGCCTCAGCCACCATCTCGTAAACAGCCTTCGGAAGAACTGCCTTCAAATCCTTCAAAGCATTAGCGGACATCTTTACTCACCCCTCTCCAGCGCCTCTGAAGCCACCCTCTTGATGTTCAGCACGCCGCCTTCAGACTTCGAAACATCAATGCCATCCTCGCCGTAACTAAACTGCACAATCCTCTTTCCAGAATCGCGGACAGTGCCGTCATACTCAACCTTAAGGTCCTGAAGCGCGTTAGCAAGCCTCCTATAGAGGTATCCCGACTTTGGAGTCCTCAATGCAGTGTCCATAAGCGCGTCACGGCCAACTATCGACTGGAAAAAGAATTCCGCGGGCTTCAGGCCAGCCTTGAAGCTGCTCTTGATGAAGCCGCGAGCCTCAGGCGAAAGGTCATCACGCTTGAAGCAGGACAGCGTCCTCTGGTAATAGCCGTTTTCAATCCTCTTGCCACGAAGGGCCTGCTGGCCAACGCAGCCTGCCATCTGTGCAAGGTTAAGAGGCGTTCCGCGAGCACCTGAAATTGCCATAACAATAGTGTGCGAGTAGCTTTCAACATTCATTGCGACAATCTTGCCAGTCTCGTCACGAGCCTTATTAAGGACCTCAAGAATCTTCAGCTCCAAAGTTTCCTTCAAGGTACGGCCAGGCAATATGTCAAGCTGGCCCGAATTATACTGCGAGATCAGCTCAGCAACATCCTGCTCGGCTTTCTCAAAGACAGCCTTGATTGCAGCCTTTGCCTCACCAGGCAAGTCAGTATCGGAAAGCGCAGTGGTAAAGCCCCGCTTCATTAAGAGGGCAATGCCAAGCTTGAACATCTTGCCAAGCGTGTCCAGGGCGAATTGCCTGCCATACTTCTTGTGCAGGTTCCTAAGAAGCAAGCCAGAGCCCTCACCAAGGTTATTCTTGTCCATAACGCCGCTCACGAGCTTGCCGCCCTTGATAACAACCTCAGGCTCCTCCCGCGACTTCGACCTTCCGGAAAAGTTAAAATTCTCGGGAAGAAGGGTAATTGCCAGATATCGCATCCTGGATGCAGCCTATGACCGAAAGGCCATACCTTGGGGAAATCATCTGGGTATCAACCAGCATCAAAAGCTCTGCCTCCGAGCGGGCCTCCTCAGTCTGCGGAATGTGAAGGTTCATCTCGTCGCCATCAAAATCCGCATTGTAAGGGAAGCACACGGCAGGATTAAGGCGCAAAGTCTTGCAGGGCAAAACCCTCACGCGATGGCACATCATGCTCATCCTGTGAAGCGATGGCTGCCTGTTGAAGATGGCAATGTCACCATCCATCAAGTGCCTCTCAACAATGTAACCAGGCTGAAGCTCCTCAACCGAAGCCTCGATAGTTTCCTCAGTCAGCCTCTTCTTGCGGCCATCAGGCCGGATGACATAATTCGCGCCAGGATAACTCTTCGGGCCCTTCCTCACAAACTCCTTAAGGTAAGCCATATTCCACTCAGTAACCCTCTCAGGAACAGTAAGCTTCATCGCCATTATGTCCGGAACGCCCACTTCATTAAGCTCCAGCATTGGGTCGGGGCTGATGACCGTCCTTGCGGAAAAGTTAGTCCTCTTGCCAGTCAAGTTGTGCCTGATGCGGCCCTCCTTGCTCTTAATCCTCTCAGTTAATGTCTTGAGTGGCTGGCCTGACCTGTGCCTTGCGGGAGGCAGCTGCGCAACCTCATTATCGAAGAAGGTCGTAACGTGATACTGCAAAAGGTCCCAAAGGTCCTCAACTATGATTTCAGGAGCGCCTGCGTTGATGTTCTCAAATAGCCTCTGGTTAATCCTCACAATATCGCCAAGCTTGTGAGTAAGGTCATCCTCAGAGCGCTCGCCAGTCTCCAGGGTAATGGAAGGCCTCATCGTGACAGGAGGAATTGGCAAAACAGTGAGAATCATCCATTCAGGCCTCACTGCGCCAGGATTAAGGCCAAAAAGCTCAATATCAGCATCCTGAAGCTTCTCAAGCCTGCTCCTTATCTCAATCGGGGAAATGCGCTTGTCATCCTCAAAGAAAGTGCTGGGCTTCTCAAGCAGAATCTTCTTCTGCTTAGCCTTGCAATGCGGGCACTTGCTAACAGACTTTGATGCGCTGATAAGGTCCTTGAGCTTCTTCCTCATTACCTCAGGCCCCTTGTCCTTGCCAAGGCGCTTAAGCCTCTCGCCATACTGGTCAATCCTTGCGGTGGGCAAAAGCACGCGGGAACACTCCCTGCACGTGTACCTCAGCAATGTAAGAATGACCGAGATAAAGCTGATATGAATTACCGGCCTCGCAAGCGAGATGTAGCCAAAGTGCCCAGTGCACTCCTTAAGCTTTGAGCCGCAAGTCTTGCACCTCAAGCCCGGATCAATCACGCCAAGCCTCACATCCATAAGGCCGCCATCAACAGGGTAGCCCTCCTTGTCATAAAGCTCAGGCGTGACAATCTTGGCAGCAGCCATCTTCTTAATCATCTTCGGGCTGAGAACGCCAAAAGTAACTGCGCTCACTTTCTTGTACACATACGGCTCGGCATCGTCTTGCATTTTGTTTTCTCCCCTAATACTTTGTCTTCAACTTCAACTGCGGGTAAAGCATAAGGCTCTTGAACTCGTCAAGTATCAGCTTGAAGGCATACGAAACCTCAATAAAGCTGATATTAGACTCGCCGCAAACCTGGCAATAGCTCCTGCGCTTGTACTCATCGTAAATCGCAACCATGCCGCACTGCTCGCACACAGGCACAATAGTGCGGTCAGAGTCAAACCTCTCCTTCAGCAGCATTGAGGCGCCGTGGGCGACAAAAGTGTCCTTCTCCATCTCGCCAAGGCGCAACCCGCCCTCCTTCGCCCTGCCCTCAGTAGGCTGCCTTGTGAGCAGCTGAATCGGGCCGCGAGCGCGGGAATGAATCTTGTTCGCAACCATATGCTTAAGCCTGAGATAATACATGTCACCAACAAAAATGGCAACCTGGAACTGCTCGCCAGTCTCGCCATTATAGACGGTCTCAAGGCCATTATCCCTGAAGCCAAGCGAGAGCAACTCCTTCCTAATCCTTTCCTCAGGCTCAGAATCGAAAACAGTGCCATCCACAGGCCTTCCAGCAAGAGCGCCGGTCTTCCCAGCTATGAGCTCAATCAAGTGTGCCATAGTCATCCTAGTAGGAATACTGTGGGGGCTGAAAATCAGGTCAGGCCTGATGCCCGAAGCAGTAAATGGCATATCAGACTCCTGCACAATCAGGCCAACAACGCCCTTCTGGCCGTGCCTGGAACTAAACTTATCGCCAACCTCTGGAATTCTCTGATCTCTAATCTTAACCTGGACAAGCTTGTTGCCCTCGCTGTTCTCAGTAATCAAGACAAAATCGATGATGCCCTCCTCACCGTGCTTCATCGAGACAGAGCTTTCCCTCCTTGTCTCGGCGGAAAGCGAATACTGCTCCATGCTGCTGAGGAACCTTGGAGGCGAAGTCTTGCCAATCACGACATCTCCCTCCCTGACCTGAGCCTCAGGATAAATAATGCCATCCTCTTCCAAGAACTTGTAGTCCTTCTCGCTCTTGTAACCCTTCACGTCCTTTGCAGGAATGCAAACCTCATCAACAAGGCCGCCGGAGTAGCGAAGCTCCTCTGCAATCATCGGCCTGTAATAGCTGCCCCTGCCCATCCCGCGATCAATGGAGCCCCTGTTTATGATAATGGCGTCCTCCATATTGTAGCCCTTGTAGCTCATTACCGCGACGACAAGGTTTTGCCCGGCAGGGTGCTTCGCATACTCTGAAATGTCGTGCATAATCGACTTGACCACGGGCATCTGCGGATTATGAAGCAAGTTAACATCCATATCCATCCTGATGAAATAGTTAGAGGCATAAAAGCCAATAGCCTGCTTCTGGTTCTTTGAGCCAGTATTAACCTTCTGGGCAGAATTGAAATTGGCGTAAGGAACAAGACTGGTAACGAGCCCAAACATAGTCAAGGGCGTAAGCTCAAGGTGCGTATGCTGCGGGGTAAGCTCTTCCTCGAAAAAGGCAACAAGCGCATTCTCCTCCTCACCCGCATCAAGGTACTCCACGACACCCTGCTTCACCAGGTCAGACCACTTGAGCTCATTCCTTCCAAGGCGCTCAACGTGCTCGGAAGTAAGCATGGGCCTGCCGTCCCTCACTACAACAAGAGGCCTTCTCAGGCGGCCCTTTGCCGCCTCAATATGGACCTCATCACCCCTTGAAGCATAGTAAACATTGACATTCTCGGAAAGCGCACCCCGGCGCCTCTCCTCCTTCATTGAGTTGGCGAAAGCCTCGCCATCCTCAACCGTGCCAACAAATTTTCCACTAAGGTAAACGTCTGCCATTTTTCACACCTAAACCTGCTTTCCAACAGCCCGCAAGCCATAATTACGCATGACTTTCAGGGTTTCATCCTCATTCGCATCCAAGCTCACTGTAGCTACAAGGGCAAGATTCTTCTTCAAGCCTATATTGGTACCTTCAGGAGTCTCAATCGGGCAAAGCCTGCCAAGATGAGTGCAATGCAACTCGCGGGCCTGGAAATTTTCCTGCGTCGCGGAAAGGGGACTAACCACCCTCTGAAGATGCGACATCATTTCCAGGAAATTAAGGCGCTGAATCCTCTGGCTAACACCCTTCCGTCCACCAACCCAGGCACCAGTGGCCATAGAACTGTAAATCCTGGACGTGAGAAGCTTCTCCCTAATGATAACCTTCAATGTGGGAAATTTCCCACGCTTGACAACGCGCTGGAAATTGTAAAGCAAGTCGCCAATAAGCACCTTGAGATTAACCCTCAAAAGGTCTGCAAGCAAATCGCCGGAAAGCTTGAGGCGCTTGTTCATATAATGGTCCTTGTCATCAGGAGCAAGCTGGCCCCTGAGGGAAAGAATGTACTTCCTCACCATCTTGCACAGGTTGTAAGCCTTCCAAATCCTTTCCTTAGGGGTAAGGCCAAGATGCGGCAACAGGTACTTATCAAGGATTTCCTTCATCCTCTCGAGCCTGATTTCCTTGGGCTGAGTGATGCCGGAAATCTTCGCAACCGCATCCATAGCATCCTCCTCAGTCTTGATATCAGCAGAATCCAGCAGATTGACAATGAGCTCATCAAAAGACTCATTGCCTGCAATGAATCTCATTATTTCCTCATCCTTGATGAGGCCAAGCGCCTTTATTACCGCTATGAGGGGAACCCTCCTAACCCTGGTGAACGTAAGATAAAAAATGCCATCCTTCATCCTCTCAATGGTATGCGGAATCTTGTAAGAACCCTTTTCCGAAAAAATCTTGCACACAAGCTTGCTTCCGGAATTGGAATCCTTGTCAATAAGCATCTTGTTCGAAGTCAGGTCCTCAACCTTGACAAGGGCCTTCTCAGTACCATTAATTATGAAATACCCGCCGGGGTCATCAGGATCCTCGCCGTGCTGCAAAAGCTCCTCCCTGGAAAGCTTGTTCAGATGGCAAACCTTCGACTTGAGCATTACAGGCAGGCTGCCAATCTGGGTCTCAAAGGATTCCCTCTGGGCACCATTAATGTGAGCGCTCACGGTTATGTAGAGCGGCGCAGCGTAAGTGAGCTTCCTAAGCCTTGCCTCCATTGGATAAATCTTCCTCACCGAACCATCGGCCTCGGTGATTTCAGGCTTGGTTATCCTCACGTTATCAAACCGTATCTTGAACTCATCAACATTCGGGGGAATAATGGTCGGCAAGATTTCCCTGTTCTCATCGATTATCGAGTTAAGCTCATTATCCAGAAAATAGTTAAAAGACTCTATGTCAGACTTAACAAAGGACTGCTCCTCAAAAAACTTCTTCAGCAAAATCGCGTAATGTTCCATTTCAAGCCACCAATCACGAAAGCACGACAACACGGTAAAAGACTGTTTCACCGGCTGTCACGCTCTTCCTCGTTATCCTGATAAGGTCCCCCTGCTTGACATTAATCCCCTGAAGCGCAGCATCGCGCTTGAGTATCCTTGGAAAATCATCAATCGATGAGCTGTACTGGCCAAGAACCTCCCCCTTTTCCTTTTCAGAAAGCTTCTCGTGCTTCGGAACAAGCACGTGTTTCCTGAGTTCGATTTTCTTCATGCAGATTACCTTCCTGAACTTTGAACGGGCCGGACGGGACACTCACGGCAGCGACGAGCTTATCGGCACTGTTGTTTTGAACCCGCGACCCACGGATTAAAAGTCCGTTGCGCTGCCAGGCTGCGCTACCGGCCCATACCCTGGACTTCCGCCCTTGCGGAACGTAAAACGCCCTGGCCGGGATAACCTCACTAATCGCTCGGAATCCCAGCCGGCGCACTAAACGCCCTGGCCGGGACTCTCAAGCCCGTCGCGAATAGGCGATCGTGACATTTGAACCCGGGTCGCAGCCGTGACAGGGCTGTATTCTAGGCCAGGCTGAACCACCAGGGCATATGATTACGGGATATTCCAGTCGGATTTAAGCTTTCACGGCAAATAGCTCTACCTTCCACCATACTTCGAAGTAGAGAATACGTATTTGCCCAGAGCCCTGACCGCCATTCAAAAAGGAAAAACAGCCACTTATTTATAAAGTTAACTGCCCAGCAGGCTCAGAAAATTCACTACTTAAAAGTCATTAAAAATAGGAAGATTTAAATACTTGAAAAATTGGGGAATTCCCAGGGTGGTAAAAGTCAAACTAAATCCGCGTGCTGGAATGCTGGCGATGCTTATGCTCTTGGCAGCCCTGGCGCTGGCCTCAAGCGCCAGTGCCTACACTGTCCAATTTTCAAAAGACGTGAAAAACGAGCAGGCATTGCGCCAATACCTGGCCAGCTACGACCAGGCAAGGCTCAAGGGCATTGACGTGATCAGATTCGACACGAACCTTGAGTTAAAGGGGCTCTTCCTTGTTGGGGACAGGGAGAAGAACAGGATAATCCTCAACCCCTCATTTGCACAAGGCAAATGGCAGTTCAATAAGCTGATGGACCACGAAACCGCACACGCCATCTGCTGGCGCGCAAAGAAAGACCTGTCTCACGATAGCGAGTGCTTTGAGAAATTCGGCAAACAGCCGTAATAGAAAATCCCCGCACCCGGACTTCCAAGCCGCAAAAAAAGGCCATTTGAACCGGGAATCCCTCGGGCACGGCTGGCTGACACTCATCCAATCTCTCACGGAGAAAGTTATGCCAGCGAACTCATCTACAGCCGAGTGCTCGACCAGGTTGAGCTATGCGGGGATAACGTGAGAAGTTTGAAGGACGTTTATAAAGATTATGGCGATATCTCATGGCTTTATCGTGACTGTATTAGATTTTGCGATGAACTTCACGTTCTTCTCAGTATAGAACCTCAACGAGCCCCTGGGCAGGGTGAACTGGCCAAGAATGCTAAGCTTGGACCTTATCTTGTAAGCCAGGATGCGCTCCTCGTGCTTGTCAAGGCTCTCAAGCTCCCACTTCACAACAGAACCGCGGCCGTCGTTGAAAACAGTAGTGGGCTTCAATGTGCCCATCGCATCGTGCTCAACCTCTGCAATCATCGGAACCCTGTCCATCACGGTAAGCTTGATGTAAGGCTGGGAAGACCTGTTCCTGACGCGAAGGATTACCTTAAGCTCGGAAACGCCACCTTCCTTGTAGCTTATCGCGCTTGCCTCCTTGACAAGCTGCACTGGGCTCTGGAAGAAGCGGTAAGCGAGCAGGGAAATGAGCGCAATCAGCAACAAGTAAAATATCGAGCGGTAGCTCTCTACTACCCTGACCGTGGTTGTCTCCTGCGGCCGGAGCGAAAGCTCCCACGCCTCATACCTCTTGCCGCCCTTGCTAATGGTAAACGCCTTCGGGTCAGACTTCGTAAACAGCGACTTCAGGAAGCTAGTCTCAGTTTCAACCACTTTCGTGGTTTTCACATTGCCATCATTAACGTACGTTGTCTCATTGACCCACCTGAAAAAAGAGCCCCTTCTATCAGACTTCACGGGCTTGAAGTCAGAGTAGCTTATTACCTCAAATTTCTCAAATATGGTTGGCTCAAGCGGCTTGTTGCCGACAAAAATCACAACCCTGAGCGTATCCTTTGTCGGTGAGGTCAACGGGTCAAGCTTGACCTTTGTTGAGACTTCCTTGCTTTCCAAGGGCTGGAGGTTAGTCACTATTTCCTCCCTTATCAGGCTGCTTGACACGCTTGTCAGAACCACCCTAAGCTCAGAAATGTTCTTGGGATTGCGATTAATCAGGTTGACCTTTATCTCAAACTCATTCCTGGGATCTATTTGCGACGGTATCTCAACAAGCCTGCTAACCGCAGCCAGGTATTCCTGAATGAGCTGATAGTTTGAGCGGATGTTCACGAATGTTGAAAGCTGCTGGCTCTCCTTACCATTGACCGAAGTCACGTCAAGGTTAACTGCCCTAAGCCCTGGGGGAAAGGCCACGGTAGGCTTGAGAAGCAGCCTCACTGTCTGGGAGCCGAAGCCGCGCACATCAACGCCTGAAAAGTAGTGGTAGAGCGGGTCTGACTGCACGCTCCATTCAATATCGGGAACAGAAATCCTGAAAGTATCCTGAAAATTCTTCAAATTTGTTATGGTAAGGTCAAAAAGGGCCTGGCCATCAAGAAAGATTGAATTGTTAACTGCAGTTATGGAGACGGAAAAGTCCTGGTTGGCAAATTCTTCCTGGGCGTGAGCACTCAGCGAAAGGGCAAAAAAGACTATGGACGCAATCACAAACTGTGAGAACACACCCTTTTGCAGCTTAAGCATTTGATAAAACCCCGAGCAGCATTAAAACTGGCCAGGGGTATTTATATACTTTGTGGCAGTTACTGGGGAAGGTAAACCCCTCCAAAATTCAAAGCGGGAATGTCAGGTCGGCCAAGATATTTCGTGGCATCTGCCCCGAGGATAATCGCAAAGGGATTCATGACGCGTTTTATCTCTTCAGCCAATTCGCAGGCATAACGGGAATTAAGAGCCTCCCCATAGAGTTCATAGCCCGCTCCCAAAACAAAATCGTCAATAACATTGAAAGAAACGACAACAGCACTCCTTTCAGGCTGCCTCCTCAACACTGTCAAACCATCTATCCCAGTATGGGCTTCTGCAGCAACATATTCGCCGCAGGGAAAATAGCTTGCGATTGGGTTAAGCCCAGGCCCTATCTCAATAACTCGCGATGATTTCAACAGCTTAAACCAGGGCTGCAATGCCCTTTCTTCCAAAAACAAGCCCAGGCAGGATGCTTCACTCATTGGGAAAATGAGAGAAAGCACGCTCCCAATTTCCGCGTCAGTAAGCTTTTGTGAAGCCATGGGAGCGGGAAAACAATCCCAGCTAAAAAAATTGTGGACTCGTAGCCCAGCAACCCACCGGTCACTGGACAAACTCGCTGATGCTCGTAGCCCAGCAACCCACCGGTCACTGGACAAACTCGCTGATGCTCGTAGCCTTGCGGCCCTTGCTTCACAAGTGGGGCCGCCAGGATTCGAACCCGGGTTATACCCACCCCAAGGGTATGTCTTACCAACTGGACCACGGCCCCAATGCAGGAAACGGAGCAGAAGATTGTTTAAAAGGCTTATGGAAGATTCACGGCAACGGCGAATATTTTACGCGAAAAAAAAACTGAACTGTGGAAGAAATTCGACAACTACCACAACATTCACGTAATCTCAGGAAAATTACAGAAAAAGCTGGGAAAGGCTTACTAAAGAACCACCCGTCAGAAACGGGTGGGATTTAATAACCATAGTGACTGGTGGTTCAGAGACAGCTTTGCTGTCTCTGCGCATCGACTGATGTCGGTGCTGTCTGCGCATCGGTCAACACCGATGCTGCTTAGTGCTCAGAATTCCACATATCAATTACGGTTTACTGCGTAAACCACTATTCAGAGAATAGTGGAATTCCGACATTAAATCCCAAATACAAAAGAATTGGTTACGATTGAGAAATCTGACTTGGCATATATCCTCACAGGACTAGCAGCGTTTGCAGCAGTTTAGTGCCTTAGTTTATGCCACAACCCTGCTGACGTGCTGCTCCTTCTGGACGCGTATGACGTGCTGGACAAAACTCTCAATCTTGTCCTCGTGGCTCACGATTATGACCTGCGGCAGCTGCATCTGCATCAGCACATCGCGAAGCTTGTCAAGCTGCTCTGAGCTGAAACCATCAGTGGGCTCATCGAGAATGAGCAAATCCTTTGTGCGGATTGTGGAAACGAGATTGTTTATGACCACATTGAGAGCAAGCCTGTATGCGAGCGCGCAACTCGTCTTCTCTCCCCCTGAAAGATTTTCAATCGGGGTGTCAAAGCCATCCTGCTCCACAACAGGAGTAAACTCCTCATCAATCCTCGCCGAGAGCGAATCCGTGCCCATCAGCATCGTGAACCAATCCCTGAAAAGGACATTAAATTCCTGATGAACTTTCATCATGACGTGCCGTTCAATAACGGAAACAAGGCCCGTAAACATCTCATCAAGCCAAAAAGCCAGGTTGGATGAGCTTTCAAGCTCCTTCCTTGCAGACTCCTTTCGCGCGATTTCCCCAGCAAGGGATTTTGCCGCCGCTGAAAGGCTCTCGATTTCCCGTTCAAGGGCGGCTTTTTGCATCATCAAGGCCGTATGGTCATTAACAAGCCTGTCCAATTCAGAGTGAAGAGCCGCTGACTCTGCCTGAACATCCCCAAAACGCTCAATCGACGCTAAAAGAATTCCCTTCTCAGAATCAAGAGCCTGAAGCTCTGACTTCCACGAGCTCACCTGACGCTCCGCGAGCGAAATAACCTTCTCCTTCTCTGAAGCAAGCAGCGTGCGCTCCCTTGAGGCGTCCAAAGCTTTCCTTGCAGAGGAAAGAATGGAAAGCTCCGCCTGCATTTCGGCCACGGAGAGAACAGGCCTCATCGCCTGCTGCAAGACCTGAGACTGGTTCCCAAACTGCTGAACCTGCTGCGAATGCAGGCTGACATTGAAAACAGACGCCAACTCAAAGTAAGGCTTAAGCTCGGAAGAAAGCACTGCAACAATCTTCTCCTTCGACTGAATATCAACAAGCCTTGTCCTAAGAGAGATTATCCTCTGGAGCGATGATGACTTTCTTCCAGAAGCCGACGCGATGTTCACTGCAAAACCAGCAATCCTGCTCTCCTGCTCGGCTGAAACACTATGCTTGTGGCCGGATTCAACAGGCTGAAGGCAGGTAGGGCAGCTTGACAGGGCAGATATTTTTTCCAAAAGCTGCTGCGCAGACGCCTTAAGCGCCTCATTCCTGCCCAGCTCAGATTCCGCCTCGGACTTAAGCTGCTCAGCAGAAGCTAATTCCCCCTCAAGCTGCTTTTTAGCACCAATGTCACCCAGGAGATAATCCGAAAAAGACTTGAGCCTTGAGAGCGAGAATGAAAGCTGTGACAAGGCAGAGGAATTATCAGATAACCCTTCTTGGAGCAATGCTATTTCACTTTTCAGAGAGCTGACTTCCTTTTCCCGCAGCGCCATCAAGCTCCTTTTTTCCTCAAAAATAGCAATTAATGCCGCAAACCTGCTTTTCAACAGAGAGATCTCCCTGGACTTTTCCTCAAGCGCCCTCAATTGCGCCTTCTTTTCGCTGACAGAAGTTTCAGAACTCTCAATCAGAGGCAACAACACTTTCGCCCGGGCATCAATTGCAGCCAAGTCACCCGAAATTTTTGAAAGCTGCTCCTGCTTCTGGGGAAGGTCCTCAATTCTCGCTGCAAGCTCGCGGCGCCTTTCACGGAGGGCCTGAAGGACTATCGCAGTGCCTTCACGAACAAGCTTGTACTTCTCAATCTGAAAAACCCTCCGCAAGGTGTCAAGCCTTGCCTGAGGGTCCTCAAACAGGATGCGCTTCATATCCTCCTGGGGAGTGTAAACAGTAAAGCGGTAAATCAGGCCTTTTGACTTCCTCAGCAGCTCCTTAGGATAGCCAAGCATTTCCAGAACGCGCGCCTTGATTTCATCAGCAGTGCAGAACTGCTTCAAGCCGTTAACAGAAATGAATCCCTCATCCTGCCGCACGGAATCCTTCACGCGCTTTAAGCTGCGCCGTATCACAACATCACGGCCATCAAAGGAGAAAGCAAGCTCAACAAAGCCCGACTGCTTGCCATTCCGAAGCAACGCCTCACCCGAAAGGAGTCCCTTATTAATGCCGAAAAGCGCAAACTCAATCGCAAGAAGAATAGTGGACTTTCCAGAGCCTATATCGCCTGAGAGAAGAACAGTGCCCTCAGGAATAGCCACATCCTGGCTCAAGTAACTGCGAATGTTATGAAGCTTCACACTCTTTATTAGCATGGCGGCAACTGAAGACGCGCGCCATAAAAATTTTATGAAAAAAATTTAAATAATCAATCAGCAGCCCAGATCACGAATGGTAACAAGCCTGGACATTCACCTGAGTAAGCTGATAGGCGAGGGGAATAATCTTGGAATTGACTTTGATACAGGACTGGATGGCCACGCAGTGCTTTATGTGCTTCTTGTAGACCAAAGGCTTGCAGAAGTGCCCCTGATGCTCGAGGGAAAATCAAGATACGTAATAAGAAACCCTGAAGAAAAGCTTACGGTCATACCTGGAACGGGGCTTGTGGAAGTCACCACCCACCAAGGCAGGCGATTAAGCTGGCAGCAATACAAGCCAAAGCCCCAAACAGCCTATTCAGCAGAAAATGCCAAATAACCAGCTCCTGCAGCTCGGAATCCTCCTCACGTTCATCGGGATAATAGCGATATTCCTCAGTCTGGCATCTGCAGCGGGAAAAGGCAACGCCAAGTTCTCAGTGGTGGGCTTCCTCGGATTCATACCTTTTGGCTTTGCAAGCGACAGGAAAATGCTCCTGATTGGGATATTGCTCACGGCCATTGCTGCAACTGCAACGATTCTTATCCTGAGAAGTTACAAAGCCTAGACAAAAGGCACTCGCTGAAGCTGCTTCTTCAAATCCTCTATGATGGCCACCGGCTCAGGGTCCACGCCGGTAAGCTTAGCAAGGTAGACGCTTGCAAGATCGCCAATGTAAACTGCCGACAGGAGTTTCATAAGAACATTATCACCCTTTATCACAAGCTGAGTGGACGGAACCCCCTTGGCGCCAATAAGCTCCTTCGTGAGCTTAATGCGCTCCTTGACCCTCCTCAAATCAGAATCATCCTCAAGGAAAATAACATAATAGTTCGCGTTCAGCCTAGTGTAGCCAACAAGCTCATTGTGGTTAAGCTCTGGAATTACGTGGCTAAATGCGTGAATCTTCGAATTCTCATTAAACTCACATTTCCAGCGGTAGGCAACCCCAGCCATTTTCTCAGAAGAGTAAATCAGTGGAACCTTGCCCGCAAGCTTATCAGCCAGCATCCTCGCCCGCTCCCTATACGCAGAAGACGCAGCCTTCAGGGCACCTGCAGCCGCAGAAATCTCCTGAGCAGGGTCAGCAATAAGCCCTGCATTGAAAAGCACGTTAAGGAGGGGCAAGAAAAGATATGGCATGGCTGCCCTCGGCTGAAAGCCATCCGGAATGGCCACAACAGGCCGGTTGAGCTGCTCAGCCTGCTGCATAAGCTTACCCCCAGAAGTAATGGCGACAATCCTCGCACCCTTCCTCATTGCCGACTTGACGGCAGACAGCGTCTCCTCAGTGTTTCCAGAATATGAAATCGCCAGGACAAGCGTCCTGTTATCAGTGAAAGCAGGAACATCATAACCCCTTGAAACGTGAACGTGCAAGCCAGGAGCCTTTTCCGAGCAGTAACTCTTAAGCAAGTCACCCGAAATGGCAGAGCCGCCAATCCCGGCAACAACAACCTTGTCCACACCGGAAACCTTTACGTCAAGGCCAAGGTTACGAGCCTCTGAAACGTGCTCCGGAAATCTCTCAACAAAAGCAATAAAGGAATCAGCAGCCATTTACCACACCCAAGTCTTAGTACTTATTGAAGGATAGCAACACTTTGAGGCAAAGCTCTATTTAAATATTGTGATGCCTGCTTACGCCTTCAGGAACCTTATCGAAAGCGGATACTCCCACTCCTCGCCATTGCCAGCCCTCACGGCAGCGATAATGCAAAAGACAAGATTGACAAGAGAAAGAATCATCAAGAAAACAAAACCAACCAGGACAAGGACAAGCACCACGGAAACCAGGGTGTAAATCAGCCTGCTCAACTGCCAGTTCAGCGCATTCCGCGCGTGGCGCTTGACAGGCTTGCTCTTAGTGACCAGAAAAACAACCAAAGGCCCGATAAAGCCAGTAAAGATTCCAAGAACGTGGGTCATCACAGCCAAAACCTTGTCATTGGAGTTCATAATAAAACCACTAACAAGCCCTTCTTATAAAAGTTACTGCCATCCCACACCACTATTCTTCACCGCAACACTTATAAAGCACTCCGAAAATCCCACAGTCATGAGTCTTTACTCTGAGCTAAGCAAAAAATGGCAGAAGCAGCCAGAAGAATGGGAAGCTGCCCAGAAAGAGAGGCTTATCAAGTGGAGAACTGAAGGAGCAACTGTCAGGATACCGGCCCCCACAAGGCTCGACAGGGCACACTCACTCGGATACAAGGCAAAGCAAGGAGTGATAATGGTAAGGCAGCGGGTTGACAGGGGCGGAAGGCAAAGACCACAGATAAGGAAAGTCAGGAAAACATCACACTCACGACAAAACAAGATCCTCAGCAAGAACTACCAGCAGGTCGCAGAGGAAAGGGCGGCAAGGAAATTCCCAAACATGGAAGTCCTCAACTCCTACTACGCAGGGCAGGATGGAAAACATTACTGGTACGAAATAATCCTGGTCGACCCGGAAAGCCCATCAATACTTGACGACAAAAGCCTCAGCTGGCTTGCGACAAACCCGGCTTCGAGGCGAAGGGCATTCCGCGCAATGACTTCAGCAGGAAAAAGAAGGAGAGGATTGTTCCACAAGGGAATCGGCTCAGAAAAGATAAGGCCAAGCCTCAGGGCACACAACAGGACGAAGTGAAAAAATCCTTCTTGGAAAAAATTTAAATACTTTAGTCGCGAAGAAAAAAAAACATGAAGCTTTACTGCACGAGCTGCAACTACCAGTTCCTTCCAAAGACAGACAAGCTGCCGAACAGGTGCCCCTACTGCGACAAGGTTGGCACCATTGAGAAGGCAAGCCAGATGCAGGACCTCATAGACGAGGTTTCACAGCAGGACACTGAAAAAGAAGAAAGGAACAAGCACTAGCTTTTTCTCAAGACAGACTTAAGGGCAGCGACAGCAACCAGAATCTGGCCCTTGTCAGGCTCCTTGGTAGTGATACGCTGAAGAAGAATGCCAGGAAACACGAAAAGCCGCATCACGAAGTTCTTCTCAAACCTTGCTCCCAAGCGGAGAAGCTCATACGAGAGACCTGCTATCACAGGCAGCAACACAATCCTCGAAAGGAACTTAGGCACAAAGCCCTCCGGGTTAACGACCGAAAAAGCCAATATGCTGACAAGAATCACAATCAGCAGGAAGCTCGTGCCGCAGCGCGGGTGCATAGTTGGATATTTCCTGATTTTATCCGGCAAAAGGCGCTCGTGATGCTCATAAGCGTGAATAGTCATATGCTCGGCGCCGTGATACTCAAAGATTCTCCGAACATCCTTGAACATCGAAATAAAAACAAGATAGCCAAGGAAGGCCAGAAGGCGAAAGATGCCGTCAACCAGGTTGAACAGGATGCCGTTGCCGCCAACAATCGCTTTAGTAAGGAACAAGGGCGCGGCGATAAACAAGGCAACCGCCAGGAAAATGGCAAAGGCAAAGGAAACAAGCATCTCACGCTTGCCAAGGACATCCTTTCCCTTCTCATCCTCACCGGCTGCGGCATTCGCGGAAAAGGAAAGAGCCTTGAATCCAAGGACAAGCGTGTCATAAAGAACATAAACTCCCCTGAGCACAGGATAACGAAAAAAGCCCCTTGCCGACCTAAGCTTCCACTCCTTATCCACAATCCTGCCAGATTCAGAGCGAACGGCTACAGCAGCCTTTTCCTTGCTGCGCATCAGCACGCCTTCAATCACAGCCTGGCCGCCAATAAGCATAAGTTCAGGCTCGTCCTTCTTGACCATTAAAGCAAAGCTGCAACGATAATTATATAAAATTATGGGAAAAAGGCATCACGCAATGACGCAAATGCTGTTTTTCGACGACTGCTACACCAAAGAGGCAGATGCGAAGGTAATCGCTACTGAAGGAAACAGAACAGAGCTTGACAAGACAATCTTCTGCTACCACGGAGGAGGGCAGCCCTCTGACCGGGGAAAGATAACAAGCAACAGCGGCGAATACACAGTTATCGATGTCAAAAAGGAAAACGGCAAGCTAATCCACTACCTTGACAAGGAAGGACTGAAAGTTGGGGATGACGCGCACTGCACCCTTGACTGGGAAAGAAGGCACAAGCTGATGAGATACCACACGGCAGCGCACATACTTTCAGCAGTCATCAACAAAAAAACAGGAGCGCTCATAACCGGAAACCAGATTGAAACAGAACAAGCAAGATTTGACTTCAACCTTGAGAATTTTGACCGCAACGTGATAGAAGAGTGCGTAAAAGAGGCAAATAACGCCATAAAAAGAAATCAAGCCGTCAGAATGTACTTCATGCCCCGGGAGGATGCGCTGAAGATTCCCGGAATGGTCAAGCTCGCTGCTGCCGTGCCGCCGCAGGTTGAAAATTTACGAATAGTGGAAATCGGCGATGTAGACACGCAGGCAGACGGCGGGACACACGTGGCAAACACTTCTGAAATCGGCCAAATTGAGATAATA
>JACPBZ010000025.1:1992-21458 GCA_016180105.1 Candidatus Woesearchaeota archaeon | reverse complement strand
CTCATATTCAAGATAGACCATAAGAAAAGACTGGTCGATGTTTATTATTACGACCATCATGACGGCGCATACTTATGGAGGCCAAAAATAGAAGAAGAAAGTTGAGGCATTTGCAGGTCAGTCTCCAAATAGGGTATCAAAAGAAGCAGGGTCGAACTCGTCTTTCGGGGATGCGATCCCGTCCCAGCATTTTACTTCCTGATTGTAACTGCATCACGGCAAGAAATATCAGCTACAACAAGTCAAAAGGCAAGTTGCCGAAAAACACAAAAAAAGTCTTAAACGAACTAATCGAGGGCTGATCACCCTCGAAAATCCGATAAGGGTAAATAGCCCCGCCCGGACATCCGCGCTGGCGCTTGGGGCGTTGTTGCCTAGCACCAACATTCGAACCGGGGTCCCCAGCTTTCGTTCCTTTTAGAGTATGTCCAAAGGCTGGTGTGTTTGGCCGCTACACAACGGGGCTATGCGTCTTCTGTAGCAGTGAGTGACTTTTAAAGGTTTGCAGTTCGCTTCGCCTTCCTGAGGCAACAAAGAAGTTTTATATAGGGAAAAAGAGCCGGTATCCTTGATGAAGGGGACGTCTAAGGGTTGGAGGCAGCTGGCGCTTCAGGTTCTTTTGGTGGCCGTGATGGCTGGGGCAGTGGTGGTGCTTCCAGGCTCTGACATTTACACTCATTTGCATCAGGCTTGGCTTTACAATTATATGATAGACAACAATGTCCTGCTTGAGATGGATTTCTCGATGCTTAGCGGGAATCAGCCAATTTATGGCGTGGGCGTTTTCTCTTATGCTCTTGCAGGGGTTGGCTGGTTTGCCCTTGGGAGCAGCATAGTCAAGGTGCTTGAACTTCTTTTGTTTGCCGGGATAATATTGGTGTCCCTGGCGCTTTTCAGGAACAGGGAGATGCTCTATTTTTGGTATGCTCTTCTCTTCGTTAAGCTGATGCTGCCTGACTCGTATACCTATCTTTTCTCGGCGTTTCTTTTTTATCTCGGTGTTTATCTTGTTAAGATGTTTCGTAAGGGAATTTGGGGAGACATTTCAATTTCGCTTTCGGGCTTGAACCATCCTTACATTGCGGCGAGCAATCTCTCAACGATATTCCTTGGGAGGTGGCCTCTTTTTGCGCTCAGTGTCCTGGTTCTCGGTGTTCAGCTTTTTGTGATGAAGTTCCTGTTCTTTTCAGGCCTGGTTGACTTTGAGCTGGATAATCTTCTTGATTTTGCGATAAGGACGGCATTTCTCCTTTTTCCGTTCATTGCGGGCTGGCTTCCTGCCAGGTTCTTGAGGCTGGCTAGCCTGAAAAGCGCCTTTGCTGTTGTCATGGTTGGCATCATTTTCTTTTACCCGGTCTTTTTCGTGCCTTTTGAGATGGGCTGGAAGGATGGTCTTGCCTGCTACTACACCAAGACTTACAGTGAAATCCCGAATCTGGATGGCAACGTGAGGGTGGTTGATGACTGCAGGAACTGGATATATGTTTTCCCGGTCAGGGGAATGGTAACTTCGCTGTCTCCGTTCTTTGAGGGGCAGTATTATCACGAGAAATGGGAAGAGAGTCAGTATCTCGACTATCTGCGGGAGAGTGAGGCGGACTACGTGATTTTCTGCAGGGACTGCGAGATTAAGACGAAAACGCTGCAGGAGACTGGCGAGATTGGAATCCTTTCGAGAAACTTTCCGGTCTATGCTGAGCTTGACAGTTATGTTATCTTCAATGTGTCCTAGGCCTGTTTCAGGGCTGGCTGGCGAAGCACAGAGCTGATTTTGTGGAAGTTGCCTATGATTTCCTTGTAAGACCTGAAGAAGCCTGTTTCATAATACTCCACGCCTGCCTTGTTGCAGAATGATTCAACGACTTTTTTGGCCTTGCGCAGGTTGTTTCTTGGCATTGTGGGGAATAAGTGGTGTTCTATCTGGTAGTCGAGGCCGCCGGTCCAGAAGTCCACGGTTGGGTTGCCTCTGACGTTCCTTGTCGTGAGGACCTGCATCCGCAGGAAGTCTGGCCTTTCCTTTCCGACGAGTAAGGGCATTCCCTTGTGGTTTGTCGCGAAGACCGTGCCCATGTATAGGCCTGCCACTGCGTGATGCACGCCGAAGAACACAAGGGATTTCCACGCGCCCATTGCGTGGAACAGGATGCCAAAGTACAGGATGGTGTTGACTATCATCAGAATGACTTCAATTGAGTAGTATGCCGCAGTCTTTTTTTTCAAGAGCATCCTGGCGGCGTTTACCTGGTGGTTTGTTTTTACGCTCAAGCCTGCAATTGCCATTAGCGGGAGCCAGTAAAATGCCTGGTATTTTGCGAGGAGCCTTGCGATGCCTTTCTTCTGCAATGCCTGCTCCTCAGAGTATGCCAGCAGGGGTATGTGGATGTCAGGGTCTTCCTCATCGTTTGGGGAGCTGTGGTGCCTGTTGTGGTTGATGCCCCAGGAGCCTGTGCTCATTCCCGTGACCAGGTTTCCAGTTAAGAGCCCGATGACGTTGTTTTTCCAGCTTGAATTGAAGATTTGCTGGTGGCCTGCATCGTGCATCAGCATCCCGAACTGCACGTAGACAAAAGCGAAAAAGACGGCAACCAGGAGCTGGAGGGCAAAGTTGTGCGTCTTCAGCAAAAGAAACACTACAAGGGCCAATAATGCAAAAGTGGATGTGATTTTAAATGCGTAATAGCCATACTGCCTGTCAAGCAAACCAGCTTCCATTACCTCTTTTCTTAACGCAATGTAATCCATATCCCAATCCCGGGCTTGATGGCTGGCGGTAATTTATAAATTTAATCTCGACCGGCTGCCACAACATTTAAAATCAGGCCAGGGCAGACTCAGATTATGCCGTCCGACAAGGAGATGAAGCTTGAGTTCAGGAAGAAGGCATCGGAAGAGCCTGACAAGTATTATGCCACTGGGGTTTTGCGGCGGGAGGGTTTTTCCAGGAAGCAGTGTGGCAGCTGCAGCCGTTTTTACTGGACTGTTCAGCCTGATTCAAGAGTTTGCGGTGACCCTGCCTGTTCCGGAGGGTTTCGATTCATTGGTGGTTCTCCGGCGAGGAAAAAGCTTGGTTATATCGAGGTGTGGAGGGAATTCGCTGAGCACTTCAGGAAAAGAGGTTATACTCCGATAAGGAGGTATCCTGTTGCCGCGAGATGGCGTGATGACACTGATTTTGTCCAGGCGAGCATTTATGATTTCCAGCCTTACGTTGTTTCCGGGGAAGTTGAGCCTCCAGCTAATCCGCTGGTTGTGCCCCAGTTCTGCCTGAGGTTCAACGACATTGACAATGTTGGCATTACGGGAGCTCATTATACTGGCTTTGTGATGGTTGGCCAGCACGCGTTTATGCCGCCTGAGAAGTGGAAGCAGTCTGATTACTTTCAGGACATTCACTCCTGGCTCAGGGACGGGTTGGGCCTGCCGAACGAGGAAATTACCTATCACGAGGATGCCTGGGCGGGCGGCGGTAATATGGGTCCCTGTATGGAGTATTTCAGTCGCGGATTGGAACTTGGAAATCAGGTTTATATGATTTACGACACGAGCAGAGGCACTCCAAGGGAGCTTAAGCTGAAGGTCCTTGACATGGGGATGGGCCAGGAGAGGAACGCGTGGTTTACTGGCGCTGCCCCGACCAGTTACGAGACTACTTTCCCGACAGTCGTGAAAAAGCTTCAGGAAACAACAGGCATTCGAGTGGAGCCGCAGCTGCTGCAAAGGTTTCTTCCTTATAGCAGCTACTTGAACGTGGATGAAGTCGATAGCATTGACAAGGCTTGGGAAAATGTGGCGGCAAGAGTTGGAGTCTCGGCCTCGGAATTAAAAAGCAAGATATTGCCGTTGTCGGCGTTGTATTCTGTTGCTGAGCATTCGCGGAGCCTTCTCGTGGCGTTGAGCGATGGCGTTCTGCCGAGCAATGTTGCCGGCGGCTACAACCTGAGAGTAATCCTGAGAAGGGCGCTGTCGTTCATTGACAGCTATAAGTGGGACGTTGAGCTTGCAGGGCTTTGCGAGCTTCACGCCGGCTACCTGAAGCCTCAGTTCCCGGAGCTATCCGAGAGCCTTGACGAGGTTGCCGAGATACTTGAGGTTGAGAAGAGGAAATTTTCCGAGACGAAAAAGAGAAGCTCGATGATTGTGCAGCAGCTCATCCAGAGGAATCAGGAGATAGGGACGGGTAAGCTTGTTCAGCTTTATGACAGCAACGGCATAAGCCCTGACTTGGTGAAGGAAGAGGCGCAAAAAGCAGGCCGCGAGGTGAAAGTTCCGGATAATTTCTATGCCCTCGTCGCCCAGGCTCATCAGGAGGCAAAGCCTCAAACAACAGCGACTAAGCGCGACTCCAAGCTGGACTTGTTAGGATTGCCTGCCACGAAAGCGCTTTATTACCCGGACTACAAAAAGGTAAGTTTCACAGCCACGATTTTGAAGATGATTGACGACAAGTTTGTGATACTGGATGAAACATTTTTCTTCCCAACATCCGGAGGCCAGGAGCACGATACTGGCGTGATGGGCGGCTGCGATGTGGTGGATGTGTTTCGGCAGGGAAGTGTCATAGTCCACGTCCTTGCGGATAACAGCCGGGGGTTGAAGCCCGGCCAGAAGGTTGACTGCCAGGTAAACTGGGAAAGGCGCAAGCAGCTTTCGCAGCACCACACCGTGACCCACATCCTTAATGGCGTTTGCAGGAGGATTTTTGGCAATCACGCCTGGCAGGCAGGCACTGCGAAGTTCGTGGACAAGGCCAGGCTTGATATGACGCATTATGAGCAGCTTTCGGCGCAGCAGCTTAGTCAAATTGAAGACGAGGCGAACAGGATTATTGCTGCTGATGTTGCTGTGCATAAGTCATTCGTGCCGAGGACTGAGGCAGAGCAGAAGTACGGCTTCTCAATATACCAGGGTGGCATAGTGCCGGGAAAGCTACTGCGCATTGTTGAAATAGAGGGCTTTGATGTTGAGGCTTGCGGCGGGACTCACCTTGACCGTACTGGCGAGGCTGGGAAGCTGAGAATCTTGAAGAGCAGCAAGATTCAGGATGGCATAGTGAGGTTGGAATATGTTGCGGGCGAGGCAGAGGTGAGGGCTGCGGCAGCAAAGGATAGCATCATTTCAGAGGCTGCCAAGCTCCTGGGTTGCGATGCTGACCAGGTTCCCGGCAGGGTGGAAGAGCTTTTTGGCAAGTGGAAGGACGCTGTCAAGAAGGGGAAGAGCGTTGATGCTGTTTTGACTTCAACAACGCGCTATGAGGGCGATGCACTTGAAAATGCGTGTGGAATTCTTAGCACGCAGCCAGAGAACCTCACCAGGACTATAACGCGGTTCCTGAATGAGCTGAAATCCGCTGGTTCTAAATCGAAAAGTTAATATAATCAAATAGCCCCGAAGTGACTTCTCCAAGGGGTGATGTTTCAATGGCTAAAAAGGCGCGGAAGGCAGCGAAGTCGAGAAAGAGTGTATCGGCTAGGAAGCCAGCAAAGAGGGCGTTTAAGCGAACTGTTTCCAAGGGGGCAAAGGCGAGGGTTGTGAGAAGGCCAGCCAGGGCTGTTTCAAGGAAGGCTGCGCAGGTTCCTCTCGGTTCAACTCCCTTGAAGGGACAGGCGAACTTGATTGTTACTTTTGACCCGAATCATCGCGGAAGCGCTGAGCTTGAGCTTCGCGAGGTGCTTAGGCAGGCTGGCGAGAAGCCCCAGATTGGCCAGACTGAGGTTGAGGGCTTGTTCAAGGTTGCGGTGTCGGATGCGAGAAAGGCTGTTGCCAGGATTAGGGACTTGGTTAGGGGCAATTCCGGCCTTTTTTCAGTCACGCACCATTACACTCCGGTTGACAGGTGGTGCCAGGCCGAGGTATCGGCAATGCAGAAGCTGATAAGGGAGCTTACTTCGGGCATTGGCCGCGAGGAGAAATGGAAGATGGGCCTTAACAAGAGGCATTGGGACAAGCTTGAGGGCAATCAGTTGATAATGAGGCTGACTGAGGTGGTTGACAGGCCGAATGTTGACCTTGACAGCCCTGAGAAGATAATCCAGGTTGAGATAATAGGCAAGGAGGCGGGCTTGTCCCTTCTCACGCCGAAAGACGTTGTTGATGTTGCTAAGGAGAAGGGCGGTTAGCTTCTCTTTTTATTCTATTTCATCTTGATTTCGGGCGGGGGTGGTATTTTGGGCAGCTTTAGGTTTACTGGTGGGAGTTTCCTGTGCATGAAGTGCATCGCCTCGACGAGCATCAGGATTCCTACCAGGACTGCGACAAACGTGAACACCACTTGTTTTGCAAAGCTGAAGCCTCCAAAGGTCTCTGCAATCTGCTCGGCTGAGCCTTTCACTTTCTCTTCAAGTGCCTGCTGCTCTGCGGCTTTTCTCGCTTCTTCAGCTTTCCTTTCTGCGGCAGCTTTTTCGGCAGCTGCTTTTGCTTCTTCCTCTTCCTGTGCGGTTTTCCTTGCTGGAGCTCCTGTCTTTTTCTCGCCTACTATGGCGAATGTTGACAGGCCGGGGACGCTTGCTTCGTAGTTGGTGTATTTTCCTGACTCTCCTTCCATTGTCGTTGGCATGATGGACCAGCTGTTGTTGACGAGTTTTTTCAGCACAATGCTTTCCGGCTTGATTTTTTCATCGTCCAGGTAGCTGTTCGGCACCTTGAATTTTATTTTGACGTTGCTGATTTGGTCGTTGCCCATTTTTTCCCTGTTTATCGAGAGGTACTTGTAGACCGTCTCTGAGGCTTTTTCAGATGCCGGCTGGACGCTGCTTGCGATTTTTGCTTCTTTCACGGTTAGTTTTGCGTTCTCAAGGTTTACGTTTGCAGTGAGGACCACTTCGTAAACTGCGATGTCTGCAAATTTCCTGAATTCGAATGTGCCAACGCTTCCTGCCGGAATTGAGCTTAGCAGGGTGCTTTCGTCCACAAGCGCTCCTCCGCCCCCACCGCCGCCTCCCCCTCCTCCGCCACCGCCGCTGCTACTGCTGCTGGACGGTGAGCCGCTGCTCCCTGTGCTGGTTGACGAGACGGTTCCTGAAACGTCGTCGGTCACCCTTCCTGAGCCTGTTCCGGTAACTGTTACCGAGTAGGAGCAGTCGTTGGCTCCCATCTTGAGTTTCCAGGAGACGCTGCTCTGGCTTCCTTCTGCCAGGGAGCCGATGGTTTTTGATGCTGTTTCCCCGGCAGCCAGCGTGCAGTCTGAGGGGTCAATGGAAAGGGTAACTGACATGGCGCCTCCTATTGAGACTTCGGCAGTCACGGTAAAGTTTGCGTTTTGGTCTGCTGAGGATACGTTTGCCGTCACTTTTGATATTCTTATGTCCATGACGTTGATTACTGTGTCTGCAACAGTGGTGTCTGAGGCTCCATCAAGCAGCAGGTAGGAGAATTTGTGGCTGCCGGGCGTTGTTGGGGTGATGTCCGTGAAGACGGCTGTTGTTGAGGCTCCTGTGCCTAGCGAGGTTGTGAAGCCTGAGGCGTCGTATGCCTGCGTTGCCCACGTGCCGTCGATGTACAGCTTGACCGAGCCGAGTGATGCTGTTGATGAGTCTGGGTTGTTTATGGTTGCTGAGCAAGTGAAGGGCAGGTTGTTTGGGATGTTCACTGTCCCTGATTCCCCGTTGCAGGAGAAGGCCGTGACTTGCAATGCCGCGAGTGCCTGCGGGGCCAGCAGCATTGCAGCGACCACTGCCGCCGCCAAAACCACGTATTTTTCTTTTCTCATTTTTTTTGCACCTTTGTTCTTGCCTTTCTGATAGTTACGATGAGTTGACTATGGCGTTGAATGTGAAGTTTGCTGTTGCCCACGCATAATTTGACAAATTTGTAATTTGCTCACAATGGACATTCCACAGGTATGTATTGTTATTGATGCCAGCTATTGTTGCATTAACCAGTGTGCTTGTATTTGTCGGATGGCCTGCTGTGCCACCCAGCGAGATTGGGTTGATTGACCTGTTGCTGAGGTTAAAAGCATTGTTTGTCATATTCAGGAAGATGCCGCAATCCGCAGCCACAGCAGATGGGCCGCTGACGTTGAAGTGGAAAGTTACGTTGCTTGAATTGGCAACGGAGTTGTTTGCGGGGCTTGTGAGGTTAACCGAAACACTACTTCCTGAGCTGGGATTGGAGCTGGAATTTGACGAGTTATCAGCGATCCTGAAGGTTAAGTTGCTAGCCGCCCAGGCGTTTTCACTAGAGTTAGCAATCCTGTAACAGTAGGTGTTCCAAACATAAGTGCCGTTGTTAAATGCATTAACAGTGATGTTACCAAAAGCTCTGTTGCCGCTGAGCGAGCTGTTCTTGCTCGAATTTATAGCCCAGCTGTTGCTGACATTCACGTACACTCCGCAGTTCATTTCCACGTTGGAGGGTCCGGTGACGTTGTAGCTGAAGTTCACGCTCGGGTTGCCTGAGAGGGCGTTATTTGCTGGCGCGGTGAGGTTCACGCTGACAGTGTAGCTTGACATATTGGAAGAGTTGGCTGCGCTGGCGTTATTGGCAAACGTAAAGGTGAAGTTTGAGGAAGCCCACGCGTTGTTGGATGCGTTGGTAGTCTGGAAGCAGTAGGTGTTCCAGATGTATGCGCCATTGTTGAAGCCTGCGATGCTTACGTTTAGGGTTGCGTTGGTTGTCGTGTTTGGAATGTTTGCAGTGCCTGTTGCATTGGCTGCCCACGAGTTGCTCACGTTGAGGTACAGTGTGCAGTTCAGTGATGATGACTTTGTTCCAGTAAGGTTATGCGTGAACGATACCGTATTGGTGTTGTTCACCACTGAGTTGTGCGTCGGGCTTGAAAGGTTGACCTGGATTTGGACAGTGCTGACAGTGCCGTTGCGCTTGAAGGCTACCAGGCCCTGGGCCCAGTTCCAGTCCGCGTCACTGCACCAAAGGCTGATGCCGTAGTCCTGGTTGACCATGTTCTCGGTGCTGAAATTATAGTAGTGCATCGTTCCACCCGTGTTCATACTTCCCCAAGGCGGGTAGTTGACATTTTGGTAATAGTCCGTGCTGCCGTTAAACCTTGTGTTGTTGCAGGCGGCTGCCGTTGCTGATGAGTTGCTCCCTCCGCAGTACCCTCTGGAGAATAGGTCATAGTTCATGAAGGTCGGGGTGCACCTTGCGTCCTTGTTGGTTGTGGCGTTGAACAGGAACGATGTGGCAGTTATCACCTGGCCGTTCTGCGGCGATACCAGGGTAACTGAAAGCGCGGAGGTGTCCTTGACGTATGCGTATCCTGTCCTTATGACTGCGCTTCCGGATGGTCCCTGGATGGTGGTCCTTATTGAGTGCTGGCCTCTTTTCCATTGGGTCGTGTTGAGCAACACCCTGATGGTGCCGTTGCCTTTTATCTCGTTCCCTCCTGAGCCGTTAAGCACGTTGTATGAGTAGTTGCCGTATGTCTTGCAGCTTTCCGAAGAGCAACTGTCGCCGTCTTCTGACATTTCCACTTTCGTGATGTTGACTACCTGTGGCACGTAGCTTGAGTCGCGCACCACTATCCTTATTGTGATGTTTTCGCTCAGTCCAAAGTAGTACTTGTAGTTCAGGCCGCCATCGTCGACGTTGTTGAAGTTGCCATCATAGACCTGCACTGCGTTGAACCACGCGGAGCCATCGGCTTGTGTCTTGCTGCCTCCGGCTGAAGGCGTGAACTCTAGGTTGATGTAGTGCCAGCCGCTTGGCCAGCCGCCGGAGGGCGCAATTATTGTGACGTTTTGTGTTCCTGTTACCTGGCATGCCGTGCCGTTAAGGGCTGATGTGCAGTTTCCGATCGTAAAGCCGTATTCCGTGTTTGTGGGATACGTGGACTCGTATGCCCGTGTCAGGTTGGCTGTTGCTGCTGACTTGTCAACTGACTTGTTGACATTGACTGCCACGGTCACGTTGCTTGACTGTGAGAACGAGTACTGGTTGCCCACGTTGCCAATGGTTATTGAGAAGGGTACTGCCCTGAAGGACACCCAGCCGTTTTGGGTTGTGTTGTCTGCATTGTCCCTTACGACCACGGTGAGATAGTGGTAGCCGCCATAGCTGCCTGAGCCCCAGGTGCCGGAATTCGGTGTTATGTTTAGGATTGTGGTTCCGTTGAATGTTTGGGTGAGGCTTGGTGAGTAGTTTGTGTATGTTGTCCTGCTTCTTCCAGTTCCCGACCAGACATCCTCGTATATGCTCGTTATCGTGTAGTTGCCTGTCACTACGCTGTTGTTGTTCCAGTCGGGCTGCTTGGTGTTCAGGTCAACTGAAACGTTTGCGTCCGTGTCAATGGTGTAGTTCCTGACTGAAGTTTCGACCCTGAATGACCTGACGCTGAACCAGAGGTAGCCTGTGGCAGTGGTTTGCTCAAGGTCCTCCAGGGTTATGTCGCCTGAGTAGTAGCCGGAAACCCAGTTGCCGGATTTGTTTATTATGACGAGTGCGCTTCCATTGATCCAGTATGGCGAAACATTGAGGTCTTCGGGGTAGTTGAGCTCCTCTGATTGCCACGTGTCCTCCCGCCATACTCTCAGGACCAGGTCCTTTACTGACGTGTTTATGTAGTCGTTTGCGTTGTAGTAGCTGTAATATGTTTTCTTGCTTTTTGTCGTTGTCACGTTGAAGTATCTCGGCCCGCTTCCCCTGGTTGAGTAGGTGTATGTGCCTGAGGAGTCTGTCGGCTGGGTGTCAATGCCGAAGGAGATTATGTTGAACCAGCCGTATCCTGTTTCAGTGCCGTTTATGTCCAGTATGACTGTGTACCAGCCGCCATTCCATTTTCCGCTTGCGGGCGTGAGGTTGAGGAAGTATTTGTTGTGGGTTCCGGAATTGCCGCTGTAATACCACGGGCTTGAGGTCGTGACGTTTATGGGCGTGAAGCTGTAGGCTGTCTTGTTTAGCTCAGTCAGTGACCCTCCCTGGTAGTATTGCAGCTTGTTTATGCCAATTGTGACATTGGCGCCTCCTGCGAGGTTTGTGTTCCCTGAGTCGCTCCAGTCGCCTGCATTGGTTATCCTCACGAAGAGGGTCACGTTTTCCTTTGTTCCGAAGGAGTCCTTGAATTGTATGGTGCTTCCGGAAGTGTCAACCGGGCTTGCATATGTTTCCCACTGCTTTATGCCAAGCCAGGCTTGGCCGTAATCGCTATCGCCTGTTGCCGTGTTTGTTCCCTTGACCGTGACCACGTAGTATCCAGGCTCCCATTTTTTCCTTGGAAGGCGGTCTGTGGTGAGCGTGAAGCTTCCCTTGCCGTTCGATATGTTTGAGGCGTTAAGCCCTGTCGTGTTGTATCCTATGTCGATTGGCGGCCATAGCCATTCGCCGTCCTTGCCGTTGTATTCAACTTTTTGTATTGCGACTTCGCCGGTAATGCCTCCTGTGCTGCCATAGTTGCTCCACCAGTTTGTTCCGGCCTCGTACATTTGGATGTTGAAGGTGATGTTGCTTGTGGGCTTGTTTGTCCACGAGTTGCTGTAGGCCCAGAGGTAGAACGCCCTGGCCTCGAACACGCTCTCTGCCTTGTCTACTGTCTGTCCGTCGGCGCCGGTTACTTTCATTTTTACGGAATACCTTCCGCCATCCCATTTTGTCAGTGGGGTCACGGTGCAGGTGTATGTTCCTGAGTTGTCGTCTGCGGAGCAGGATGTGGCCGATGTGTTCAGGCTTGCCTTGGTTCCTGTCTGCAGGTTAACGACTTCCTCAACAGCTATGGTGGCATTTGTTATTGCCTGTGTTTTTGTTGTGTCAACTGAGCAGGCGTTTCCCATTCCGTAATATGCCGAGTTAAAGTTGTTGCTGCCGGTATTGTTGCCGGTTGCCTTCCCTATACCGTTCTGGGCTTGTGTTACTTTTAGTTCAAGATATACGGTGTCTGTTGTCTTGTATTGCCAGACGTAGAAGCTGCTTGAGCTGTCGACAGTGCCCACGGTGCTTTTTGCGGCTCCGCAAACCGTGTATGGGTTTATTGAAAATGTTGCGCTTGCGGCTGCTGAGCGGTTGTTGACGAAAACGTTGACCAGGTAGTTTCCGCCTGTCTTGGGCGCGTCCAGCTTGAGCCTTTGCGCAGTGCCGTTCCACGCCCACTCCAGGGCAGAGTTGTTGGAGCTGACGTTTGCCCACAGCGTGACTTCCGTGAAGTTGGACTCAGTCCCATTCTGGTAAATGATTGATTCCAGCAGCACATCCGTGATGTTCACGCTGGCAGTTGAGTTTCCCGCTGCAAGCGATACATAGACCGCATCTGTCGTTCCGAAAAGTTCCTTGAGCTGGCCTTCCTGGTTGCTTGGGGTTGCTGTCAGCTTGGTGGTCGTGACGCTTACCAGCCTGTGCGCGGTCTGCGATTCGCTGCTGTGGTTCAGCGAGGCGGACAGGACGTATCTCCCGGGGGCGGAGGGCGCTGCGATGGTGAACTCGTAGCAGCCGGAGCTGCTGCACGAGCCATTGTACGTTGCGTTCCCGACTGCAAGCACGGCGCCGGTCTTGCTGGCGAGGGTTATGTTGAATTGCGTGCTGTTGAGGGCTGTTATGACCGTGCCATTTTCGTATTCCTTTGGGTAAATCTCGAAGGAGATGTTTTTTTCCGGGAAGGTTGTGTATTCATACTCGAAGCCTGAGTTCTTGGTGCCCTTGTTTACTGCGAGGCTCCACGATCTTGCCTGGAATGATGTTGATGTGCTGACCCTGTTGGTTGTCCCGGTCTTGAAGACGGTCACGGATGCGTAGTATACGCCATTGATGAAGGAGTTGGTTATGGTGAATGAGAACCTGTTTGTGTAGGAGTTGTTGCTGTCGAGTGTGGTGGAGGTTATGTTTGCAATCACGTTGTTGCTGGCGTCAGTTATGGTTCCGTTGAACACGAAGTCTCCCGTGGGCGCTGACCCGTTTGACTTGACGTTTACTTCCACGGATGCCTGCTCGTTGGCCTTGAGTATTTCCTTGAAGCTTTCCCCGGTGGAGTCCTTTATGTAGACAAAAGCCTCGAATGGGACAACGCTGAAGTACGATATGCTGAGGAAGTTGTTTGCCTCGAGGAGGTAAGTTCCGACAGTGGACGGGACTGCAATGTTGACTGTGCAGGCTCCATCGGTTGTGGTGGTGCAGGAAAATGACGATATTGTTGTGCGGTTTGTGTACCTTAGGGAGCCGTTAACTGTTATGTTTGCCAGGGCAACCTTCTTGTCGCCGACCTCCCTGAGTGCCTTGATGGTCACTATGGCTGTTTCCCCAGAGTAGTATCTTGCTTCTGCCGGGCTTATGGAGACGTGGTCAATTGAGTTGGTGAATACTCTTATCACGCCAGTTGCTTTCCATTCTGCGTTGTTTGGGTCGCGGTAGTACGCGCTAATGTTGTAATATCCGTCCCCGGCTGGGCTGTTTAACACGATGCCTGAGGGCACGAGGTCGCTTCTTGACTTGAACGAGCCGTCAGCGCTTGTGTTGAAAGAGTGGTTTGACTGGAGCACCGAGCCGTTCACTGAGGAGTTGCTTATTGAAATGTTGATGGTTGTTCCGGATACTGGAAGGAAGCTCGTGTCATTTGCTGACAGGTTGCTTAGGAGAATGCTCCCGGTTAATGGGACTTCCTCATTCGGGCCGTAGAACGATTTTTCAAGGGATAGCTGCGCTTTCGCAACGTAATCTTCAGCGTAGCCTCCTGTTGCAAGGATAGGCAACAACAGCAAGCAAAGGGCTATAAGCCAATCAAGTCTTCCCCTTTTACTCAAGCCCACACACCCAAAGGCGTACTCGGGAGGGTCATATATAAGCCTTTTGCTCAAAATCCGACAGCCGTTTTTGGACGTACGCCTGCCTTAGCAGGGTGCTGTGCTGGAACCAGGTGCCGAGCTTTAGTTTTAGGATGGAAACCGCGTGAGAAAGTGCTGTATCTAGGGAGTTGAATGTTTTGTGGCTGCCGTTCATTGCAGCTCTCATGTTCTCGCGAACATTCCAAACTCCCAATGGAACATAGCCTTCGTACGCTTCCCGGAAGATTATTGCTCCTGCTTGCTTTTTCTCCTCTTTTAGCCTTTCGAGCACGGCAAGCTTTGCGGAGTAGTAGCATCCGCCAACAGAGGAATACTCTTTCTTGCCTTCGTGATGCTCGCAATCCCCGAATATCTCAAGCTTTTCCCCTATTATTGATGGGAAGAATGCCTCAATCCACTCGTATTTCCATACCGTTGGCAGCAGGATTATCACGAACTTGTTATTTAATGAAAAAGTTTCGTAAACCCTGAAATCGTCAATGGGCTTGAAGTGCTTCACTTCCCCGAGGATGTGGTCTGCAAGCGCGCTGTCCACTGCGGTGATGGACCATCTTGTTGGAACGAGCTTGCGCTTCTTTTCGATGCCGAATGCGCCCGTGCTGAATGCTTTTTGTATTGAGGAAAAAAGCACGCCTTTTTCGTAAAGTCTGATGACTGCGTCCTTGGCCTTCAGGTCAGTATCGTAATGTGCCTTTTCGAGCTGGGGGTTGAATTTGCCGTTGCCGATGCTTAGCTCCTTCAGTCCTGCGCTTGGCCCGAAAGGCTGCACTTCCTCGTGGAAAAACCTGCCAACAGGTTTCTTCTTGAACTCGGCCTCGACATCCAGGGGGTTTTTCGCCAGCGCGATTTCCTGGAGCTGCGTCACGAGCTTGTTGCCTTCAATGCCATCCCGGACATTCACTGTCTGTTTTCCCCTGATGAGCTGCATCCTGAAGTCGACTATGTCTGTTGCTGACTTGTTGCCCGGTATCCATTCTTCAGGCAGGTCGAGGATGGATGTGTCATCCATTGTCGCTGCAAGCAGCGGCCCGACCGCTATTTTGGGGTATCCAAATCGTCCGATGAACACTGATGGCGGGGAGGAGCCTTCGACTTTCTCTGAGTATTCCACGGTCTTGTAGCTCATCCTTGAGTACAGCCTGCTTAGGTAGCTTGCCTTGCCCCGTATCATTGCAGTAGCCAAGGCATCATCGATTCTTATAGTTTTGGCTGCAGTATGATGCCAGAACTTTTAGCCAGAATGCAGTAGGTCCATTACTTCCTTGCCTGCAATGAAGGCGCCCAGCGCAGCAAGGATAAGCGGAGGCAGGGAAGTGCCAATTATTGCAAGGATTACAACGACCGCGCCGGTTCCCACTCCAACCAGGTTCATTGGTGAGGTGTAGTGCATCATGTCCATGAGTTCTTTTATTGTCACGAATATTCCAACAAGGAGGAGTATTATTGGCCAAAGCGTCTTGCCGCCGATTCCGCGCAGGAGCAGCCAGAGCCCGATTCCTATCCCAATGAGCGTGAGTGATTTGTATAGTCCTATGCCCAATATTTCTGCTGGTGCGGTGTGAAGGAACTTCATGCGAGGGCATTCACTATGGTGAATTTATATATTTTTAGTAAAGCGACAGGTTGTTTGGCATTGTTTTGCTGCAAAGATATTTATACCCTGCAGGGGACGGTCAAGGGAAAAAGGGTGTGCTGCAATGGTTGACTTTTCCGGACTGCTTCCCTTGATTGGGGGCGCTTTTGTTGATTGGCTTCGGCTTTTTATTGCCCCGTTGAAGAATCCTGATATGCTCTGGATAATCGTGCCCATCTGGGGCGTCTGGGTTTTTTCGGAGTTTTTCCAGGAGAAGAAGGGCACGAGCTTTGGGAACGCCATCACGAATGGGGCTGTGATGCTTTTTGTTGGGGTGGACTGGATAAGGTATATTCTCAGGCAGTTTTCTGCCGGCACGCTCACGTTCGGTGTTGAGTCTGCAACAGAGATTGCAATTTCAGGGATGATTATTCTTGTGAGCTTTGCCATAATCCTGCTGGGCATTAAGGGCCACGGCATCGTGAAGTTCATTGGCCGCGCGAGGGAAAGCACTTACCTGCTCCTGATGTTCACTCCCGTGATTTACGGTGTTGTGGAATTCAATTTCAGGATTCTTGCAACGGTAATCTTCTTTTTTCCGATTTTTTACGTGGTAGTTGAGATTTTTGACAGGGTGCTGCCCAATCCTGAGACTTTTGACATTGAGGAAGGCGAAAAGCTTGACCGCGAGCTGGGCCTCGGCTCTGACTCGAATTTCGCAGCCCAAAACAGCTTTCCTGGCCAAAGTGACTTTATGGCAGGCCAGTTTGCGCAGCAGCGGCCGCCCGTCCAGCAGCCACAGCTTAGGCAGGGCTTCAGGAAATTTTGAGCTTTTGCCTGAACTCCGCCAGTGTTGTGCTGTTCTGGATTTTTTCCTTCAGGAGCTGGTCTGTTTGGCCGGGTTCTGTCATCGCTGTCGCGTTGAGTATTTTTTCAAGGTCTTCTGCGGACATTAGCCGGTTTTCAAGTATTGCTTCCTTGAGCGTTTTCCCTGTCGTGGCTGAAATCTTGACTATCTCTGCACAGACCTCATAGCCAAGGTATGGGTTGAGTGCCGTGACGAGGCTCAGCCCTGCGTGCAGCAATTCACCGCTTCTTTTTCTGTCAACGATTATGTGTTTCACGCAGTGGTTGCTTAGCATTTTGGCTGTGTTCGTGAGCAGCTTTGCCGACCAGAGCAGGTTAAATGCTATCAGTGGCGTCATTACGTTTAGTTCCATTTGGCCTGATTTCGCTGCTTCCATTACTGCGTTGTCATTGCCCAGGACTTGGTAGCAGGCCATTATTGCGCATTCAGGGATTGAAGGGTTCACTTTTCCAGGCATTATTGAGGAGCCGGGCTCCACTTCCGGAAGGATGATTTCCGCTATTGCAGTTTTGGGCCCCGAGTTCAGGAGCATCAGGTCATTGCAGATTTTAATCAGTTCTGTCGCTAGCAGCCTGAAGGAGCTGGATGCTTCCAGGAAGGCTGAGGCGCTCCAGGTTGTCAGGATTGAGTCGCTTGCGGCTGCGAAGTTCAGGCTGGTGTACTCTCTTAGGTAGCTTATGGTTTTGCTCTTGAATTCTGGGTGCGTGTTGATTCCTGTTCCCACGGCAGTGCCGCCTATCCCCAGTTCAAGAAGCGATGCTTCGGAAGCTTTTATTTTCCCGGTGCAGTTTTCAAGCGCGTTGGCGTAGCTGTTGAATACCTGGTCGAACCTTATTGGGACTGCGTCTTCAAGGTGGGTTCTTCCTGTCTTGACAACTCCCTTGTATTCTTCTGCTTTTTTCCTGAATTCCAAATCGAGGCGTGCAATTTCAGGCTTTAGGGCTTGCATTGAGAAGAGGGTTGCGATGCGTATTGACGTGGGTATCACGTCATTCGACGATTGTGCCATATTGACGTGGTTGTTTGGGTGCACGAGTGCGTAATCGCCTTTTTTCCCGCCGAGCCGCGATATGGCGATGTTTGCAATGACTTCGTTGCAGTTCATGTTGAATGGCGTGCCGGCTCCTGCCTGGAATACGTCAAGGGGGAAATGGCTGTCCCAGTTTCCCTCTGCGACTTCCGTTGCCGCGGCAATTATCGCAGCGCCTTTTTGCCGGTCAAGCGTCCCGAGCTGGATGTTGGCTGCGGCTGCTGCCTTTTTTATCAGGGCAAGCGCTTTTATGAAGTTGCGTTCTGCCACTATTCCTGATATCTGGAAGTTTTTCTTTGCTCTCTCGGTGAAAATGCCGTGGACTGCCTCGGCATCGATCTCAAGGCTGCCGAGCGCGTCTCTTTCAATTCTCGTGGCTTTATTGCCATCCGGGCTAAAGGTGGAGTGGTTCATGTTGCATTCTCAGTGCTTCGGCGACTGCCTGGTTCGTGAGTTTTCCGTTGAATGTATTGATTCCTTTTGCCAGTGCCCCGTCCTGCTTGGCCGCTTCAACTATCCCTTTCTTCGCTATTTTGATTGCATAGGGCAGTGTTGCATTTGTGAGTGAGTGCGTTGACGTGTTTGGCACGGCGCCAGGCATGTTTGTAACGCAGTAATGAACGACGTTTTCCTCGACATAAATCGGGTCAGCGTGGCTTGTTGGCCTTGACGTCTCAAATGAGCCGCCCTGGTCAATGCTCACGTCAACGGCAACAGAACCTGGCTTCATCTTCCTTATCATTGCCCTTGTCACGAGCTTCGGGGCAGCTGCTCCTGTTATTGCGACTGAACCAATCACGACGTCGCTTTGCTCAACTGCGATTCCAATGTTGTGTGGGTTCGAAGCCAGCGTAGTTACTTCTCCATTAAAGATGTCGTCTATTTTCCTTAGCTCGTTGAGGTTCCGCCCAATGATTATCGTCCTTGCGCCAACGCCGTGCGCCATTTTTGCGGCATTTATCCCCACAACTCCAGAGCCGATTATCACGACTGTTGCCGGCATTACTCCTGGGACTCCTGCGAGGAGCTTTCCGGAGCCGCCATAAGTTCTCTCGAGGTAATGCATTCCGACCTGGACAGCCATTCTTCCCGCAACTTCGCTCATTGGCGTCAGGAGTGGAAGGCTCCCGTCTTCAAGCTCTATTGTCTCATATGCAATGCCAGTCACTTCCTTTTCAAGCAGCGCTTTTGTGACTTTCTCGGCTGCGGCAAGATGAAGATAGGTAAACAGTATGAGGCCTTTCCTCAGGTGCTCAAATTCCTTCTCAAGAGGCTCCTTGACTTTTATTATCATCTCTGCCTTTTTCCAGACTTCTGCAGCGGATTGAATTATCTGTGCTCCCTGCTCGGAATATTCCTCGTCGCTGAATCCAGAATTCTTCCCGGCCGTTGTTTCAACAAGGACTTCGTGTCTCTCTCTTGTCAAAACTCCGGCTCCTGCTGGTGTCAGTCCGACCCTGTTCTCGCCGGTTTTTGTTTCTTTCACAGTCCCGATTATCATAAATCTCACCCCGGAGTTCTCACTTATGGTTGTGTGTTATTTAATTTTTATCCTGCGGCGAGAAGGTATGACCCGTAGCCAATGCTTGATGCTGCCGTGGCCAGGGTCACGAGCTTGTAAACCGCGTTGCTTCTTGTTCTCAGCAGGGAGAATGAAAACAGGAAGGCGAAGGCAACCATGCCAATGACCACTCCAATGCTGAAAATGGCAACTCCGGCCAGGATTTCTGCCAGGCTTGCCAGGCCAAGCGATGCCGTGAACAGCAATAGCATCTCATCGTTGCTGGCTAGGCCGTGAATGATTCCTATCCCGAACATGTGCCTGTGCTCGTGGCCCTTTTCGTGCTTGTGAAGGTGGGCGTGCTCGTGTTCAAGCCCGCTGTGCCTGTGGGCGTGGCTGTGAAGCCACAAGTCCTTCAGGCTCCACAGCCCCAGGAGAATCAAGGTGATTGCGACGATTTTTTCAAAGTTGCCGAGAAACGCTGTTAAGACTGATTCCCTGAAAACATAGAGTAACGTTGTGATTATCGCAGCAGTCAGCATATGGCCAATAGCCCAGCTTGCGCTTATTTTGATGGCGGATTTTGTTGTTTGGGCCTTTCTGAGGAAGTTGGCAACTGCCAACAGGTGGTCGGGATCGTAGCTGTGCTTGAAGCCAAGAAGGATTGCGAGGGCGGCAAAGGATAACTCGAGCATTTCACGATTCCCTTATGTGCTCTTGGAATGCTGCAACATCCATCGTCCTTATGCCAAGCTCCTCTGCTGCCTTGATGA
>JACPBZ010000025.1:0-1982 GCA_016180105.1 Candidatus Woesearchaeota archaeon | reverse complement strand
GTTATTATTGCCGCATCAAGGTCTTTCGCGAGCATAAGAACCTCAAAGTCCTCCTCGCTGTCGAGGATGCCTTCCCTCAGGGCTTCCTTGTACTGCACTCTCAGCCTGTGAAGCTTTTCGTCAACAGGCAATGGATCCTTGACGAATTTCTCGCTGACACGCAGCCCGGCGTTTACTCTCGTCTTTGTTTCATCAAGGAGCTTCCAGACAACGATTGCTGGCACGGTCATTTCGTGCATTGGGGGCGATTTTATTGCTATAAGCCTCTTGAAGTTTGGCAATTCCTTCTGGGCAAAGTATCTCAGCTCTTTTTGCACTGATGGCGGCATGTAAAACTGGGCTTTTTTTGCCTTTGCGGCGATTGCCAGGAAGTTGTTGAGGGCGTCATCTATGGTTTCCCCAAAATACTTTCTCGCGTCCGGGTTTACAAACAGGCTCGTGTCGAGGACGTAGTTGCCGCTTATCTTTCTTGCCCTTTTCCCGAATATTTTTCTCAGCACCATTGGCAGTCGTATTTTCAGCAGCTTTAAAAACCTTTGTCACCTGAGTGGCCCTATGCGTGCTCTCGAGTCGGATGCTGTGCTTGAAGGCATTGACCGCTACGCGGACAAGCATTTCCTGCACATAGTGAACAGGGAGAAGGCAAGGCTTCTTGAGCGCCTTGTGAAAAAGCACAAGCCTGAGCTTGCTCTTGAGACAGGCACTCTTGTTGGTTACTCTGCAATCTGGATAGCGCGAAATCTTCCGGCCAGCGGCAGGCTGGTGACCATTGAGGTAAGCAAGCGGAGGGCTGATGAGGCTGTGAAGAATATTGCCGCGGCTGGCCTTTCCGGAAAGGTTGATGTTGTTGTTGGCGACGCCCTGGATGTAATGCGGAAGATTCACGGCAGGGTTGATTTTGTTTTTTTCGACGTTGCCGACTATCTTGCCTGCCTTGAAGCCCTTGAGAAAAACGGTTGCGTCGGGAAGGGGAGCATCATTGTGGCGAACAACGTGAAGTGGTTCTGGGGCCAGCTTCAAGGCTATATTGGCCACGTCAGGGATTCCGGCAAATACAAGAGCTCTTTTCACGATTTCGGCTTTGACGGGATGGAGGTGAGTGTTAGAAGATAACGAGAACCGAAAGCCTTAAATAAGTAAACGTACTTATATTACTTAGGTGATGATGAATGACTAATATGACTTTAGCAGTGCCTGAGGATTTGAAGAGCATTATGGATAAGCACAGGGAAGTTAAATGGAGCGAAGTTGCCAGGATGGCGATGTGGGAGCATGCGAAGAAGCTCGAATTAATGGACAGGCTGGTTGCAAAAAGCAGGCTTACCGAAAAAGACGCTCTTGAAATAGGCAGGAAGATAAAGCAGGAAGTTGCTAAAAGGCACGGGCTGGAGTAGCATGAAGCTAGTGATAGATACAAACATAGTCATTTCCGCATTAATCAAAGATAGCAAAAGCAGAGAAATGATAACTAGCGGAAAGCTTGAACTTGTTTCTCCGGATTTTGTTTTAAGCGAGATTAGAAAATACGAGAGCCACATTTGCACAAAGTCAGGATTACTGAACGAAGAGTTTGAAGTGTTAATGGCGCTGATTTTCCAAAAAATAACAATCCATAAAGAAAATAAGGTAATTTTAAAATTAAACGTAGAAAAATGCTATTTTTCGCAAAGAACAGCCTCAGAAAGATTAAGGATAGCTAAGCAAATTTTATTAGCCCCAATTCCAATTAAAGGAGGACTCAATGCCAAATCTAGTAGAAGTAGACAAAATAAAGATTGATGTTCAGTCGTTGGTAGAATTAACAGCTAAGAAACTGGAAGGGCTGCAAACTGTTAATAGCATTGCAAAGCAGCTTAATGTAGATAGAAGGACTTCTATAAACTACGCATGGAGATTAAGGAAAGAGGGATTTTTAGAAAATATATATGGGGGAAGAGTAAAACTATATAGGATAAGTCCATTAATCAAAAGAAAAACAGGTT
>JACPBZ010000031.1 GCA_016180105.1 Candidatus Woesearchaeota archaeon | reverse complement strand
CGCCTGCCTTGAACTTGCCAGGCACTTCTGGGCAGGCAGTCACACCCTTGGAATCAATCTTTTTTTCGCTGCTCCCGCACCTGGCAACATAGACGTATGTTTCTTCAGGCTTTTTCGCCTTTCCGGGCAAATTTTTCCAACCAAGATCATTGTCGCCGAGGGCACTTTCTTTCTTTCCAGCAACATTACAGTCCCCTCCGCAAGCGTCATCAATCTTCTCACCATCCCTGTACCACTCCACATACTGGTTGTCGTAAATACCCACAGCAACTTCCCTTGTCTCACCAAGATAAGAGCTGATTGGGGTGAGCTTAAACCAATAAGTTCCCATTTCCGATGAGGAAATGTCCTTGCCATCAGGAAACTGAACTGAAAGGTCAGGCTTGCCCGGAGTCTTAAAAACTGTTATGGGAATAAACGTGATTTTCTTGTCCTTGAAAAACTTGGCCAGGCTGTCCTTTGGAAGGGCCTTATCCGGAGCATACTGACTGCGCGCAACCTCCATATAGTAGGCGCTCAGACTGTTCTTCCCGACAATAACTTCCCAAGCCAGGGTTAACTTCCTGCCAGAGCCAAACGCCCTCAAGTTGCCTATCACGGGCTCCATATTGTCAAGCAGCGTGTTAAGCTCAAGAGACATAGCTGTCTCGCGTTCCTTCAAATCCCCAACAGGCTTCCAGCCCCGGTCCTCCAAATGCCCATAAACACCCTTGAAAATGCCTGCACCTTTGCTGCACTTAAGAGACTCATCAATGGCAAAACTCATAAAGTCACCTAACTTTTCAGGATAATTACCATACTCGTCCTCTGACTTAATGGTGCCGGTAACCTCCCTGGCCGCCCTGAACATTGCAAGCCTCGCAAACCTTGAATTCAGCTTATCAACCTGCTCATTAGTGCACCCGCTAAAATCAACGCGTGGAGATTTTGTCTTGTCATACTTTGCACAAGAGCCACTGATGATAGCGTTTGCTATCTTTTCTACTTCAGGCAGCCCCGGCTCTGTCAATGCTTCCATTGAGGACTTCTTGCAGGCAATCACGTTGCAATTGCTAAAAGTAACTGCCTTGCAGTCAGCTATCGGCTTGTCCAGGAGCTCAACAAAATCCTCCATAAAGAACCTGTAAGTCCCATCTTTCCGGTTGTAGAATCCGCTGTCATCTTTCCCTCTCAGGCCAACAACCACCGTGAATTCCCCGCCAAGCACCGGCTTTGGGCTGGCCAAGCTTTCGCCGCCCACCAGCTTCGCGCTACCAACGCCATCAGGGTTGACATCGCACCTAAAACTCTTATCGGGATTTTCTTCGGCATTAAACTCAAGCCTGTACGCCGTGCAAAGAGGCTTCGGGTCGGCTCCTGGAAGCTCCCGCCTATGAAACTCCACCTTAATATCCCCATCCTCAAGAAGGTTTTGCGCATCCTTGTTCGCGCTCCAAGCCAATTCAAGTTCTCCCAGGCTGCCGTGCCCAAACGCAAGCCCAAGGATTTGAGGGTCGGATATCAGCTCATCAAGGCCAATATCATCCGTAACCTTGTTAGCCGTATCAAAGCCAGCATAAGCAATCTTTCTCGGGCCGCCCCAGAAATTCAATATCAAGAGAATCCCAAGTACCACTATCACGCCCCTCACCGGGAACTGAAAGTCACCCCTTTTCCGCAACTTGCCTTTTAACAACGCTCAAGTCACCTTCAACACCAAGCCAATCTTCTCAAGCATCTTACCCATCTGGCCAGATGCCCCGGCAATGATGAGCAGCAAGACGACCAGCGCTATGAGCATCCAAACAAGCCACATAGGGACTTCCCACTCAACACCTCTCTTACCTATCATTGCCCATTCCTCCTCTTTTTTTCAATTAAATACTTTGCCCTTATTGCCTACTTAATGGGCACCTCATCGCACTTGAGATAGTCAGCGACATTCTTGTTGTAAGGAAGCAGCATAACGCCAGCCTGCCACTCGCTCGTGTCCTGCAGATTCGGGGCTGTAGCAAAGCCATAACCTGCCCCGGCTGTGCCGAGAACCGCCGCTCCTGCAACAACCCAGCCAACTCCACCAGTGAAAAAACCTGCAACCGCGCCGCCCACCACAATCCCAACCGTGCCTCCAACCTCGCCAGCCACAATGTTATCCCACCAGCCTGTTGACTTAGAATACGTGAATAGTATGACGTGGTCTGCTGAAGTGTCAATTGGAAGGGGCGCGGACTTAAGGGCGCCTTCAAACTTCTCCCCTGTTTTGATGCTTGTTATCGTATTGAGCTCTGCCTCAGTAACAGGCTCGCCCTTGAAGTATTCGTAATAGCTGCCCTTATATCCGGGAGGGCCATTCTTAATCAAGTATCCTGCAAAACCATCAATCGGCTTAGTCTTGTCAGTGAAAGTTACCTTGCTGCACACGACGCAATAATGGTCACTGCTCATCCTGTTAGTGTCAAAAAGATTGTAATCGTGGCCGCCCCACTGGTCAAGGCAGTTGAACATTGCCTCCGCAAGCTGCCCCTTTGCCTTTTCAGAATCAGATGGGTTTATGCTAACCTGCCGGACAGGGCAATTTATCGCATCAGTGTCTGCAAGGCTGAAGCCTGCAACCCCAATCTTGTTGTAAAGCGCGTACTGCCTCACGCTTTCCTTGCAAGTACTCTTCTCGGCAAGGTTAATCCCTGTATTGCCAAAGCCCTTGACCAACACAAAGAGAATAATGCCGAGAGTAAGGACAGTTATCATCTTCACAAGCAATGATGATTCAACGCCACCTTTTTTTTGCGCCATTCCTTCCGACCCCTAGTAAAGCTGAGTGCAACTGCCCTGGACGCTGCTCAGGGGGACAATATCGACTCCAATCTTGTGAATGAATCCATCGGCAGATTTTTCAATGATGGTGCCGAAAACAATGCCTAAAACATCAGCCCCACTGCCACCTGCGAAAAGCGATTTCATATTAGCAGCCACCTCGGCAATCGTGCCGCCCCTTCCGCTGTAAAAAATGACTGCGTGCTGCTCGCTCAGGCCTATGCTTACCTTCCCGGCCTTGAATTCCTCGACCTTGTCAGCAGGTATGGCATAAATGAACTCGGCATATCGCGTTTTCCCATCCGCATAATTATCCCAAAGGAAAAGATTGAAATCGTCCAGGGAGACCTTGCCTTCCTTCTTGAGCCTTTCCCTGGCGGAAGCATCAAACTGGACATCGGCGCACATCACGCAATGCTCAGTCCCGTCAAGCCTCGCAAACGGGTCAATCCTGCCCTGGTGGAACTTCCTCGCACAATCGTACTCCTTGTCCGCAAGAACAGTCTTCAGCTGCCTTTCATAAGAGAGACCGTCAAGCTTGCCCTTGTCGAAACTGACAACCTTTTTTTTTGCGTAGTTGTCATAAACCTGGTCATCACCCACAATCAATTGTTCAGTCGGGCACTCAAGATTCAGCTGGACAGGATCCCAAAGGCGAGTGCCCACGCTGCCAATGGTAATGGCCAATGACTTGACAGAAACACTGGCCAAGCACTTATCAATATTCAGACGGTCTATGATGAAATTATGGACGCTGGGAACAAACAAGACGATTGTAATGATGACGAAAAGGGCCAGAATTATGCCCACGGGGCTGGCATCCATTGCCTTCTTGCTCGAAGCAACTTTTGACATTTTCCTCAAAATATCCCCTTGTAAATCTTGAATATAACCAGTGTCACTATGATGATAAGCAGGATGCACAGAAGGATGACCATCTTCACCTCCTGACCTCTCTTAGCACGCACCTCTTTCACAAGTCAACCTTCCCCGATACTTTATAAAAGGTTTTCGGAACCCTGAAGGCTAAAACTGCCTTATCCTAACGCGGCCTTCCTTAACAATTACAAGCTTTCCCACAATGTCCCTCTCCTTTACTATTTCCGCAACCACACCTGTCCTTGTTTTTGCATCAACGCTTGCCATTCTTAACAGAATCACGCCTGTCGAAGGCTTTCGCAGCCTTACAACAAGTTCACCAAAATCCTTGTCGTCAGAAATAAGGATTCTGTCTTCTTTTTCTGCTTTGGCAAGAACTTCCTCATCGGAGGCAGAAGGCATCGCATCCCCAGCAAAAATCACGTCGTGACCTGTGGCTGCCAGAAGGGCAGCAAATCGTTTACCTGTACTTTCATCAACCAGAAACTGCATATTTTCCCTTTACTTCAGGTATTATGTCTTCGCCCCTTACAACATTGGCGCTGTACTCCAAAGCTGCCTTTATGTCTTCCCTTGTAATGTTGGGGTAATCCTGGAGAACTTCCTCAAACGTCATACCTTCAGCTATCCTCTGCAGGATGGCATCCACTGGAACCCGTGTTCCCCTTATGATCGGCTTGCCTGCCATCACTTTAGGGTCCACCACTATCCTTCTCATAAAATCCATATCTGTGATGTGGCTGAGTTCTTATAAAAGGTTTTCGGAAAGTTCGAGGAAGGCAGTGGTGAGAAAGAGTTTTAA
>JACPBZ010000024.1 GCA_016180105.1 Candidatus Woesearchaeota archaeon | reverse complement strand
GCAGCAACAGCAGCCAAGGCTCAGAAGGAAGCCGGCCCTGTCGAAAAAGGAATCGACGAAGCCCTAGTTGACGACGAAAAGAAGAAGGCCGAGAAGGCTGAAAAGGACAAGATAATAACAAAGGCGAGGTAATGGCTTGAAATGATGCTTAACGTTCAGAAAAGGCTGGCAGCGGGAATTCTTGGATGCTCCCCGAAGAGGGTTGTGTTTGATACTGAGAAGCTCGCTGACATCAAGGAAGCCATAACAAAGTCAGACTTGAGGGCCTTGATTGAGCAGGGCGCGATAAGGAGCATTCCTGCAAGGGGAATTTCCCGCTCAAGGATAAGGTTCGCAATGGGCCAGAGAAGAAAGGACAAGAGGAAAGGCCAGGGAAGCAGGAAGGGTGCGGCCGGGGCGAGAACCAAGAGGAAGAAGTCCTGGGTGAACCGGGTCAGGCTTCAGAGGCGCTACATTAAGGGATTAAGGCTTGCCGGAACTGTCAAGCAAAAGGAGTTTGTTGAGATTTACAAGAAAATCAAGGGCGGATTTTTCAGGAGCAAGAGGCATCTTGAGCTTTATCTCGCCGAGAAGGGCCTGGGAGGGGAAAAGAAATGAAAAGCGTGATATCTGTTCCTTTTGCCAGGAGGCGTTCAGGCCGCACCAATTACAGGAAAAGGCTTGTCTTGCTCAAGTCCAATTTGCCAAGGCTGGTTGTTAGGAAGACATTGACAAGCATCCTTCTCCAGATAGTGGACTTTGAGGACAAGGGGGACATCGTAAGGCTGACCGCAAGCTCGGCTATGTTGAGGAAGCTTGGCTGGAATCACAGCTGCAAGAACATACCCGCAGCTTACCTTTCAGGGTTGCTGGCGGGAAAAATGGCTCTCGAAAAGAAGATTTTAAAGGCTGTGCCTGACCTCGGCCTTCAAAGCATCACGAAAGGGGGCAAGATATTTGCTGCCCTGAAGGGAGCAAAGGATGCTGGGCTTGACATTGCAATCTCCGAGGATATTGCCCCGGATTCTTCCGCCATATCCGGCCAAAGGATTTCAGCTTACGCGAAAGTTGCTGGTAAAAGCCAGTTCGCAAAAGCAAAGGGCAATGCATTAAAGATCTCTGAGGATTTTGAAAAGTTGAAGTCCGCGATTGAGTCGGGCAAATGGCGCATTCCAAAAAACAAGGAGAGTTAGTTTAAATGGCACAAAGAAAACCAGGAAGAAGAAGGGAAGGATTCCAGAAGGCCGTCGAGCTTACGGAAGAGCAAAAGCTGAAGCGCAACGAGGCTGCCAAGGCGAGCATTGAGGCGTGGAAGCCCAGGACAGACCTGGGCAGGCGGGTGAAATCAGGGGAAATAACGTCAATCGACCAGATACTTGACTCAGGCCAAAGGATAATGGAGCAGGAAATTGTTGATGCTCTTCTCGGAGAGTTGAGCAATGACCTGCTGCTGATAGGTCAGTCCAAGGGAAAGTTCGGCGGCGGCCAGAGAAGGGCTTTCAAGCAGACGCAGAAGAAAACTGCTGAGGGAAACAAGCCCAGCTTCGGGACAATGGTCGTGATAGGCAACCGCAACGGCTACGTCGGCCTCGGCTATGGCAAGTCCCGCGAAACTGTCCTTTCAAGGGAGAAGGCCTTGAGGAACGCCAAGCTGAACATCATCAAGATAAGGCGCGGATGCGGAAGCTGGCAGTGCGGATGCAGGACTCCTCACACGATTCCATTCAAGATACGGGGAAAGTGCGGCTCTGTCACGATAGAGCTTATGCCAGCCCCAAAAGGAAGCGGGCTGAGGGTTGCCGAAGAGTGCAGGAAAGTTCTTGCGCTTGCTGGCGTGAGTGATGTCTGGAGCACGACATTTGGCCAGACTCGCACGACGATTAACCTTGCCTCTGCTTGCTTTGCGGCGCTCAAGGCCCTCGGTGGCAAGAAGATAAGGCAGGAAAACATTGAGAGTATGGGCATAATTGAAGGCGCGAAGGTTTGATGGAAATGAAAACTGAAAGGAATGTCGCAATCATCAGGTTAAGGGGCCGAACCGGCATAAACAAGGACATAGCACTCACTTTGGAGCTTATGAAGCTTGAGCGCATCAATAACTGCCTGGTTGCCAGGGAAACTCCTGAGCTTATGGGAATGGTAAGGAAGGCAAAGGATTATATCACCTGGGGAATTATCGACGATTCCACCCTTAAGGCCATTGCTGAAAAGCGAAAGGCTGTTGAGTTGGGTGAGCGAAAACTGTTCAAGCTTAATCCTCCGAGAGGCGGGCTGGGGCCAAGGGGCATAAAGGCTTCGTTTGGCAAGTCTGGCGCTCTTGGAGAGAGGAAGGAAAAGATAAATGATTTGCTGAAAAGGATGATTTGAAATGACTGTTAACAGGAGAAAAAAGGACACACGGCAGCGCGGCTCGCACACCCACGGTTGGGGCAGCAAGAAAAAGCACCGTGGCTCTGGCAACCGTGGCGGTAAGGGAATGGCCGGGACAGGCAAGAGGGCTGACTCTAAAAAGCCCTCCATATGGCAGGACGATTATTTTGGGAAGCACGGTTTCGCGTCAAGAGGCAAGAGGCTTAGCACTGTCAACGTTGGCTTCCTGGATGAGAGCGTTGAAAAGCTCGTCAAGGCAAGCCTTGCCAAGCACCAAAACGGCTCTTACGAGATTGATCTTTCGGAAATTGGCTTCGATAAATTGCTTGGCCGCGGACAGGTCAGGAAAAAGCTTATCATTAAGGCCGACAGCGCATCCAAGGAAGCTGTTGATGCCGTGAAGGCTGCTGGCGGAGAAGTGCTCTTGCCTGGCCAAAAGAGCTAACAAAATGGGAATAAAGGACATATTGCTTAACCTGCCGGAGGTTTCTGCCCCTTCCGAGCGAAGGCTGCCTTTCAAGGACAAGCTTAAGTGGACAGGCATAGTTCTCCTGCTTTTTTTCGCGCTTGGGATGATTCCCCTTCACGGGCTGGGCGCGAATTCCCTTGCGCAGTTCCAGTTTCTTTCAATAATTCTCGGTGCCGAGTTTGGCTCGATAATCTCCCTGGGCATTGGCCCGATTGTTACCGCATCCATTTTGCTGCAGCTCCTTAATGGCTCTGGCGTGCTGAAGTTTGACCTTACCAGCCCTGATGGCAAAAGGCTTTTCCAGGGCGTGCAGAAGGCGCTTGTTTTTGCATTCATTATCTTTGAGGCAATGGTTTACGTTTACACTGGCGGCCTCGCCCCGAATCCCGGGGGCAGCAGCCTTTCGCTGGTTTTGCAGCTCATTGTTGGTGGCGTGCTTATCTTGCTGATGGATGAGGTTGTGAGCAAGTGGGGCTTTGGCTCGGGTGTCAGCTTATTTATTGCAGCTGGCGTCTCAAAGGAGATAATGATCAGGCTTCTTAGTCCTCTAAGCTCTTCAGGCAGCCTTGCGTTCACTTCTGGAGAGGCGCCTGTTGGCGCATTGCTCGCGCTGTTTTACTTTTTCATACAGGGCGACTTCACCGAGGTGTTTGCGAATGTTTTCGTGATTGCGACAACGTTGATGGTGTTCATAATAGCGGTTTATGCGCAGTCGATGAAGGTTGAGCTGCCGCTCTCGTTCGGGAGGATTAGGGGCCACGGCATTCGCTGGCCATTGGCGTTCATCTATACGAGCAACATTCCAGTCATTCTTACAGCTGCCCTGCTTGCAAACATTCAGCTTTGGGCAAGGCTTTTGCAAAGTCGCGGTTTCACTTTTCTGGGCACATATGACCCGGCGGGCGTCTCCACGGGTTTTGTCTCGCTGATTAACCCGGTTAATCTTGTCAACAACCTTGCGACAGGAACGTTGAACTTTGTCGATGTCATCCCGAGGATAATTGTTTTCACGCTCCTGATGATAGGCGGCTCTGTGCTTTTCTCGCTTTTCTGGGTCAAGACCGCTGGAATGGATGCGAGGAGCCAGGCAAAGCAGATAATGTCATCCGGGTTGCAGATTCCTGGCTTCAGGAGGGATGAGAGGGTCGTTGAGAGCCTGCTTGACAGGTACATTCCCGCTCTGACAGTGATGGGTGCGGTAACTGTTGGATTCCTGGCCGCCTTTGCTGACGTGATGGGCGCCCTCACTTCTGGAACAGGCCTTCTTTTGACGGTTATGATTGTGTACAAGCTTTATGAGGAAATAGCGCAGCAGCACGCTGTTGATATGAACCCGATGCTCAAGAAGTTCATTCAGTGAGGGAAAAAAATGGCTTGGCTTGATTTTATGAACGTGTTTTTGAAGCTGCCTCCTCTCGCTTCAATCTTTGCCATTTCAGTCGTTGTTTCCCTGATTAGCACGCTGATTTACAAGTTCACGACGAACCAGAAGCTGATGAAGGAGATAAAGGACGACATAAAGAGGCTGCAAGCTGAAGCGAAGGCCGATCCTGCAAAGGCAGGCCATCTCCAAAAGGAGATGATGAAGAGCATGCACAAGCAGTTCAGCGCCTCTATGAAGTCCACGCTGATTTTCTTTGTTCCAGCGATTTTGATTTTCACCTGGATGGGAAGCCATCTTGCTTATGAGCCAATCTCGGTTGGTGATGAGTTCACTTCGACAATGAAATTTGCGCCAGGCGTTGCTGGGCAGGCTTTGCTTTCGGCAGAAGGTGGCTTGCAGTTGCTCTCCAACCAGACCCTGGCGGTCGGCAACGGTGCTGTCGTGTGGAGATTGAAGGCCATTGAGGGCGGGACTCACAAGCTTGCTTATTCCTTTGGCGATGAGCTTTATTCCCTGAGCGTTCTCGTGACTGATGAATACAAGTATGAAAACCCTGTTCTTGCCAGGAAGAAGGGCTTGAAGGAGAATAGCGCGATTGAGCGCATTTCTGTTGACCTCAAGAGCGTCAATCCATTCGGCGACCTCTCGATAGCTGGCTGGAAGCCTGGCTGGCTTGCGACTTATTTGGTTTTTTCGCTGGCCTTGTCGATGGTGTTGAGAAAGCTGCTGAAGCTTCATTAGGGCAGCAGGCTAAGGTTTAATTCTGCCGCTGCGACTGGCATTTCAATTCCGTGCTTTTCGAGGATTTCTGGCTTTACTTCCCCGATGAAGCCCAGGTGCTGCTTGTTCACGAGGATGCTTCCTACTCTCCCCTTGATGAACATTGTGTGCTCTGCTGGCTTGACTTCCAGCTGCAGCCCAATTGAGCCAAGGAGCGCTGAAAGGTATTGCTTCATCTCAGTGAAGTCTGCCTTTGAATGTGCGCTCGCCAGGGCAATTGACCTCCATTCGGCAAGCTTGGTGGCTTCTCGCGAAGCCACGAGGCCTTCCTCAAATATTTTTTGCGGATAATCGGAATGCTTGTTTTTCGCAAAGACATCCAGAAGCTGCGGTAGCAGGGAATTCCTTACTGCAGAGTGTGTCTCTGACATGAAATTTTGGAGCTCGACCGATTTCTCTGTCACGGATTTCTTGTCTGTGAGTATGTGGCTGAATATTTCCTGGAAGCCAAGCCCAGCAATCAGTTTCCTTGTTGGGTTAATGAGCTCGAACGCCCTGTCTTTCTTTCCGACCGTGTAGCTTCTTAGCGGCTCCTCGCTTATCCTGTCGAAGCCGTAAGCTATTGCAACGTCCTCTATGACATCAACAGGGTGCATTATGTCCGCCCGGTATGTTGGGATTATTGCAGTCTCGCCCCTTGCCTGGTATCCCATCTTCTGCAAAAGCGATGATATTTCGCTGCTTTTCAGCTTTAGGCCTGTTACGGCTTCAACAGCCTGGGGGGTTATCTTTACCAGCTTTCTCTCAACAGAAGGCGTCTTCGTTGTTTTTGACTTGTGTTTTATGATGACTGAATGTATGGCAAATCCCCTGTCCTGCAGGTTTTGGGCGAATATGCTGGCAGCCAGGTTGAGCGACTCGTCATCGTGGCCTGTTGCCTCGAACAGCAGCTCGCTGTCTCCTACCTCGAGCCTTCCCGTGAAGTTTGAGTTTATTATTGGCGGGAAGCTTAGGATTTGGCCATTGCTGTCGAGCAGGAGGGGATAATCCTGGGAATTTTTCAGTATCCAGCCGTATTCCTGCCCTTTGGGGTGCTGCTCCAGTATCTGCTTGAGGTTGAGTTCTTTTTCAAAGCCCAGGGGGATGAATTTCACCGAGTCTGGCTTCACGGCCGTGTACCTTATTGGGAAGCTTATTCTCTTGTATGAGTATAGCCCTATGGAGACTTTTTGTCTTCTCCTGCCATAGCCTGTGTCAAACTTTTCCTGCATTTGGATTAGCTGCTTCAGGAGGTAATCGTCGAGTTTGACTCCCTTTGCGACAAATGCCGCAATGCAGGGCCTTACGTTTTTGACTGATTCGTCAACCTCAATTGAGTAGTTTCCGGCTTGGAGTCGAAGCGGTGCTGCTTCCTTTTTGGAAGTTATGCCCCTGAGCAGCCTCGCCAGGCCTTCAACAGACCATATGTAGGGCTGGTTCGTGTCATCAAGTTCCACTGTCAGGTCATCTGGCGTGTTGCCTGGCTTGAGTTCTGCTTTTGCATAAAGCAGCAGCAGTTCGCTGAACTCCTCTATTGGCATTTTCCTTCCGAGGAGTTTTTGGAAGTCTTTGTGGGAGAAGCTGATTGTCGGCATTCATACCACCTTTGCGTTCCTGAGGAAGTTCAGGTCGTGGCTAAACAGGTTGCGGATGTCATCCATCCCGAGTTTGAACATCGCTATGCGGTCAATTCCTATTCCCCAGGCCAGGACTGGGACGTGCCTGCCTATCAGTGGCTTGACCATTTCGGGCCTGAAGATTCCGGCACCGGCAAGTTCCATCCACCCAAGGGCAGGGTGCTTTGCGTACAGCGAGGCTGACGGCTCGGTGAATGGGAAATACGATGGCACTACTTTTACCTTGTCGGTTTGGCAGAATTCTTTTGCAAAAAGTTTCAGCAATCCGATGAGGTGCCTGAGGTTGAGGCTCTCCTCGATTATTATTCCCTCAACCTGGTTGAAGTCGGCCAGGTGCTTCGCGTCTATTACGTCGTACCTGAAGCATCGCCCTATTGCAAAGTACTTTCCGGGGATTTTCAGGTCTTTCGACGCCATTTTTCTTGCGCTGCAGGCAGTAGTCTGGCTTCTCATTATGAGCCGGGCTGTTTTTTCCTCGCTGAACTCGTACTGCCATCCCTTGCTTCCTGTTCCGAAGCCGTTTTCGTGGGCTGCCTTGACTTTCTTGACGAGCTCTTTTGGCAGGTCTGTTGCGTGCTTTGGCTCTTTTATGTAGTAAACGTCGTGGATGTCCCTTGCCGAGTGGAACTGTGGCATGAACAGCGCGTCCATGTTCCAGAACTCGCTTTCGATGATTGGCCCGGTCATTTCCTCAAAGCCGAGGCCTACAAACTTGTCCCTTACTTCCTCGAGGAATTCCCTGTATGGCTGGAGCTTTCCGAAGAATGCCCTTGGCGCTGCTGTTGACAGGTCGTATGGCCTTAGCTTGGCTTTTTTCCACGAGCCTGTCAGGAGCATTTCAGGCGTCAATCTGTCTATTATTTTCTCGGCAGAGATGCTTTTCCGGGCAATTTGCCTTCCCAGGTCGGTTATGGTGGCAGACTTGTTTTTCACGACATCCTGCCTGATGACATCCTTTCGTTTTCTCAGTTCCTCGACAACAGCCTTCTCGTCAGGGGTTAAGTTCTTTTCGGGAATTGGGAATTTTCTTGAGAGGAGTCTTTGCGCAGGTGTTCCTTCTGCAGCGAGTTTTTTGCCAGCTTCGGTTGCCTTGAATCCTTTTCCTTCCTGCACTATGGCTGATTCTATTGCCCTCAGCCTCATAAGGGCGCCTATGCTCGCGCTTGTTTCTTCATCGGTAAGGCTTGTCTTTCGCTTTATTTCTGAAAGGGATAGCGGCTGCTCTTTGATGGCATCAAGAAATCGCGTTTCCGGCAGCTGTGAACTCGCGTATTTTCTCCCGTTGCCTCCAAGATTAATGAGTTCTTCTGTTACTTCGGTTATCTTTGCAAGACCTTTGTTCTGAAGCCAGTTCAATCCGCGAAGCACTTCGATTTCTTGCAGCCCCGATGCCTTGACCAAGTCTGAAACGCTGCTGTGCTTCTCAAGCAGGGGCAGCACTGCACGCTCATACCTGTGCAGCGAGTCTGCTATTTCTGCAACTTTCGCATCATCCGGCATTGTCTTCAAACAGCCTTATGTCGTTATTTAAAGGTTTTGCGGGCTCTCACCAGTGTAGCGGCGGCAGAAACGGTTGCCTTGACATTTCGCTTCTTGTTTTCAGCCCGATGTTTTGCTGCATTGCATATGCTTGCAGCAAGGTCCTTCTTTCTTGTTCAGTGATGCCAACAATCCGTCTTTCGCTATTTGACGGCACATAGAGCCCAGAGGGGACTTCTGCCTTGTAACCTGGCTGCTGGGTCACTTTCAGCTTGCCTGTGTTTGGCCACTCAATCACGTGGCTCATTGGTTGTGCAACTGCCCAGAGGTTAGGCCCTCCAGAAACATACTCTTTAACCACCAGCGCTTCAATGGTTTGCGTATTTGGGTCAATAATGGCTACTTTTCTTCCGCTCACACCTCCGATTCCGGTTATTACCTGAGCACAGGCTTGCGGCTTATCTGTCGGGTATACGCCTAAAGCTGGCCTTTCAAGCAGCATATCTCGCAATTCAGTCAAATTATACATAAGAGTCACCTTAACAGTTTAATCAATCTCCCTTTTTACGGGCACAACACAACCCAGAACGTCCGCCTTTCGCTTTTTCATCGCGGCTTTTCAGGCCCAAGCTTATGGCAGAAGAAAATCAGTTAAATGCAAACCCAAAAAAGAAAAAGCTGAAGCTGCCTGCGCTTTTTTCGCTTTTTGCGGCAACAGCCTTATTCATAGGAGTCAGTAACTCTCAGGTTGCTTAAATGCTTTGGTATATAGCTGCTATACCGCCGCCGAGATTAAGCTCTTTTTACAGCTTCCAGCGAAGGCCTCATGTTCTTCCAGGCTGCCTCGAAAAGGCTTTCCAGCGCTGAAGCAAAGAAGGGCGTGTTTACCCAGATGCCGACATCATAAGTTGGGTGGACTTCCTTGTCGTCCATTACCATGAACATCAGCTCCTTGCTGTCGACAATGCAGAACCTGCCTTTTGCGTCAGTGTGCCTTACTTCTGCAATGTCGCTTATTGCGTCGAGGGCGTGCTTGTTTTCCTTTGATATTGGGGCTGCAATTCTTATCTTGACTCCCCTTTTCTTCACTTTCTCAAAGGTCGGCCTTAGTCCCTCTATTTTTCTCAGGAATCCCTGTGAGGTTGTCATCAGGGTGACTGTCTTCTCTGCGTTCTTTATCATTAAGTCCAGGTGATTGTACAGGTTGTGCCTGCCTTTCAGGCTTCCGGACAAGTCTGTTGGCTCAACGAGCTCGATGCCCTGCTGGTGGAGTGTTTTCAGCTCGTCAACGATTTCCGTGTTCTTGACTTCGTCAAGCCTCTTGATTTTCTTTTCGGATTCCTCTTTCATGTGCTTCTTTACCCTTTCGACGACTTCTGCGGGCTGCACTGCGAGGTACTTGATGGGCTTGCCGAATTTCATTATGACAAAGCCTTTTTTCTCAAGGCTTTCAAGAACGTCATAACTCCTGCTTCTGGGGACGTTTGCGATGTCTGACAGCTCTCCTGCAGTTGCGACTCCCCTCGAAAGAAGCGCCGTCCATATCTTGACTTCGTAAAGGTTTAGTGAGAAATAGGTGCGTAGCTTGCTCAGGAACTCCTCTTTGACAATCATATTGAACCCTCCCAACACTTTGAAATTTTATTTGGTGATGGGGGTGACGTGGAAACACTACTATTAATATGTTACGCTTTTTTACTCTATCGCAGTTAAAGAAGAATTGCCAACATTTTTAAGCGAATATTTAAGTTTCGCTGTTTTTCACTTCTCCGGAAGCCCGGATTTTAGAATAGTTTTAAATAATTTGGTGGCGGCAGGTGTCCCAAATGGCAAAGCGTATTGGTTATCCACGGAACCTGCCTTTCAGGGATGCTGCTGTTTTGCTTAAGAAAGAGGGCTTCCCATTCGTCGAGACAGCCTTTGCTGAGACTGAAAAAGACGTGATTTCGGCAGCGTCAAGGCTTGGTTTTCCTGTCTTTCTCAAGGTTGTTTCATCTCCGGTTGGGGAGGGCGCGATTCACAAGGCAAGGCAAGGCCTGGTCGTTGAGTGTGAGGGGGAAAAAGCCTGCTCTGGGGCTTTCAGGAAGCTTGCTGCAGCCCATTCGAGGCTTGCGGTGAAGCACGTCATTGACCGGAAGCTTGTGGTGGCTGTCCAAAAGGCCATTTCTGGGAAGGAGTGCATTATTGGCGCAAGGCGGGACCCTTCTTTTGGGCCAATTGTTGTTTTTGGCTCGGGCGGAGTAATGGCAGAAGTCATTGATGATGTTTCGGTCAGGCTGTGCCCTGTCAAGGAAGATGCTGCCTTGGCCGCGGTTTCTGAAACTGCTTTTGGCAGGCAAATTCTTGGTGGGAAAAACGGCCACGAAATTGGCCGCAGCCTTTCTGCCCTGGTGGCCAAGCTTTCCGGGTTGATGCTCAGGAGGCCTGATATTTCAGGGCTTGATGTCAATCCGTTAATCGTGGATGATTCCGGAAAAATCACTGCTGTCGACGCAAGGATTGTTGTTGCCGCAGAAAAGAAAGCAGGAAAAGCTGTTGCAGCGTTCCCTGCCGTGAAAAGCTTCTTCACTCCTGCATCAGTGGCTGTCGTTGGCGCCTCGAGGGAGCAGGAGTCCGTGGGTCAGGCAATAATGCGCAACCTCACAATTGGGTGCGTTCATCGTTGCGAGTATTGCAGGCCGTTTCTTGGCAGGATTTTCCCGGTGAATCCGTTTGCCTCTGAGATTTTGGGCTTGAAATGCTACCCTTCCATCCTGGCAGTTCCCGAAAGTGTTGACCTTGCCATCATAGCCATTCCCCACCAGCTCGTGCTCAAGGCTGCTGAGGAATGCGCAAGGAAGAAAGTCAAGGCTGTCATAATCATTAGCGCTGGCTTTGGCGAGTTCAGCAGTGAAGGCGGAAAACTCCAGGAGAAGATTGCCCAGCTTTTCGCAAAGGCAAAAATTCCGATGCTGGGCCCCAACTGCCTTGGCATTATCAGGCCGTCGCTTAATCTTAACGCGAGCTTTGCTCCGAGCATGCCTCCGAAAGGCCAGGTCGCTTTTGTGAGCCAGTCTGGTGCCCTTGCGGACAGCATAATTGACTGGGCAATCCAGTCGAGGTATGGCCTTAGCGCCCTTGTCAGCTATGGCAACAAGGCGATGCTTGACTGCAATGACTTTTTTGATTTCCTTTCAGGTGATGATGAGACGAAGTCAGTCGCGCTTTACATCGAGGGGGTTGGTGATGGCAGAAGGTTTTTTGAGCAGCTTGTGAGCCTTGCGGCAAAGAAGCCTGTTGTCATTCTCAAGGGCGGGAGGACGTCGTCTGGCGTGGCTGCTGCTGCAACTCACACTGCTTCCCTGGCCGGGAATGTTAAGGTTTTTGAAGCCGCGGTGAGGCAGGCTGGAGCTTTCGTTGCCGAAACTGTCGAGGAGCTTTTTGACCTGGCCAAGATTCTTGCTGAGCAGCCTGTATGCGGGGGCAATGGCGTTGCCGTTGTGACAAATGGTGGTGGTTGCGGTGTTATATGCTCAGACTATTGTGATGAGCTGGGCGTTAATTTGCCGCAGCTTCAGAAGAGCCTCATAAGGGCGCTTGACAAGAGTGGCGTAATGCATCCCGCATATTCGAGGAGGAATCCTCTTGACATTGTGGGTGATGCCCTTGCGGACAGGTATGCCCTTGCCGTGAATTCGCTTCTTGACGAGCCTTACATTCACGGCCTCATTGTCATCCAGACCTTGCAGGCAATGACAAATCCTGTGGCAAATGCCAAGGTTATTGTGGAGGCGCACAAGCTTCATCCAGATAAGCCCATTATTAGCTGTTTTATGGGTGGCAGGTTCAGCAGGAAAGGAATGCATTACCTTGATAATATGCGCATTCCCGACTTCAATGATATCCGGAAGGCCGTGGTTGCCATGCACGCCCTTATCAAAAGGGGCGAGTTCCTGGGGCAAATGACGAAGCAGCCTGCTGCAGTGGCAGTAACAGCAAGAAGGAAATAGTCAATAGGAAAGTTTATACCTCAGTATTGCTGCCATTCCTCCCAAGGCGTCCAGTTTCTGCCCTGCCTCGTTCTCTGAGTTTATTATGAAGACCTTGCCGCCGTTTTCCTCTGCCTTTCTCATCAGCCTTTCGAGGCTGCTGTCATTGTAAACTTTCACGTCTGTCACCAGGAGCTTTTCAACAGCGCCGGCCTCGACCGCGTCCTCAACTTCTTTTCTGCCGTAGGCTGCCTTGCCTTCCTTTGCTATTTCTGTCATTACTTCATCGACAATCTTCAGCTCTCTTGCCGCAGATGCTGTTGCCAGCACAGTGTTCATTTCAGGCCTCTTGAGCACTTCGTCTATGGCGTTTTGGCTTACGCTGCTGCACGTTGCCGCCACGATTTTGCTTTTCAGCAGTCCAGCCTTGGCATCGCTTTCCAGCTCGTTCATCAGCTCTTCCTTCCAGAACGCTGGGCTGGCGATTATTATCTTGTCTGGCTTGTTCCTGTCATCGTAATCCTTGATTGCTGCGGTGATTTCCTTGTAGAAATTAGTTGCTTCTGTTGTTTTGTAATCTTTCTTTCTTACCTTTCCTTTTAGCTCTGTGATTATTTCGTAGCCTCTTGTTTTGAGCTTTGCCAGTATTGCCGTCTCCCGGTCAAGCACTACGATGAGCGCCGTGAGCTGGGCTTCGGTTGCCTGGTTGAGCCTGTCCAGCTGGTATTTTGGCCACCTTTCTTTTATTATGGTTATGGTCTCGCTTGGCTCCAGGGTTATGGTGTGATGGGACCCTTGCGGTATGTCTTCCTTTGCCTCGTTCGTCACTCCGGCCAGCCTTAGCGCCTGGTCCTCGAACTTGACTTCTTCAACAGCTATTGACAGTACGTAAGTCTTCTTGACTGCCTCTTCGGCAGAACCCAGCTTGACTTTCCTTGCGGTCTTGCCTATAACGGTATCGCCTTTCGCCACGGTTTGGCTGAGGCACCACAGGTCATCAAGGCTTTGGGCTTGCACGGCAATTTTCCCGTTTCTCAGGTCTTTCTTTAGTATCCTCACGGCATTGGGGCGGGAGGAAAAACATTTATATATGTATCTACGGGAAAAGAGTGTATGAGGAATTACGGGAAAAAGGGTGCAGAGCCTCCTTCTCTTCCGACTGGTGCTAATGCTGCCATTCTTGTCATGGTCATTGCTGCTTTCATAATACTCTACATATTGTTCTTGCCTAAGGGCGAGAGGGATAAGCTGCTTGAAAGGGACATTTCTGCAGCGAAGGCAATATCCCCGGAAGCGATAGCTGGCGCAGTTCTCATCAAGGAAAACCCGGGTGTCCTGACCAAGCTGAGGGAGAAGGAGTTTGAGCATAGGATTCCGTCATTCAATCTTTTCACCAAGAAGGAGGATGCCATCCTTAAGAGCTTTGACTCAATTAATGTTGAGACTTCACGCAGTGTTCAAAGGAAAAGGTCTGTTGTCCTGGCTGTCAAGGATAAGGTTGAGAACGCAAAGCTTAGCTTTTCGGTGAACGACCACAGTGGAGTCCTTATAGTTGCCCAGGATGAAACTGAGATTTTCAGGGGGGAAGTTGACGCGTTCACTGATCCGTTGAGCCTGGAGCTTAAGGAAGAGAACTTGTTTGAGTTTTCCACTGAGCCTGTCCCCTGGTATAAGCCTTTCTCGAAGAATTTCTATGACTTGAGGGATGTGAAAATCACGGGTACGGTAGAGAAGGTCGACAACAAGGAAGCAAGGCACACGGTAATCCTGGGCCAGGAGGAGTTTAACCTCATTTCAGAAGCCTCTCTCAGCTACTTTGTTGAATGCAGCTTGAAGGATGTCGGCGTCCTTTCTGTTTATGTCAATGAAAAGCTTCTGGCTTCGAAAGTTCCGGACTGTGGTAACCCTGAAAGGCTTCAGCTTGACCCGAAAGACCTTTTGGCAGGCAAGAATGATTTCAGGTTTGTTGCGGAAAAGGGCACGTATCTCCTTGACCAGGCCGTTCTCAGGACCAAGCTGAAGGAGCCCATATTTCCGATATACTTTTTTAGCATAAACAGCTCAGTCTTCAAGAGGATTGAAAACAATAGCATAAACTCAACGTTGAGCATAACTTTTGTGGACGACCTTGAAAGGAAGACTGCAACCGTTGAGATTAACAACCAGAAGACCAGGCTTGATACCAGGGCGGCAAACTACTCGAAGAATGTTGACTCCTTCCTGATTGCCGGCACGAACTTCCTCAGGCTGGTGCCTGAAACAACTCTGAGCATAATAGAGCTAAGGCTTGTTCTTGACTGTAGAAGGGCTTCCGAGTGCAGTTAACGCAACATTTAAAGTGGGAACATTTAAATAATAGTGATACTTTTCTCGATTAGTGAGAACTTTATGAAAAATGTAACACTAATAAAAGTGAGAGAGAAGGGTCAAATAACGCTGCCCTCAGAAATTAGGGAAGAGCTACGGATTAGGAAAGGCTCTGAATTGATAGCTAAAGCGGTGGGTAATGAGATTATCTTGATGCCTAAAATCTCAAACCCCATTGAAAAGGCTGGCATGCTTGGCAAAGACAAAGATTTTACAAGGGTCAAGGACCTGATTTGGGAGTATGAAAAAACAGAATGACCGAAATGATTTATCTTGATACGAACGCCTTTTACGCCTTCTTTTTTGAGAAATCTGAATTCTTTGAAGGTGTAAAGAAAATCTTTGATGAGATGCAGAAAGGGAAAAGGTATGGTCTCACAAGTTGCTTGACCCTTGATGAGTTGGCTTATGTCATTCTAATGAGGCTTATCAAGAGCAAATACGCCGTTCACCCTGCAGAAAAAATAAGAAAAAATCCTGAAGTTGTGCTGGAATTCGCCCCTAAAATTAAGGAGGTCTTTGAAGTAATGTTCTCATTCGACAACCTTGAGATTGCCGACGCTGATGGGGATTTGGCTGCAGTCATACCAGAACTTTTGGAAAAAGGGATTTTGCCACGAGACAGCATACATTACCAAACAATGAAGTTGTATGATTGCAAGAAAATATTGTCCACTGACGCTGATTTTGACAAGCTTAACGACATACAAAGAATCAGGCCTGAACAGCTTCATTAGGGAAAAGTTTAAAACACTCCACGGCAATTTCAGGAAGTAATGAGTAAAATGAGGTGTGTTTATTGGTAGGTGCGGCTGCTGGCGTGATTGGGGCTGCGGCTGGCGGAGGAGGCTGGCAGGCCTTGTTTGCCAGATTGGGTCAGGGCTTGAGGAATGTTGGCAGCGGCCACGCTCCGGCCTTGGCGGGCAGCATTGGGCAGGGTTTTTCTGCCGGTGCCGGCTTTGCAGCTGGGCAGCTCGTTGCAAAGCCCATCCAGGGCGTTGCTGGTTGGGTCCTTAACTGGCTTCCTGAGAACATTGCCGGATTCATGATGTGGGGAGGCGTGGTTCTTTTCTGGCTTGACTGGAAAGTTTTCGGTTTTAATATTGGGGCCGCGTCCTATATGCACCTTCTTTTCGCGGTTGTTGCCTTTATTGCCTTTGGCGTTGCCCTGGAGTTCATGAATATTGGCGTTGCGCTTTCAGCAGCAGGCCTTTTGGTAGCTCTTACGGGATTGTTAAACGCCGAGTCGCAAATTGCGCGGATTCCCACGATTTTCGCCTTGGTTGTGGCATTTTACTTTTACTGGAGGCTGACTGCCAAGTTTATGGAGAAGCCCGGCGCGGATTTTTTCAGGTACCTTCCACTTATCGCCTTTGTTGATGTTTATGGAATGCCAATATTCCGTGATAGGGTTGTGGAAAGCGTTGGCAACCTTGCAGGCAGCTTCGGCGCGATGGCTTATTCTATCCTGTCCTTCATTTTCAACAGGCTCTTGTTTCCGCTTTGGATTTATTTTCCCGCTGCAACCCTTTACAACAACACCAGGGTAGCGAGGAGAATATTCATTTCGTTGCTTATTTTCTACTTCATCGCGGCATTGCCAACAGTTACGTCAGTTTACCACGCCAAGGTTTCCAGCCTGACTCCAGAGGAAAAGGAGGTTGCTGAGAGCATTTGGTCAAGATTCCAGACAAACGCTGGAAGAATACTGCGGGGTGATTTCCTCAAGGCGCCTGTCGCTGCCGCTTACGAGAGGGCTGAGCAGATTTACGGCTTTGGCGAGCCTGAGGAGGGGCCGAAGATTGGGCTTCAGCTTACTAATGACCCTAATATGCCCAGCAGTTTCAATCTGAACTTCAATAAGAACCCAACTCCCGGTGTTGTTCTTGACGTGCCAAATCCATTGCCGGATGATGCTGAAAAGAGATATATTGAGGTTGTTGGCATTAGCTGCAGTGACCCTGCAGGGGAGGCAGAGGGCGCTCTCATTGAGCCTGTTACGGCGGAAGAGCTGAAGCAGAGGATTAAGCAAACTCCTCCTAAGCCTTTGCTTGTGAGCTATGGGAGGCCGATTACTGCAAAGTGCGAGTTTGAGGGCGGCGAGCCTGGAGCAAGGAGTGTGGAGTTTGACGTTAAGTACTCTTTCAAGGCTGACGGGTATCTGTCAACGGCATTTATGCGCTCTGATAAGCTTGACGCTTTGATTACTGCCAAGGACCCTAATGTGATGAAGCTGGGCCTGAAGGATGTTCCTCCTGCAGAGGCAAAGCACGACAATGGTCCTGTTGCGATAAGGTGGGGTCCTGTGGAGCTTGCCAATCCGCCAGTGAGGATTGACATTGAAGGCGCAAAGTCCTCCGGTTTTGTGATTTACATTGCCAGGAGCGGCGGCTGGGAAGGTGAGATAGGGGGAATAAGTAAGCTTGCCTTGACAACCCCCAAGGAAATAAGCCTTGACCTTTCAGACGAAAGATGTGGCGAAATTTTCACCGCGGATACTACTAAAGGAAGATATGAGGTCAGGGAGGGCTACTTGACGAGAGATGGCACTGCTAATACGGAAGACCCTGGGAACTTGAAGTTTGTTGGCGAGAGCCTCCCCTTTGAGTGCAAGATTATCCTGTCAAATACGGCTTTTGACGTCAACGGAGACGGGGTGGTTAATGAAATGGACCCTGACTGGGTTGGCGCAACTTTCAGGGTGAGTGTTGATTACCTGTTTTCCACCAAGAGGTCTGTGAGTTTTGATGTGAAGGGCGCAGATGTGAAAGTTGCTGATTCCCCCCCTGCGACAGGCGCAGGAGAGACCTGAATATGGCAAAGGGCAACATTGTGGCTGTGATTATGATTTTGCTTATCGTAGTCCTGGTTTCAGGCTGCAAGGGCGGCTCAAGGGGTGTTGAGATTCCGGATGCGTTCACGGGTGTTGAGGGGATGAATGCCTGGGTTGCTCCTGAAAGCGTGGCCAGCCCAATCACGGCAGGCAGCTCTGTTGATTTTGCTCTTATGATTTCAAATAAGGGGGCAACCACGGTGCCGGAAGGCGCCATAATCACTTTGCGGGATACAAGAGGTGCTTTCACTGTTGAGGGTGTGGACCTGGCTGGTGATAGTAGCTTCAGTTTCAAGACTCCGATTATCACTGTGAAGAAGCAGCTGGAAGGCAAGGAAACGACCAGCGCGGCAGGCTATCTGAACGGGTTTAGGGTAACGGCAAGGGCAAGGAGTTTTTCTGACAACGATGAGGCTATTGACACTGGCTTTCTTGCGAGCGCCTGTTATCAATATGTGACTAAGCTGGCCGCGAATGTTTGCGTTGATACCTCTACGTACAGCTTCCAGAAGCAGCGCAAGGCCTGTGACTCAAAGGTGCCTGTTGCCTTGAAAAGCCAGGGCGCCCCTGTTGCTGTCAGGAAGATTGAGACCGTGATGGAGCGTTACGATGTAAATGGCAAGAAAGTTATCAGGCCAAAGTTCAAGATTTACGTTGCTAACGTTGGCAATGGCATTGTGATAGACAAGGACAGCCTGGACCTTTTCTGCACGGCAAAGACAATCAGCGGGGACAAGGACAGGATTAATGTTGTTTTCATAGACAGGGCTGAGCTGAATGGGCAGGCTTTGGAGTGCAGCAAGGACGCGGATGGCGGAATCCATCTTTCCGGGAAGGCTGAAAAGGATTACATTCTCTGCAGCTATCGCCCTAAAGGCTTTGAAACTGAGTTCACCGAGGAAGCAAACCTTGGCGCATTTGTCACTTCCCTGAAGCTTGAGCTTCGTTACGGCTATAACGCTATTTCAGCTCCTGTCCCGATAAGGGTTGAGAAGGGTCTTGGCTGCAAGCCCAAGGACAAAAGAGCGTGCACGACAAGGGACAACCTGAAAGGGTGGCAGACGTGCAGCGATGAGGGCTCCTGGGGCAGCGAGTGCAAGGCTTAAAGAAAATTATCCTGATATTCTGAGGATTGCTTCCCTTTGCGCGTCGCTCATGCACTTCTTTCTCACGCACAGGTCTGACTCGCAGTCAATGTCCTGGCTGCACGCCTGGCCGGCCGTGGCCTTGCTCGTGGCACTTCCGAGAACATAGCTCTTGAGGTTGTCTTCTTCGCTCTCCTCCTGAACTATGCCTGTGACGCTTCCTGATTTGAGCGTGTCAGCTTCAACAATTACCCCGTATGCGGCAGTGGCATCTGGCAGCTTGCAGGGCCCGTTGCCGCCCATTGCCTTCGGCACTACAGGGAACTGTTCTTCCTCGCCAGGTTTCACGGTGACTATTCTCCTGCTTAGCTCCTTGCATATTGCCGTGTCGCCCTTGCGCACCGTGATGGTGACTTCTATGAACTGCTCAAATCCGTTGTAAACAGGAAGCGCGGGAAGCTCGCCAGTGTTTTTTACGTTGGCTGTTATGTCAGTCACGACTGCCTCCGATGTGCTTGTCGCTGGGGTTATGGTCTGCGTGATTGTTGTTGGCACGAGGTTCGGCAGCTTCAGGGCAACGACATTGAACGTGACCGTTTGCTTGTTGTCGGAGTTTTCTTCAATATAGTCGTCTTGCGTGTCGACTGCCGCTGCCACGACAGCCTTTCCCGTGAAATCTGAAGGCAGCTGGATTTGCCATTCCTTTGTCTTCAAGGACTGGCCTGCGGCGATGTTATCGTTTGGAAGCACGAGGTTGATGGTTGAATAAACAGGCTCTGCAATGTTTCCTCCGCCTGGAGCGTTTTTGTGGAAATTGACAGTATTGTATACTGTTGGGTCCCCTTGGTCCTTCAGGTCGGTGACTTTGGTGGCTGCCTTGCCCGTGTTCTTGACGTGAAGCTCGACTTTTATTGTCTGGCCCCCTTTCAGGGTGGAGCCTTCTGTTATTTCTGTGCCGTCGCTTTTGTAAAGCTTGAGCATTGGGGCGAGGTTTGCTTTTTCAGGAACTGGTGCGCTTGCTGGCGCAGATTGAATGGTTTCGAGTTCACAATCATTTCCTGAAGTGATAGTAACTGGCTTGCCGAGATACTCTGATGAGAACTTGAAGTCAACAGGGGCTTTTTTCTCTGTCCATTTTGGATCTGACTGGGGGGCCAGAAATAATGCTGTCATCTCACAGGTGCCTTTAATGTCTTGAAATGATTTTGAGGTTTCTATCATGCTGTTTGGGATAACTCTAATCCCGGGAATTCCCCCGAACAGTTTTAATGCCGTGGAACCGAGTTTTTCATTATAGCCTTTTGTCGTCAGTTTGCACTCGCCTTGTGACGCGCTGCTTTTCACATATAAGCCTAGCCCCTCCATGCCTTGTGATGCCTTATCGCTTGGAACTCCGTATCTCTCGTAATCAAACACGGAAAAGGAAACCTTTGACTTGCATTCATCAGAAAGAAAATTCTGGAGGCTTTGGCCAACAAGGTCGTCGTATACCCCTATATGGAATTCTCCGACGAGGTCAATCTTTCTCTTTTCATCATCCAGTATGCAACTGTCTGCCGCTTTTGCCCAGATTCCTTTCAAGGCATACTGGTCAAGTTTTCGTGTTAGGTCTATTATTTCAAAGTCTCCGCTGCAGGTTTCCGTTTCAGGCTGGCTGCACGCTATGGGTGAGTAAAGCCTTGCTGCCTCGAATGTGCAGCCTGGCAGTTCGCTGAGTGACCTGTCTGCCATTGATTTGGTGACTGATATGAGATTGTAGCCTTTTTTGAGCTTGGCTGCTTCTGTGCCCAGTCTTTCTGCGGAAGCTTTTGCTGAAAGGGTGCATTTGCCCACTGATATCACTCTTAGCCCTTTGCCAACAGCGCTGCTTTCAATCGGTATTGAAAATGGGGGGAAGAAAACAGGCTGCCATTTGCCATCGCCTCTTAAGGACGCCATTATGATGCTTGAGCCGCAGTCGCCCTGGAAGCTCTCAAGCTTCTGTCCGGCCATATCGTCTGAGACTGCTATGTCGTTTGCTCCTTCCCCTATTGAGACTTGGCCGGCAGCAGCCGGGACAAGCAAGGAGAGAATGATTAGTGCGACAAGAGCCCTCTTTTTCGCTGCCGAATGATGCATATGCCCTCTTTTCTTAATGCCTGATTTAAATCTTTCTGAAAAAAAAGTGCTGTTACTGCCGCATCTTCCAAAAAAAAAGGGTTTATATATTAGTATTTGAAGAGATGGCTGAAAAGAGATGCCGACATCAGAAAGAGCCAAATGGACAGTTGTTATTGTTCTTCTACTTGCCGCGCTGGTCGGGTTTGACGCCCTTAGTGGCACTGCCCCCCCCATTACAGGAGCTCAGGTGACGACAGTGACCGCTCTGCCTGACCTCAGTATAGAAAATTTTGTTGCCACAGGTAGCAATGACCTTGAATTGGTCTCAGTGAGTGCGGATATTTTGCTTGACAAATCCTTCCAGGCACGTGTCAGCAAAGGGTTTTTTAATTCATTAAGCCTGAACGGTGAAGTGATTAACGAAAGATATGTTCCTAAGCCTGCTGGCGACATTTATCAGTACGCTAAAGGGTTTATCTTCGAACCCGGTTCGGGGGATGAACTAAAATGTGGCGTGAATGTTTTTGAGCTGTTTGTGGACAGCAGAAACGATGTCGAGGAGGCAATTGAAGACAATAACAAAAGGGTAACTTACCTAACGAAACAGTGCGCAGAGGCGGTTCCTGAAAACAAGCTGGAAAGAAGAAACAGGAGGATACCGCCTTCAAGGTCAACCTGGAGGCCGCTGACGAGGTGGAGGATTTTCGCTGGAAGTTCGAGTCGGCCCGCGTCGTCCGGCTTCACGAGGTCCTGTTCCGGGATTTCATGTTCGCGGGGAAGCTCTTGTTTGACATTGATGAGGCAACCAATAAGCTTAAGCTCAAGAACAGCGGGCACACGCCTGCACTTATTGAGGCAACCAAGGCATCACGGGATGCGGACAGGATATCCAATTTGAGTCAGACGGAAGCAGCCGGTGCATGGGTACACAATGATGGTCCGGAATGCACACTGTTGGTAAAATACGACAGTGATGCACTATATTTGATAAGTAGAGGCGACAGGGTCAAGACAAAGGTTCTCAGCTTCATCAGCGTAGTGCCCCAGATGATTGGCAAGAAGCTTTCCGATGTAGAGGGACAATGCAGTATCTTCTTTGCTGACGAATATGATCCTGTTACTGGCGGCTGGAATCTTGTTCAAGCGACTCACGTTTTCGAGCAGGATGACTTGGGCAAGGGGATATGGCTTTACGCTGAAAACAAGAATAACCGGGACTCCCCAACCTGCGACCTGGGATTCAATTATGCATAGAAACATTTAAATACGACATTTTCCGGTTTTGGATTAAAATGCGAAAAGAGGTTTGTGCAGTTCTTCTCGTTGTATTAGTCTTGGCAATTGCCGGCTGCAAGGGCGGGGACAAGGGTTCTGTGTCATCAGCCTCAACGCCGTTCATTGGTGGAACTGAAGGTGTTAGAGTGGGCTTCTTGGAAAATGCTCCGCCAAAAGAAACGCTCGACAACCCAACAGGCAAACCTGCTGATAACTCTGAATTTGACATCGCCCTGAGGGTTGAGAATGTTGGCGAGCAGGATATTCCGGCTAACACGCTAAAGACGACAATTGGTGGCATTTATCCTAGCGATTTCAATGTTGGCGTTGGAAAGCCGACAACAAGCCTTGAGAAGCAGCTTCCCTTCAAGCTTGATGGGGTTAAGAAGGATCCTGAAGGTGGCAAGATAACTGGCGGCCTTGATGAAGTGAGCTTCACGCGCCTGGCGTACATCAAGTCGTTGGAAGGCAACAATGAATTTCCAATTCAGGCTGATGTTTGCTATCCTTACAAGACAAGGGCTGTGGCTGACTTTTGTATGAGGAAGGACTTGACAAAGGCTACTTCGGGAGTATGTGATGTGAAGGGCTCGAAGCCGGTCTTCAGTTCTGGAGGCCCGGTTCAGGTTACTTCCTTTGAGGAGGCTGTGGGTGGCACGCAGAAGGTCATACTGAAGTTCAAGGTTAAGTCGTCTGGTGCTGGCACGTTCTACAAGACCAACACTGGCGCTGCTGCCTGCAACAGGGGCAGGTTCTCGGAAGAGGATTATGTTAAGGTTACTGTGAACAGTGGCGTGGCTGGCTTGACCTGCAGCGGCTGGGGCGCTGACCTGACAAAGGATGTCAGGCTTGTAAATGGCGAAGCCTCTGTGACCTGCATCCAGAGCGGGGTTAATCTTGATGCTGTCCAGAAGTTCAATATCCAGCTTGACTACAATCATCTGATTAGCGCGTCCACCAAGCTTTTGGTGAAGCACTTGCCCACTGACGGCACAGGTGCTTCAGGATTGAGTGGTTCGAGCAGTAGTAGTGGAAGTAGTGGTGGAAGCTCAAGTGGTAGTTCCAGCAGTAGTTCAAGTAGCGGGGCTGGCGTTCAGGGTGCGTGCACGGAAGGCGCGCTTGATGATAAATGTTTAACAGGAGCAGGTGGAACTGGCGTCCGGGTTTGCCGCAGTGGCGCTTGGTCTGCCTGTGTTTCTCCAGGTGGCACGCCAAATTAAGAAAAGATGAATTTGATTTTACTTCTTTGCGTTGCTGAGGACTTTCTCGATGTTGGCTTTTGAGTAGCCTGATGTTAGCAGGGAGTCTCTTATCTGTTCTACTGAGTCGCCGTGGGAGAGTCCGACTTCGACTATTGATTTTATCTCGTCTGTTTCTGAGTAGCCTCCCATTTCTGAGAACAGTTCCTGGTCTGGTGAGTGGTTTTCCGATTCCCTTGCTCCTATTGCCATTTCCTTTGGCTGTGATGTTGTTATTGGCAGTGGTTTTTGCATAGGTTGCGATGGCTTTTGCTTTAGCTGCTGTGCGGCTATTTTTTGCTGCTGTTTTAGTGCGGTTGCTGCTTGTTTTTTGAGTTTTAGCTGCTGTAGTCGCGCTGTCTTGGCCTCTGCCTTGAGTTTTTGGGCCAGCTTCTTTTGTTGCGTCTTGGTTAGCTTGGCTGGCTTTGCTGCCATTATTGGCTTGATTTGGGGCTTTGGCGCTGGGGCTGTCTTGGCTGGGAAGAGGTCTTCTCGCACGCCTTCTTCTATTGCTGCCGATGCTGCTTCCTGGACTGTTGACTGTGGTGAAGTTGCTCCTGTGAATTTTTGGTTTTCAAAGCCTTCTTCTTCCTGTGCTTCCTGCACTTCACCCGTTGCAAGGCCGAAATCAGCTGATGCCATTTTTGGCTGCGGTATTGGGGCAGTTTTCTGTTGCGATTGCTGCGGGTATTTTTGGATTGGCTGCGGTGATGGCGCGTAAGCCTCCTGAGTGCCGACTTGTTCCAGTTTTTGCTTTATGTAGTCCTTTGACTTCGATATTTCTATGCCTGCGTTGGAGAGCACTTCCAATTCGCGGTTGAGGGCTTGCTGTTCCTGGAGCAGGAGCTGCTCTTTTCTGTCTATCGTGGCTTCCTTTGCCTTGAGTTCTGCTATTTTTTCCTCTGTTGTTGACAGGAGCTGTTTCAGTTCAGTTTCTTTCGATTCTATGTAGGCTTTTTTCTCTTCCAGTGCTTTTTTGCTTTCGTCGAGCTGCTGCTGGAGAAGTGCCAGTTCGTCTTGGGAGCCTGTTTCAGCAGGGCTTCCGAGCCTTATGAGCTTCTGCGAGGTAGCGTTAAATGCCTGGAGGGTTTCCTCGATCTGATGTTCTTTTTCCCTGATGAGCGCTCTTTCCTGCTGCAGTTTTATCCTTTCTTCTTCAATTGCTGTCCGTAGCGCTGCTTCTTTTTGTGATGAGTCCTGCACGAGCGACCTTAGCCTGGTGTCGTGCTGCTCCCGGAGCTTGGCTATGAGTTCCTCGTATGCTTTTTCGCTTTCGAAGAATAGCCTTTGCCTTTCCTCAAGCCTTTTCCTCAGCAGGCCGGACTGCTCCTTGAGCTTTGCTATTTCTTCGGCCATCATCTTGGATGCCTGTTCCTTTACCTGGAGTTCTGACTGGAGCTTGTCAACGTCTCCGCGAAAGTGAAGCTCTGGCTTTTTGTGCACTGCTTCCTTGAGCCTTCTCAGTTCTTCTTCCTTGGCGGCAAGGCGTTTTTCAAAAGCCGTCTCGAGGTTTTGCAGTAGCCTTTCTTTTTCTATTAGGAATGCTTTCAGTTCTTCTGTTTGCTTGGCCATTTCTGACACTTGCTCTTTCAGCCTGGCCTGTGAGTGTCCCGCAAGCTTTTGCTCTTCATTCAGGTCCCTTTCAAGTCTTCCAATCCGATGCTCTTTTTCCTCAAGTTCGCTTCGCAGCCTGTCAAGCTCTTCCAAGTGCTTGCCGTGAGGGCTTTCGCGCTGTTCCCTAAAGTTTTTCTGAACGAGTTGCTCCCTTAGGGCTGAGATTTCCTCGTCTTTGGCTGTCGATTCGTGGCGAAGGCGGGAGATTAGTTTTTCGTGGTGTGGACTGGTTTCAGCCGATTGCGGCTGTGGCATCTCTCTGTTTTTCTCGGTTGCTTCTCTCAGCCGTTTTATCTCAGCATCCCTTGTTGTGAGGCTTGTTTCCGTAGTTGATTCGAGGCTTTGGATGATTTTTTCTTTTTCTGCGACAAAGCCCTTGAGCTGGCTTATTTGCCACGCCATTTCGCTTATTTGCTTGGATAGTTTTTGCTGGGTTGCCCTGCTCAGCTGTTGTTCTTCTTCCAGGAGCTTCCCGAGGTGGCCTATGAGGCGGTCTTTTTCGTGCAGCTCTGCTTTTTGGGTTAGGTTTTCCTCTGGCAGTTGCCTTGGCAGCGTGGCTTTTTTTTCGACAAGCGCGTTTCGTAGCGAGCTTATTTCGAGGTCTTTTTTGGCGAGTTCTGCTCCCAGCTTGTCGATTGTGGCTGAGTTTTGCTGTTCTTTCCTAAGGAGAAGTTGCTTTATCTTTTCGGCATTGTCTCGCTCAGAAACAATGTGCGCCTCGAACGCGTCAGAAAGTTTTTTGTTTTCTGCCTCTTTTTTCGAGTATAGGGCGGCAACCCGGCTTATTTCGTCGTCTTTTGATGCGAGCTGCCTTGTCAGCTCCTGGACTATGCCCTTCTCGCCTTCCTCAAGCTGGGTGATGTATCTTCTGAGCCGGTCTATGTCCGTGTTTTTTTGGGCGAGCTGGCTGGCCAGCTGCTTCAGCGGTTCATCGCTGGGAGAAGGGGAGTATACCTGATATGACAGTGTGTTCTCTGGACTGCCTCTTTCTGCCTCTTTTTGCTTCCTGAATCCCATCTTCCCGGATGAAAATTCTGGAGTCTTGTGTATTTAAATATTTGTGATTGCGGGAATTGGCTTTCTGCTATGTTTTCTGGCCGGCGAGTGCAATCTGGCTTAGGAGCGCCTCGAGCTGCACGAACTCGTCTGCTCCTTCGCTCATCCTGAATTCTATTTCACCGCATTTCTCTATTAGGAGGAGCTTTTTCCTGGCGTCTATTTCGCTTTCCAGCACTTCCTTTTGCAGCTGCTTTATGATGTCGAGGCCTGAAAGTCCGTGGGCAAGCATTGTCTCGAGCAGTTTGTCTCTTGCCTTGCCGAAATTTCCTGAAAAGGCGAGGCTTATGACTTCTTTTACTTCTTTTGGCCGCGCCACGCTTGCAACCTCATAAATGAGGTTATCGGTTATCTCGCTGGACATTACGGCGCAGCTTTGGAGTATGTTTTCCAGCTTCCTGCAGTCGCCTTCTGAGACTTCCACGAGCGCTTTTTTGGCTTTTTCGCTCACTGCCAGTTTCTCGGAAGCGGCTATCCTGTCGATGATTTTTGTCACTTCTGTTTCGGCAAGGGGCTTGAACCTGAAGACAGCGCATCTGCTCTGGATTGGCTCTATTATTTTTGAGGAGTAGTTGGCAAGCAGGATGAAGCGGCAGGTTGCCGTGTAGTTCTCCATTGTCCTTCTCAGGGCCTGCTGGGCTTCCCTTGTGAGGGAGTCTGACTCGTCAAGGATGCATATCTTGAAAGGCACGTCGCCCAGTGCTCGCGTTCTTGCGAAGTCCTTGACTTTGGTCCTGACAACATCTATGCCTCTTTCATCGCTCGCGTTCAGCTCTATCAGGTTTTGCCGCCAGTTTTCGCCGTAGAGCTGCTTCGCAATGACCAGTGCGGTTGATGTTTTTCCGACTCCTGGTGGCCCCGCGAACATCAGGTGAGGGAGGTTTTTGTGCTTCACGAAGGCTTGTATTCTCTTGACTATCTCTTCCTGTCCAATTATGTCAGAAAAATCTGATGGTCTGTATTTTTCCGCCCACAAAGCGCTGTCCATTGGTTTGGCGGGTTGCAGGATTTAATATAAAGTTTTCCCATTGGGAAAAAATCATACTATGTCTTCTTCAGAAATCACTAAAAAGTCGCCCATTGCCATGACTGCGCTGAATGGGATTAGTATGTTGCCCTCGCCATCTCTCTCAAGCTCAAGCTTTTGGATGTATGGGGTTGGATTTGCAAGGACGAGGTGAATCAGCTCTCCTGTTTTTGTCTCGTAAACGATGTCGGAGACTTCCCCGAATCTTTTGCCTGACTTGCTGACAACGACCTTGCCGATTATTTGCCTTGAGAATTTCTTGTCATCATCTGCCATTGAAATAACGCCTCCAAACCCCAGCAGTTACTATTATGTAATGCTAATGAAATTGGCTTTTTCTGGGCAGAGCTTATATTTAAATGTTGTGGACGGCCTCCAGGCTGAATCGAAAACCATAAAATCAGGCGAAAATTCCCGTTCGTATGGTGTTTTCGCTTGATTCGTTGGCCGCTTCTCCTTATGCAAGCTTCCTGCTGGCGTTAATCATCATTGTTTTGTCGCTTGCCTTGGCTGTCCTGGTGCATACCTTGATGAACATTTATCTGGCCACTATTGCCAAGAAGACAGGCACGACGCTTGATGACACCTTGGTTTCCGCATTGAAGAAGCCGATGTATGCCCTTGTCCTTTTTACGGGCGGCTTTCTGGCCATTTTGCAGCTTGGCATTCTCTCAGGTTTCATTGATGTTTTGACAAGGGTTTACAAGGCAGGGCTCATAGTCCTTGTCGCTTACGCCTCTTCCAAGATTTTCACGGCGTTCGTGGCTTGGCATATGGGAAAGCGCCGCGGTGCCGAGACTCAGGTCGCGAGGCATTTCCTGCCCCTGGCCAACAGGGCTGCGACAGTGTTTATTTACATTGTTGCAGTCATCGGCTTGCTTGACCAGTTTAATGTGAAGGTTACTGCGTTGGTTGCAAGCGTGGGTGTTCTTAGCCTTGCTGTTGCCTTGTCTTTGCAGGATACGCTGGCAAATTTTTTTGCCGGGATTTACGTTATGGCTGACAGGCCGGTCAGGGTTGGCGATTTCATAAGGCTTGAGAACGGCGAGGAAGGCTTGGTTGCTGACATTGGCTGGCGCTCGACAAAGATAAGGACATTGAATGATAATTTCATCATAATGCCTAACAGCAAGCTTGCCCAGAGCATTGTGGTAAATTATTACCTGCCGAACCAGGGCACTAATGTGTTTGTCAGGCTTGGGGTTGCGTATGATTCTGACCTTGACAAGGTTGAGCGCCTGGCCTTGAAGGCTGCCAAGCTGGTGCAGCAAAAAATGCAGGGACAGGTTGATTATGAGCCTTTTGTGCGCTTTGTGGAGTTCGGCTCTGTCAACATTGTGTTTACGGTGAGCATAAAGGTGGACGATGCCTTGAACAAGCAGCTTGTGGCTCACGAGCTCATAAAGAACTTGACCAGGGAATTTGCCGATGCCAGGATCAGGATTAGGTAGTTGAGCAGTTGCAGTTTTCCCTTCCGCAAGGCTTGGGCAGTTCCTTGCCAAGCAGGAGCCTGTTCACTTTTTCCGTGAGTTCGGTGACTTCAAGTTCCATATAGGGGTTTAGCACCACTGTCTTGCTGGTGTCGTGGTCCAGGTATCTTATGATTGCCTTTTTGACTGGCGCGTTGAATGTTTCCTGCAGGAGCATCATGTAGGCTGCCACTTGGACCCTGTGGCCTGGCCACACGCCATCGCAGGGCATTTTTCCCGTCTTGAGTTCTATTGGCAGCACAGTATCTGGGTATACTTCTATCCTGTCAACTATGCCTTTCAGCCTCATTTTTGCTGACTTGACCTTGAGCTCTGTCATTATTTTTGGGCTTAGTTTTTTCCAAAGCAGTTCTCCGTGAATGTTGTTGGCTTCTGAAAAGGTGAAGACGTTGGCTGCCCTGGAGCGTGCTTCCTCGTTTGCCATTGTTTTGAGCTGCTCAATTACTTCAAAGGGCTGGATGTCAAAAAGGGACAGGGATTTTGAGTGCGTCATCACTGCAGTCCTGAGCAGGTTTTCGTAAATGGCTGCGTAAGCAGAAATGACTTCTTCCCCAGTAAGTTTTTGCGGGAGGTGGACAATGATGTTTTCCTCGTGCTTGTTGGCAAGGTCGTGGAAGTTGTGCCTTATCGCGCCCAGGACCATTGCCGTGTTGAGCTTTTCCCTTTTCCCGAGAACTTTCTGCTGGTAAAGAAGCCTTGGGCAATACATAAAGGAAGACAAGTCAGATACGGAAATTATCCGGCCGGCTTCAGCTGCAGCCAATTTCTCTTTTTGCATTCCCCATTGTTAGGGGTGGTGCTTTAAATATCTTGTCCGGACGATTGTCCAGTGGCCAGTGGTCACTGGGCTACGAGCAGCAGCGAGTTTGTCCAGTGGCCAGTGCTATGGGAAATGTTTCGCGGTTGATAAATTTATTTTTGGGAAATATGAAAAATATGTACGAAAGGATAAAAAGGGATGCCTATTCCTGCTAATGCGTGAGTACGCCGTTTTTGGGGATGCGGGTTTTTGCGCCGGATGGTGCTCTTGATGATATCTTGCGATCCGCTGTTAAGGGCGTTGTTGATGTAGGTTTGGCAAAGCCCCTGCCCACAAGGAATTCCGATGGAAGCTGCAATTACCAGGGAATCAGGTCAGCTGGAATGCCTGGTGGCTTGACTGTGAGAAGTGCCTGGGGCGGAACTTTAATGAGCATCACTTGGCAAGTCAACGGCTTAATCAACTATTCAGGCGAGCAAACTGTAGTAAGCATTGACTTTGGAAGGTCTCGGTGGAGTGCCTCAAGGGCGTATGATGCTATTGTTGCTGCTGTTGGGAGGAAAGCTCAAGTTTCCGACTTGCTTGACTCAGCCAAAGGTATATCGTTGGGGCCTATTCAAGGCACTCTTGGTTATGCTTAGCTTTTTTTCTTTAAAACGAAAAGATTTAAATCATATGCTGTGGCCTATGTAAGCATGGATGTTGAATCTCGATTAGCTCTGATCAGGGAAGTCGGTGAGGAAGTCGTTACTGTGGATGAGCTTAAGCAGCTTCTTGAGATAAAGGATCATCCTGTTGCGTATGATGGTTTTGAGCCTTCTGGCTTGATTCACGTTGCCCAGGGCATTTTAAGGGCGATAAATGTCAACAAGGTGACAAAGGCAGGTTGCAAGTTCAAGATGTACGCTGCTGACTGGCACGCGTGGGCGAACAACAAGCTTGGTGGCGACCTTGAGAAGATTCAGGTTTGTGGCGATTACCTGGTTGAGGTTTGGAAGGCTGCAGGGATGAATCTTGACAAGGTGGAGTTTGTCAGGGCAAGCGATGTTGTTGGCAAGCAGGATTATTGGAAGAAGGTCTTGCAGGTTTCCAGGAACAGCACTATTCAGAGGATTGTGAGGACAGGGCAGATTATGGGTCGCAAGGAGTCTGAGGTTCAGCAGGCTTCGATGATTTTGTATTCGTGCATGCAGGCAGCGGACATATTTGAGCTTGAGGCTGATATTTGCCAGCTCGGTATGGATCAGAGAAAAGTTAATATTTTGGCAAGGGAGCTTGGCCCCAAGCTTGGATTTTGGAAGCCTGTTGTGGTAAGCCATCATATGCTTATGGGCCTTGGCGAGCCAAGGACTGACATTACGGATGCCACTGAGCGCGCGATTGAGCTGAAGATGTCTAAGTCAAAGCCGGACACGGCCATATTCATGACTGACTCGGAAGAGGATGTGAAGAGAAAAATCAGCAAGGCTTACTGCCCTGAGAAGAAAGTGGACGAGAATCCCATTATGGAATACTGCCGCTACATTGTTTTTGAGAGGTTTGGTGCTTTGGAGGTTAAGAGGCCTGAAAAGTTTGGCGGCAGTCTGAGTGTTGAAAGCTATGGCCAGTTGGAAAAGCTTTATTCTGAGGGGAAAATCCACCCGATGGACCTCAAGAATGGTGTTGCCGAGAAGCTGAATGAGCTTCTTGAGCCTGTGAGGAAGCATTTCGCATCGAACGCGAAGGCGAAAAAGCTGCTTGAGCAGGTGAGGAGCTTTCAGATTACGAGATGATTTCTTCATTAGGTTCATACCCCCACAGCTTGCTGTGGTTGGGTGTTTGATTTTCGTCACTGTGGCCGCGATAATGCTTGAGTTGAGATAACAAGGTCATCCAATAAAATTTATATACCTGCGCTCTCGCGTTGCAGCAAGGGATTTTTTATGGTTGCTAAATCTGACAGGGTTTCTGATGGTGATGCGCTTGACCTTGACTTGGCTCATTTTGCGATAGATTACGCGCGGAAGGTTGGGGCGAGCTATGCTGATGCGCGGCTTGAGGCGACGGTCGTCAATGGCTTTGTGTTGAAGAATGGCGTTCCGCAAGTCGCGGGATTTGACCGCGTCTCTGGCCTGGGCTTGAGGGTTGTCATCAAGGGCACTTTGGGATTTGCCTCGACTAACATCTTGTCAAGGGAAAACTTGAAGAGGGTCGTGGAGAGGGCAGTTAAAGTCACTTCTGCTGCGTCATCGATTGGCGAGAAGGTAAGGTTTAGCCCTGAAGGGGCGGCTGTTGCGAGTTATGATGTGAAACAGAAGGTCAAGATTGCAGACCTTAGCCCGAAAGAGAAGCTGAAGGTGTTGTTTGATGCTGAAAAGGCCATCAAGGCTGCCAAGGTTAATGTCCCGGGAAGGTTTTTTTCGATGTCGGATTTCTATGCTGAAAAGTATTTTGTCAACACTGAGGGCAGCAAGGTGCTTTCGAGGATTCCAAGGACTGATTTCTGGTATTTCCTCACTGTTGAGGAGGGCGGCAGGACAGCCCAGAGGTATTGGCAGTATGGCGCTGCTGGCGGTTTTGAGACAATTTACAATCACGGATTTCCAGAGCTTTTGGCTTCTGAGGTCAAGGCAACTCATTCCAACCTGAAGAAGGCTGTTGTTGCGCCGAAGGAAAAGGTTGACCTTGTTGTCGCGCCCCAGATAACTGGGATTATGGTGCACGAGAGCGTTGGCCACCCTTATGAGGCGGACCGCGTCCTTGGAAGGGAGGCTGCCCAGGCAGGCGAGTCATTCATTAATGCCGGGATGCTGGGGACCAGGATTGGCTCTGATGCCGTGAATATTGTTGATGACCCTACGATTCCAGGGAGCTTTGGCTACTATCTTTACGATGATGAGGGTGTGAAGGCAAGGGAGCGATGGCTGATTAAGCGCGGCATTATCACTGAGCTGCTGCATAATCGCGAGACTTCCGCGATTATGGGCGGGCGGAGCAACGGGTCAGCAAGGGCGACTGGCTATGACCGGGAGCCCATTGTGAGAATGGCCAACTCGATTGTCAAGCCTGGCAACTACACCGAAGCTGAGCTGATAGAGTCTGTGAAGTTTGGTGTTTTCATAAAGAATTTCATGGAGTGGAATATTGATGACAAGCGCCTCAATGCCAAGTACACTGGTGCTGAGGCGTTTATGATTCGCAACGGAAGGCTCGCTGAGCCTGTTTGGAGGCCAACTATAGAGGTCTCAACGCCAAAGCTTTGGGGTTCTGTTGATGCTGTTGCTGGCAATATGGAGTTTCACGCCGGGACTTGCGGCAAGGCTGAGCCAATGCAGGCAATTCCGGTCTGGTTTGGTGGCCCGAGCATGCGAATAAGGAACTTGAAGCTCAGTTTTTAGAAAAATGAAAACAGTTGGAAAATCGTCGGACATTGAATCGAGGCAGTCCATTGCAGCTCACGCTGTCAGGCAGCTCAGGAAAAAGGGCGCTGATGATGTCGTTGTCAGTGCTTCGTCTGATGAGATAGCCCAGCTTAAGTTTTCCAATAGCAGGATAAGCACTACCCAGAGTTGGCAGTCTGAGAGGCTCAACATTTTTCTGGCTATTGACAAGCGCCTGGTGAGCACCAGCATTCGGGAAATGTCGGCTGCTGCGGCGGATGATGCTATTGCGAGGATGCTTAAGTTTGCCAAGGCTGCTGTTCCGAATAAGGAATACTCTGGGATTGCGAGCGGCCCTTTCAGTTATAATGACATTAAGGACACTTATGACCCGGCCATAGTTGAGCTTGGGGAGGGAGCTGTTGATGTTTTGAAGTCTGCGATTGATGTTGCGCACAGGAATGGCGCTAAGAGGACTGCAGGCATTCTCGAAATGCATTCAAATTCGGCTTACCTCCTGACTTCCGGGGGTGTTGAGGCTGAGGATAGGGGGACTAAGGCTTATTTTTCGTTGAGGGCGTTTGTTGACAAGTACGCTTCAGGCCATCACACCTGCAATTCGAGGGTTCTCAGGAAGTTCACGCCTGAAGCAAGTGCTGAAAGGGCTGCTGTGATAGCTAAGCAGGCTGTTAGTCCGAAAAGCGGGGAGCCGGGCATTTATGACGTGATTTTTGCCCCCCTGCCGTTCGCGAATCTTTTGGAGAGCGTGGGCAAGGCTGCTTCAATATTCAATGTTGAGTCTAAGCTTTCCTGCTTTGCAGGCAAGCTTGGGAAAAAGGTTGGCAGCGAGGGCGTGACTCTTGTCGATGATGCGACGCTGCCGAATGGCTTTGACAGCGTGAAATTCGACGAGGAGGGCGTTCCCACCCAGCGCAACGTGATTATAGAGAAAGGCGTGCTTAAGACTTACCTGCATAACACTTCGACTGCCAGGAGGCACAAGGTGAAGACAACAGCGAATGCTGGCCTTGTTGCCCCAACGCCCTTTAACCTTGTTTTGCAAAATGGAAATCTTAATAAGGAAGAAATGATTCGGCAGGTCAAGCGTGGGCTCATAGTAACGAATGTCTGGTACACGAGATTCCAGAACTATGAGGCGGGAGATTTTTCGACAATACCCCGGGATGGCATTTTCCTTGTTGAGAATGGCAAGGTAACCGGGCCGGTAAAGGAATTGAGGATTAGCGACAACCTGATAAGGATACTTCAGGGGATTTCGGCTGTTGGCTCGGAGCAGGAGCAGGTATTCGGATGGGAGGTTGAGGTTCCAACGTCGACGCCATCCGTGCTCGTGAAGGGAGTCAAGGTCACGAAGTCTGTCGAGTAGCGCTCATTAAGGCAGGAAAAGGTAAGAGGTGTGCAAAATATCTTCTGAAGGAGCTCTCAAAAACGAGGAAAGGCTAAGTTCGCTTGTTTTTGGGGAGGCTATGAGTGTCTTGGAGGAGGAAAATGCCGTCCTCAGGAAAACCATGGTCAGTCTCAAGGAAGATCTTGACCGGATAAGGCGGGCCCCGTTGATGGTGTGTCCTGGTCGAAGTTCTTTCTGATTGTGGCAAGTTGAGGCCTGGCGACACTGTGTTTGTTGAGCAGAAAAACTTGTCGATTGTGAGGAAGGCCAATGTCACGAGGAAATTTAACAGCGAGAAATTCATAATTGTCGAAAAACCTAATGTCGGTTGGAATGATATTGGCGGCCTTGATGACCAGATGCGGGAAATTCGGGAAATTGTTGAGCTGCCCTTGAACAAGCCTGAGTTGTTTGAGCAAATTGGCATACAGCCGCCTAAGGGCGTTCTGCTTCACGGCCATCCCGGAACAGGCAAGACTCTCCTTGCAAAGGCTGTTGCTACAGCCACCAATTCAACATTCATTGAGGTGGTTGGCTCGGAGCTTGTCCAGAAGTTCATAGGCGAGGGTGCGAAGCTGGTGAAGGAAATTTTTCAGACAGCCCGCGAGAAGGCGCCTTCAATCATTTTCATTGACGAACTGGACGCCCTTGCGGCAAGAAGGGTTGACATTGGCACTTCTGGCGAGAGGGAAGTGCAAAGGACCTTTGTCCAGCTCCTGGCTGAAATTGATGGCTTCCGCGGCCTTGAAAACGTAAAAATAATAGGCAGCACTAACCGGAAGGACATTCTTGACCCTGCAATTCTTAGGCCTGGAAGGCTTGAAAGGCACATCCACTTCCCCCTGCCATCAAAGGAGGCAAGGGAGAAAATACTTAAAATTCATTGCAGAAGCATGAGCCTTGGAAAGGTTGACATTGGCGCCGTTGTTGACTTGACAGATTGCTTTACGGGCGCTGAGTGTTTGGGTGAATTATTTCTGGACATTAGTCGTTTTTGGTTAAGCTTTTGCTTTCCCGCAGGAAAGTAAAAGGTTAAGCGTGCTCTCCAGTTACTCCCGTTCATCACCGCCTTTTGGGCTCCGAGGGTGTTCACGCGATCATCGCACGCGTGCAAAGGAGCGACAGCGGCTATTTAAACCCTTCGGCGCCATATCACACAATCTTGAAGTCAACGCACACCCTGTAGGCTCTTGGTGCCAGCTGCCCGCACTTGACGACATCAAGTATCCTGATTTTCTTTTTGGCTGCGGTGGAGGCAGCGGCTGCCTTGGCGACGGCTGCAGAGGGGATGTCTTCTTCTTTTTCAAAATCGTAAAAGTGGATTACGGCTCCTTTTTTAGCTGCCGCAAAAGCTACGTCAAGGAAGCTTTCAGCCTCTTTTGGCAAGGGCATAATAATGCGGTCAAATTTTTGCTTCAGCTGCGGCACTATCTTCCTCACATCACCGCAAAAAAGTTTTATTTTGCCTTCGACCTTGTTTAGCTTAGCGTTTTCGGCCGCAAATTTGTGCGCTGATTTGTTGAGTTCAACGCCATAAACGGCTGCCGCAGGGGTATTCTTCGCCATTGACACCGTAAAGGGCCCGATTCCTGAGAACATAACAAGGATTATTTCTGGTTTTTTGACTTGCCCGTACACCCTTTTCCGTTCGGTTGCCTGTCTTGGTGAAAAGTAAGTCTTTGTTATGTCCAGTTTCAGCAATATGCCGTTCTCCTTGTGAGTGGTTGTTGTTCGCTTTTCCCCGGAGACCCACTTCAGTTTTTGTATTCTCAGCTTGCCTGTGTGCCCGCCGACTTTAAGCCATGCCGACTTGATGTGTTTGTGCTGGAGCATTATCTTCTTGGCCATTTTCCTGGCTTCGGAAATTGTGGCTGCCTCGACAAGGGCTGTGTCGCCTATTATGTCGAAAGCCCTTATGCTATCGCGTGCCAAAGAAATCACCAAGTCCTTTCTGTTGTTTTGACGCAGCAGTTTTTTCAAGCTCGTCGAGGGTTTTTTCGACTCTTTGCGTGGAGAAGTTGTGCTTCTCGCAAAGGAGTTGTGTCAACTTTCCCTTGTCAAACGAGGAAAATGTCAGTTTGTATTCATTATCAACTCTGGGTTTCTCGAAAAGCTCAAGGACTTCCTGCCAGGCAAAGCTGAAGAATTCGTCCCATTTTGCTGCCCTGAAGAGCTCTTCGGGGGTTTTGTGAAGCTTGACGAGCTTCAGGGCGTTTTTGGGGCCTATTCCCTTGATGCCTTTTGAGTTGTAGTCTGTTCCGACGAGCATGGCCAGGCAAATCAGCTGCTGCTGGTTTACTCCCATTGAGGACAGGACTTCTTTCAGGGCAATCATTTCCGGCTCAACGTGGTTGTAGCCGAGTGTGCCCGCCTGCCTTCTCCTGCCTTCTATTGAAAGGTTCCTGATGACATTCGTTGCCCCGAATAGCAGGCTGTCAGCGTCTTGAGATGCGACTGCAAAGGCATCGCCGTTTGCAACTATGCGTGCTGCCTGTGCTTCGCCTTCTCCAGGAGCTTGTATTGCTGGAAGGCCCAGTGCGGCAACAACTTCTTTTGCATCAGCAACCATGTCCCTTGTAAGTTTCGTTGACAGTGCAGAATATTTTTTCACGTCTTCCACCTTGCCCTCTTTCCTTGCTTCAACGAGTTTTTGAATCGCAACTTCCTTCGCATCCATTCTCCGCTTTATTTCAAGTCGTTTCAGTTGGGGCATTTCGCCATCGAAGACATAGGCTGGCTTTATGCCAAGCTTCATCAGGTGCGTTGTCCTTGAGAAGAGTCCGATAAGATGGGAAGTCACATTGCCCTTGGAATCTGTAAAAAGCGAGCCGTCCGGCCCCCTTATGGTTGTCAGGAACTGGTAAAGGTGGTTGGATGCGTCCACAGCGACTATCCTGCCTGCAAGTTCCTCAAGTTTTATTTCCCTTTTTGGAAGAAGCTCTGTTATCTGGACGCCCATATGGGCATTGCGTAAAGGGCTTTTTTTAAAGTTTCTTAACAGTGATTGAGCCTATTTCCCTCGAAAGCAGTTCCTGGGCTTTTTTTGTCAGCTCGCCATTTATTAGAAGGAGCACGGGGAGCTTGTGAAGCTGTCCCTGGACTATTGCAGAGCTGAGGTCTGCATCGCTGCAGGTTTTTTTGCCTTTCGAAACACAGTAGTATTTCAGCTTGCCTACGGGGCTTGGGAGGAGCACTATGAATTCTGCTTCTGCCTTTTTTTGTGCTATTTCTGATGCGACTTCAATGCTGTTTTTTGCAAAAAATGCCTTTATT
>JACPBZ010000045.1 GCA_016180105.1 Candidatus Woesearchaeota archaeon | reverse complement strand
CGACATCGGGGCCCTGCCTGTTCCTCTGGGTTGGGTCGTGGTTCTCCCAGAACACTTTAAGCAGCTTGTCATACGAAACTTTCTCTGGATTGTATGTTATTTCAACTGCTTCTGCGTGGCCTGTTCCGTCGCTGCACACGTCCTTGTAAGTCGGATTTGGCATGTGGCCACCCGTATAGCCAACTTGTGTTGAAACAACGCCTTTAATCTGGCGGAATTCAGCTTCTATGCCCCAGAAGCATCCGGCTGCGAAGGTTGCTTTTTCTAATTGTGGGGCAGGACGTTGCTGTTCAGCAGCTTGTTGGCTTTGTGAAGGGCTTTTCAAGAACAGGGAGAAGGAAGGCTGCCTTGCTTTACGGCCCGGTTGGCTCAGGCAAGACTTGCTCTGTTTATGCTGTTGCGTCTGAGCTTGGATTGGAGGTTTTGGAGACAAATGCTTCTGATTTTCGCAATGCTGATGGCATTACTTCGACAGCGGGGGCTGCCAGCAGGCAGATGAGTCTTTTCAATCGGGGAAAAGTAATCCTCATTGATGAGATTGATGGCATTTCGGGCCAGCAGGACAGGGGAGGGGTGGGCGCGATTCAGGAGCTGATTGAAAGTTCTGCCTTCCCTGTCGTGATGACTGCGAATGACCCTTCTGACAAGAAGTTCGCTCCCCTGAGAAAGGCTTCTTTTATGGTTGAATTTCAGCAAATGCCTGTTCCAGCAGTTAAGGAAAGGCTGGCAAAAATAGCTGTGGCGGAAAAAATTGCCATTGATGGCGATGCGCTCACGATTTTGGCAAACCGCTCGGCAGGTGACCTAAGGGGCGCAATTACGGATTTGCAGCTTCTTGGCTCGATGTCCGGAAAACTTTCAACCGAGGCGGTAAGTGAGCTTTCTGAGAGGAACAGGAATGAGGAGATGAGTTCTGCCTTGCTGAGGGTTTTCAAGACGACTGATGTCGGCATAGCTGCCGCGGCTTTTGAAAAGGTCGAGGCGCAGCCTGAGGAATGCTTTGCCTGGATTGATGAGAACCTGCCAAATGAGTACAAAAAGCCGGAAGAGCTTGCTGCAGCTTACGATGCGTTGTCAAGGGCTGATGTTTTTCGGGGCAGGATAATGAGGCGGCAGGACTGGAGGCTTTTGACTTACTACATTCAGCTTATGAGCATTGGCACGGCGATAGCAAAGGAGAGAAAATATGATTGGATTGCGCCATTCAAGCAACCTTCGAGAGGGCTGAAAATATTCATTGCGAGGGCAAAGCACCAAAGGAAATTGGATATAGCAGCAAAGATTGCAGAGCTTCTTCACGCTCCCAAGTCGGCAGTGCTTTCTGACACATTGCCCTTCCTGAGGCTTATTTTCTCAAGGGAGAATGACAAGCGGAAGATTGAGAAGATGGCCGCTGAGCTTGGCCTGGAGCCTGATGAGGTTAATTGGCTTGCAGGAGCTTAAATCTTCTGCACTTTCTCTGCCTTTTTGCCCCTGTCGCCGTCAACAACTTCAAAGGAGACCTTGTCGCCTTTTGTTATTGAGACTCCCGGTGCAACTCCGCTTTGGTGCACGAAGTACTCATTGCCGTCATCGGCTGTTACGAAGCCGAAATGCTTTTCGGCGTTAAAGAATTTAACAGTTCCTTCAACCATTTTGCATCACTCCTTCTGGTCAAACTTTTTTACGCACGTTGGGCAGTAGTTGCTCGAATAGTGGCCTTTTTCCTTGTCGACCACGAATCTTATCTTGCACAGCCTGCACGTGCCTATTATCTTGTATAATATCCTTCTTGGCCTTGCTGGCTTTTTCGCTTCCATCGCGTTTGGGAAACACGGTGACTACTTAAAGCTGTGCATTTTGAGGACATCACGAAGCAGCCTTTTTGGCTCCTTGTTTCCGTATTTTCTCAGGCCGTATAAGTGGATTCCTGTGCTGAAGCCAAGCTGTTCAAGTTGTGCATTCGCGAGCAGGGCGGCCTTGAGATTTTCCTGCGCAATGTTGACAGTCGCCTCATAGCCCTTGCCGCGAGCTTCTCCGGCTTTTAGTTGCTTCAGGAAGGACGTGTCTGTGATAAAGCCTTTTTTATTCTTTGCCAGCTTCCTGCAAAGCCTGCTGTTAAAGGGAATAAGTACGCCAGTATGAATCATTTTTTTGTTGACTGGGATTAACCGTTTCAAGCCCTTGCAGGTTTTAACAAGCAGTTGGCCATTTGAGGGGAACACTGGCTGGGTGAAAAAGTCCACCGCGCCATTTTTCAGCTTTCTGTGCATTCTGGCTGCCTCTTTTTTTCTGGAGAAAACTATGGCAGCGCTTGTTTTGAAAGTTTGGCTCGCGAGCCTTATCAGGCTATGCACGCGGATGTCATCGGCTTTGGCCTCGTCGCCCGTTACCGCCAAGATTTCATTAATGCATTTAGCCCTTGCCAGTGCCTCGATTTTTGCATTCGCGTGAGCTGTGTTTTTGATTCCCCTGCAAGTCAAGGTGCAGGCTACATTTCCATGCTGCGATAATTCCTTTGCCACTTCAGGCACTTTTATTTTAGAAGTGGCATAATCAGGAATCAGCCAAGCGTCTATCACGCCCTTAAGCTGTTTCATTGTGGCTGCTGACTCAGCTACGTCAGCTTTCCTCACTATGTAGAGCTCTGCTGTTAGGTTGGCCATAATGCCGTGTAAAACCGCAAACAATTTATACTTTCCTAAAAGGTTCGTGTAGCAGCAACGACGGGGAATTGAGGAGATATGGCAGATAAACAGGTTGGTAAGGAAAAAAGGCTCACGATTGACGAATTGGCTACGTTCTGCAAGAGGAAAGGCTTTGTTTATCCAAACTCTGAGATTTATGGGGGGATGTCTGGGTTTTTTGATTACGGTCCTCTGGGTGTTGAGCTGAAGAATGGCATTAAGCAGGAGTGGTGGAAGAGCCACGTCCAGCAGAGGGCCGATATGGTTGGTATGGATGGCAGCATCATTGCCCATCCGAAGGTTTGGGAGGCTTCCGGCCACGTTGCTAACTTCACCGACATAATGGCGAAGTGCGGCAAATGCGGCAATTCCGCAAGGGCTGACCACATCATCGAGGACAAGGCAAAGGTCGCGACAGCCGGCCTGAATGCGCAGCAGCTTGGCGAGCTGTTGGTTAAGCACAAGCTGAAGTGTGCCCGCTGCGGCTCTGACCAGCTAAGGATTGCCCAGCCGTTCAACCTGATGTTCAAGACAACCATTGGGCCGAGTGAAGGGTCTGAATCTGTCGCCTACCTTAGGCCTGAGACCGCCCAGCTCATTTTTGCAAACTTCAGGCTAGTGCAGGAAAACGCCAGGATGAAGCTTCCTTTTGGCATTGCCCAGGTAGGCAAGGCTTTCAGGAATGAGATTTCGCCCAGGGATTTTCTGTTCCGCTGCCGCGAGTTTGAGCAGATGGAAATTGAGTATTTTGTCCATCCGAACAAGATTGGGAGTTGCCCATACGTCGCTGAGTTTGGCGATTACGAATTAAATGTTCTTACGAGCGATATGCAAAAAAAAGGCAGCAACGACCATAAAAGGATGAAAGTGAGTGAAATGCTGGACAAAAAGACGATTCTTCCCTGGCACGCTTACTGGCTTGCGTTTGAGCACCGCTGGCTGACTGGTCTCGGCGCAAAGGCTGAAAATCTCAGGATCAGGCAGCACGTTCAAACTGAGAAAAGCCATTATGCCACTGACACCTGGGATTTGGAATACGATTTCCCGTTCGGCTGGAAGGAGCTAGAGGGCATCGCGAACCGCTCGGACTTTGACCTGCAGCAGCATATCAAGGTGTCTGGGAAGGACTTGAGCTATTTTGACCCTGAAACGAACACGAAGATTGTTCCCCACGTTGTGGCCGAGCCTTCCCTTGGCGTTGACAGGACATTCCTCGTTTTCCTCTTTGATGCTTATGAATATGATGTCAAGAGGGAGAATGTTGTGCTTCACATTCACCCCAGGCTTGCTCCGATAAAGGCCGCTGTGTTCCCGTTGTTGTCAAATAAGGATGAGCTCGTTGCGGCAGCAAAAAAGGTGTATGATGAATTGCGGCAGGAGTTTAACTGCTTCTATGACGAGAATGGTAGCATTGGCCGCCGCTACGCGAGAATGGACGAAGCGGGCACTCCATACTGCATCACGGTTGACTTTGACTCGCTGCAGAAGCACGACGTTACTATTCGCGACCGGGACTCAACCCAGCAGAAAAGGGTCAAAATCAAGGAGCTTTCTTCTGTCCTGCAGCAGCTTCTTTCTGGAAAAAAGAATTTTGGGGAAATCTAAGCACTCTCTGTGGCTGGCTTCGTGAGTATTGCAAGCAGGGGCGTGATTATTGTTCCTGCAACGTCCAGGACTGCAAAGAAGCCCAGGCCCCTGAAGAAAAACTCGTTGGTCTTCAGTCCCAGTATTGTTATTATGAGCATTATGCACACTACGGATATTGAAAATAGCGTCAACCTGAGCGATAGTGAAGCTATTTCAGAAATTCCGCTGCGCCAGAGGGCCATTGCGTGCGCGACTCCGAATGCCAGGACAGTCAGTACGCCTATGGCCTTGAAGCCAAATTCGCCCGGCTCCAGCACTCGCCATATCAGCAGTTGCAGCATGGCCGCAGCAAGGACTCCAGATAAGACTCCTATCCTCGCAAAGAAGGCGAGGTCCTCGTGGTCGAACTTCGAGGCGCTCAGCAGTATGAGCAGGCTGAAAAAGCCGAGGCTGAAGACCGTTGCAAGAACTCTTCCCTGAAATTCGCCAAATGATCCAAGGAGGAAAAAAAGCGCTGAAAGCAGGCCTCCGGAAGTGAAAAATGCAACCATTGCCCAGAGGGCAAGTTCCCTTGTGGGGTTTGTTTCCATTTCTTCAGCCAAAAAAGCGCATTGTATTTAAATCTTTCACATACCTCGCAAGCGCGAGGGGCTGTAGTGCAACTTGGTTAACACACAAGGTTCGGGACTTTGTAGTCTGGGTTCGAATCCCAGCAGCCCCATTGGGTTTAATGTCAGAATTCCACTATTCTCTGAATAGTGGTTTACGCAGTAAACCGTAATCGATATGTGGAATTCTGAGCACTAAGAAC
>JACPBZ010000023.1 GCA_016180105.1 Candidatus Woesearchaeota archaeon | reverse complement strand
GAGGCCGTGATGAAGATTTATTACAATGCTGACAAGACTCAGGCTTTCAAGACAGAGACTAATTCAAAGAAGCTTCTGAAGGAGTCTGACAGGCTCCTCGAGAAATACAAGTCAGTTGAAGCGGCGAGGGTTATTGAGTATTTCAAGTATATGATAATCTCAGTCAGCGGGATTTTGAGGAACAGCATGGAGCAGGAAGAGCAGGACGATTAAGCTTCCTCGAATCCCATCTCTTTTATCTTGAACGTTATTTCCCTTTGCGGGATGCTTCTGTGCTTCACGAGCGATGCTGTCCGGGTTCCGTTGCCGTTTATCCTTAGCTCGATGAGGCATTTGCTGCTGTATTTCAGGATGTCTCCTCCGATCATTTTGATTTTTGTTTTGTCCGCAAAGTCAGCATAGACTGGTGTTGTGACTATCACCGGGATTTCCATTGTCCTCGCTATTGTCAGAAGTGTGGATAGCTGCTTGCCCAGCTCGCGGTTGAGCTGGATGTTGTCTTCCCCGCGCTCTATCCGGTAGAGCGATGATATTGTGTCGCAGATTATTATTGAGATTTTCGAGCTTATCTGTTCAGCAAGTGTTTCAATGGCTTTTTTCTGCTCTGGGAAGGAAGTTACTTTCAGCAGCATTATCCTCTCAAGTGCTTTTTTGGCGTCTTTCTCGTTTCCAATCAGTTGCTGCAGCCGCTCTGTTGAGAAGCCTCCTTCAGTGTCGATGAAGACTATTTTCTTGTCCTTGCTCTCTTTTGAGCCTGCCGCGCTTATGGCCGCGAGAAGGCAGGTTGTTGTCTTTCCTGAGCCTGCGGGTCCGTATAGCGCTGTTATGACGTCTGTTTCGTAACCGCCTTCAAGCAGCTTGTCAATGACTTCTGAGCCGGCAGGGATTTTCGTCATGGCGCTTTGGCTGCCTGCTTGCTATATAAAGGTTTTACACTCGTTTTAAATAGGCAAAGCGGTTAAGTCAGTTGAATGACTGATTTCGTGCTTATGTTCCGGGGCAGGGATGAGCCTGAGGGCGGCGACATAAGGTATGATCTCTGCGATTTAGTGCAGCGCCACCTGCCTGATGCAGAGGAGAACGGGGGCGCTCATAATGGTGTTTGGCGTTTTCCTGGCAGGGACAGTGAAAACCATATGACAGATTGGTATGACGGGAATGGAGGAGTGGTTATAAGCTTCAGGTCTGTTGTTTACAGGAGGGAGCGTTGGGGTGTTGTTGTTTCTTACAGGACGGAGGAAGTTCCACAGGCGCTGCTGGTAATGCAGGGGTTGCTTGAGACTTACAAGCCGATCACGCTTATGGAGGCTCCGCGCCCGCTTAGGCTGTATTACTTCGCGATGGGAAGGGCGCAGCAGCCGTTAAGCGAGGAGTTCTACGGAAGTGCTTTGTCGGAGCTGTTGTCTTCTTTCTCTGGAAAGCCTGTCATGTAAGCGCTTTCCCCGTATTCTGCTTACGAAATGTTTTTATACATCCCGGAAGCCTCCTTGCCTTATGATAGGCTCTGCTCTCGACGAGGTTAGGGAGGCTGAAAGGGATGCTGAGAGGCTTGTTGAGGAAGCTAAGCTGAAAGCTTTATCGATTGTTTCTGAGGCAAGGGCGAAGGCTTCCCAGCTGTTGAAGGATAGGGAGGCTGAGCTTTCCAGGAATGGCGAGCAGCTCTCTGAAAAGCAGGGCGAGAGGCTTCGCGCCTTGAGGGAGAAAATTCTTGCGGAAGGCTCTTCTGAGCTGAAGTCCTTGCGAAGGGCTGCTGAAAAGAAGTCTGATGCGGCTGTTGGCCTTGTGCTGGATGCTGTTGAGAAGGAAATTGTTGGGCAGTAGTGGTTTGTTATGTTTATTCCTGAAAGGATGAGGAAAGTGACGGTAATTGGCCCTCAGACAGTAATGGAAAGAACAGTTAAGGAGCTTTACCGCCTCAAGGCAGTTCACGTTTCTGATCATAAGCAGGATGATGGCCTTGACATAGGCTCTCCTTTTGAAAAGGCTGAGAGGCTGTCTTCTGTGTTGGTAACAGTAAGGGCTGTTTCCGCTGCCCTTGGCATTGCCGGGAAAAAGGAGCTGACGAATGGCTTCAGGGCTGTCGGGCTCAAGAATCTTTCTGAGCTTGAGCGCGCGGTAAGGAAGCTTAATGACGAGGTCAGCAGGCTGCTTTCAGCCAGGAAGGAAGCGGAGGATGAGCTCAGGAAGATTGCCGAGCAGGAGGCCGCTCTCTCCCGCGTTGAGGGACTCGGTCTTGACATTGATGTCCTCTCTCAGACAAGGTCTCTTGCTTTTTTCATTGGCACTGTGAAGGATTCCGGGAAGCTCAAGGTTGCGCTTTCCGCCATGACTGACAAATTTGATGTGGCTGAGGCAGAAGAAAGCTCTGGCCAGCTTATCGCGCTTTTCATAGAGTCTTCAAGAAGGGATGATGCAGCCGAGGTGCTGGCAAAAAGCGGCTTTGTGGAATTCCAGATTGAACCTCTGCGCGGCTTGTCCGGCTCCCCAGGTTTGGTTCTTGAGGCGCTTGGCAGGAAAAGGGAGAAGCTTCAGAAGCAGGTTGAGGCAGCCGGCAGGTCAATTTCGAGGCTCTCATCAAAGTGGAATGACTTTGTGCTTTTAAGTGAGCAGATAATTTCTTCCGAGCTTGAAAAGGCTGAGGCGCCTCTCAGGTTCGGTGTTGGGAAAAAGTTTTTTGTCGTTAAGGGCTGGGTCCCTGCTTCTGAGTTGAATGGCCTTGAGGCCGGCCTTGGAAAAGCGGCTGGCGAAAGGATTTTTGTTGAGTCTGAGGCTCCACACCATTCTGAAATGGTTCCTGTCAGGATGGACAACCCAAAGCCGGCAAGGCCGTTTGAGTTCTTCATGAACCTGTACGCTCTTCCAAGGTATGATGAGATTGACCCGACTCTGTTTATGTTCGTTACTTTCCCGCTGTTTTTCGGCTTCATCCTCGGTGATGTTGGTTATGGCCTCGTCACGTTCTTCCTTTTGCTGTGGCTTAAGGAAAAGTTCGGCGCCTCCTCGAAGCTGATAAGCCTGATGATTCCTGCTGCGATTTCCTCTGTTGTTTTCGGCTTTGTCTTTGGCGAGGTGTTTGACTTTGAGCACGCTTTTGGCTACGAGTTTCCTCACTTGATTAGCAGGGCTCATCAGGTTAATGAGATGATGCTCATAGCCGTTGCGGTTGGATTGGTTCATCTTAACCTTGGTTTTGTCCTTGGGTTCATCAACGAGCTTCATCACAAGGGCATTTTCAAGGCTTTTGCGGCAAAGCTCAGTTGGATTCTTTTGCAGGCGGCAGCGGCTTTGGCTTATTTGTCCTTTAGCGGGAGGATTGGGATGCCGTGGCAAATTTTCGTGGCAGCGGCAGTAGCATGCGTTGTGCTGATATCCTATGGCGAGGGCTTGAAGGCCATTGAGATTCTTGGCCTTCCAAGCAATATCTTGTCATATGCCAGGCTTATGGCAGTTGGCCTTTCCTCTGTCATTCTTGCTGTTGTGGTGAATGACCTTTCAGGGCAGATTGCCCAGGCCGGGGTTTTCGGGGTTATTGCCTCAATAATCTTGCTTTTCATTGGCCACACATTGAATTTGGCGCTTGGCCTGCTTGGTGGCTTCCTGCACAGCTTGAGGCTGCACTATGTGGAGTTTTTCACAAAGTTTTTTGAAGGGGGGGCGATTCCGTTCAGGCCGTTCGGCTCAAGACGCGGCGAATGATTATGAGAGATTGAAATCAAGGAGGTATGAAAATGGTAGAATCTGGGTTAGTTGCAATCGGTGCTGGGTTGGCCATCGGTTTGACGGCCATAGCCGCTGGCATTGCAGAGAAGGAGATTGGTGCTGCTGCCGTAGGTGCAATGGCTGAGAAGGAAGAGGCATTCGGTAAGGGGCTGATTTTGACAGTCATTCCCGAAACTCTGGTCATCTTTGGCCTTGTCGTTGCAATTTTGCTTATCGGTAAGATTGGCGGGGTTTAAGGGTATTTGCTATGGGGCTTGAGAAGGTCAAGCAGGAAATATTGGAAAAGGCCCGCCAGGAGGCTGGTAGCATCATCGAGGCCGCGACTTCAGAGTCAAAAGCTATTGTGAGGGCTGCTGAAAAGCAGGCTAATGAAGGGGAAGAAGTGGCTGAGAAGGAGTTTCAAAAGGCTTCTGAATCGATGAAGAAGAGGGAAGCTGCTTCGGCTGATCTCGAGCTTCAGAAGCAAATGCTTGCTGCTAAGAGCGAGCTTATCGAGCAGGTTTTCATTGAGGCTCGAAAGATGCTTGGCTCCCTTCCGGATAAAAAGCGCGAGGCCCACATTGCCTCCTTGATTGACCTCGCGAAAAGGGAAATGCCGGTTTCATCGCTAAGGTGCAGCACAAGGGATGCGCGAATTGTCGAGTCGAAAGCTGGGAAGCTTAGGATAATCAGGGAAGAGGGTATGCTTGGCGGCATTATAGCAGAGAGCTCTGACGGCAGGCTTCGTGTTGATTACAGCTATGAGTCCCTGCTTGAGCAGGTCAAGGTAAGGGTGCTTGGTGATGTTGCAAGGGAACTTTTTGGCTAGGAAAGAGGGAAAGCTGAGGCTGGGAACTTACCCATATACTTATGCGAGGGTAAGCGTGATGCGGTCCTCCCTTCTTGCGAAGGAGGATTATCACAAGCTTGCGAAGATGGAAGTGAATGAGGTTATCAGCTTCCTTCAGGGGTCCCAGTACAGGAAGGAGATTGATGAGCTGGCCGTGAAGTTCAAGGGCGTGGAGCTGATGGAGCTCGCGTTGAACAGGAATCTTGCGAACACCTGGGCGAAATTGAGAAAGATTTCTCCAGAGGAACTGCGGGTTTTGGTTTCGGCTTACCTGTTAAGGATTGACATTTGGAACATCAAGACCTTGATACGGGCAAAATACACCAAGCTTCCCCAGGAGCAGCTTCAGGCAATGCTTATGCCATCTGGCGGCCTGGTTTCTGAAAAACTCCTTGCTGAATTGGCAAAGAAGGATTCTGTTGAGGATGTGCTGAAGGCTTCGGGCATTGCCGATTACGGGTACTTTTCGTGGGCTGTTGACAGGTTCAAGGAAACGAAGTCTTTGGCTGAGATTGAAAACGCTCTCGACAGGCATTATTACCATATGATGGCCGAGTTTTCAAGGCGAATTCCAAGTGACGGAAGGCTGTTCAGGGAATTCATTGAGCGCGAACTGGAGATATCCGCGATTATGAATGTCCTCCGCCTCAAGAGGGCAGGCACTGCGGCAAAGGAAGTGCAGAATTATGTGACTATTCCTGAAACAGCTGCCGCATTGATTAAGAAGATGATTGCTGCTCCATCGGCAGCTGATGCGGCAAGGCTCCTTGAGCAAAGCCGATTCAAGCCTGTTGTGGAGGATGGAGTTAAGGAGTTGGTTTCAAGTGGCAGCCTCGTGAGGCTGGAATTGGACCTTAACAGGCAGATGCTGAAGCGCTCTGCATTGCTGATGCATCAGCATCCTCTCTCTGTTGACGTGATACTTGGTTATATGTTTGCCAAGGAAATTGAGGTCCGCAACCTGAAGCTTTTGCTTAAGTCGAAAAAGCTTGGGATGGCCAGGGAATTTGCCGAGCAGCAGCTCGTGATGGTTTAGGTGCACGCGTATGGAACTTGCTGTTATTGGAAAGGGGGATTTTTGCCTTGGCTTCAGCCTGGCCGGAATCCGGAACATTATTGAGACTGAGAGCCCTGGCGAGGCCTTGATTAGGGTCAGTTCCGATGAGGAGATTGGCGTTGTCATTTTCGACGAGGACTTGCTGCCCGGCCTGGATGAGTTTGAGAGGGCGAGGCTTGAATCAAGTGTCAGGCCTGTTTTTGTTACGCTTTCCCTTAATGAGGAGAGTGAGTCCTTGAAGAAGATGATTAAAAAATCAATAGGGGTTGAATTGTGGTGATGTTTGAATGAAGACAGGAAAGGTTTACAGGGTTGCCGGCCCGGTTGTCGTGGCTGAGCTTGAGGCGAGCATGTATGATGTTTGCAAGGTTGGGAAGGAGAAGCTTCTCGGCGAGGTTATCCAAATCAACGGCAGTCGCTGCACCATACAGGTTTACGAGGACACGACAGGCATTAAGCCCGGTGAAGAAGTTGAGAATACTTCCCAGCCGTTGGTTGTTGAGCTTGGGCCTGGCCTTTTGTCTTCTATTTACGACGGCATCCAGAGGCCTCTTCACTTGTTGAGGAGCTTGACTGGCGATTTCATAATGAGGGGGGCAACGGCTCCGGGCCTTGACCGCAAAAGGAAATGGGACTTCAAGGCATCGGTAAAGCCTGGCGCGGTTGTCAAGGGTGGCGATGTCCTTGGCACGGTTAAGGAAGGCAACACGGTGCATAGGGTTCTCGTTCCGCCGAAGTCTGCAGGAAAAGTCGCGGGCATTTCTGACGGCAGTTACACGGTGACCGATGCCATAGGCAAGCTTGATGACGGCACTGAGTTGAGAATGATGCAGCTTTGGCCTGTGAGGAAGCCAAGGCCCGTTACCAGAAAGCTCCTTCCCGACATTCCGCTCATCACCGGCCAGAGAATCATAGACTCGTTATTCCCTCTTGCCAAGGGAGGAGTTGCCGCGATACCGGGGCCGTTTGGCAGCGGAAAAACTGTGAATCAGACTCAGCTTGCGAAGTGGTCTGATGCTGACATAATAGTTTACGTTGGCTGCGGTGAGCGCGGCAACGAAATGACTGAGGTCCTGAAGGAGTTTCCGGAGTTGACTGACCCGAGGACGGGCAAGCCATTGATGGAGAGGACTATTTTGATTGCAAATACCTCTAATATGCCTGTTGCTGCCAGGGAGGCCTCTGTTTACACAGGCATCACTCTTGCAGAGTATTATCGTGATATGGGCTATGCTGTTGCGTTGATGGCTGACTCAACTTCAAGGTGGGCTGAGGCTATGAGGGAAATTTCCTCAAGGCTCGAGGAAATGCCCGGTGAGGAGGGCTATCCGGCTTATCTTTCGGCAAGGCTCTCTGATTTTTACGAGCGTGCTGGCAGGGTTGTTTCCCTTATGGGAGCTGAAGGCAGCGTGAGTGTCATTGGGGCAGTTTCCCCTCCAGGAGGAGACTTTTCAGAGCCAGTTACCCAGGGAACGTTGAGGGTCATTAAGACGTTTTGGGCCTTGGACGCCAAGCTCGCCCAGAGGAGGCACTTTCCGGCAATTAACTGGCTTGCTTCCTATTCTCTTTACCTTGACAGCCTTTCTCACTGGTATGAGAAGAACATTGCTCCAGACTGGATGAAGCTTATCGGCAGAACTCGGTCGATTCTTCAGGAGGAGGACAAGCTTATGGAGATTGTCCAGCTTGTTGGTTCTGACGCCCTTCCTGAGAAGGAGCAGGTCACGATCCTCGTTGCGAGGATGTTCCGCGAGTTTCTGCTGCAGCAGAACGCCTTCCACCCTGTTGACACGTACAGCGAGCACAAAAAAACTTATCTGATTATGAAGACAATCCTTGGATTTGCGGACAAGGCTAAGGCTGCCCTTGATTCCGGCATAAGGATGCAAAAGATTTCCGTAATGAAATCAAAGGACAAGGTTGGCGATGTCAAGTTCGAGAAGGACTATGAGGCATTCCTCGCCCAGGTCAACAAGGAGATTGAGAAGGAATTTGCTGAATTGAAATGAGTGGTGATTGACGATGAAGGAATACAAGACAATAACGCGCATTGCAGGCCCTCTTGTTTTTGTTGAGAAGACAGAGCCTGTTGGCTATGGCGAGCTTGTGAGGCTTACCTTGCCATCTGGAGAGGCAAAAAGCGGGCAGGTACTTGATACCAGCGACGATATGGTTGTCGTTCAGGTATTTGAGGGCACTTCCGGGGTTGACTTGAACTCCCGCGTGAAGTTCCTTGGTGAAACGATAAGGCTTCCTGTTTCAGGAGAGCTTCTTGGAAGGATTCTGAACGGTGCCGGAAAGCCAATTGATGGTGGCCCGGAAATCGTGCCTGAGGAAAGGATGGACATTACGGGTGCGGCAATTAATCCTTATGCGAGGGGCAATCCTTCTGATTTCATACAGACCGGGATTTCGACAATTGATGGGACGAACACTCTCGTTCGCGGCCAGAAGCTGCCGTTGTTTTCCGGAGCTGGCCTGCCGCACAACGAGATAGCCTTGCAGATTGCCAGGCAGGCAAAGGTGCGTGGAAGCTCAGAGGGCTTCGCGATTGTTTTTGCGGCAATGGGCATCACCAATGAGGAGGCGCAGAAGTTCATTTCCGAGTTTGAGGAAACTGGCGCTCTGAAAAGGGCGGTTGTCTTCCTGAATCTTGCTGACGATCCGGCAGTTGAGCGTCTTATCACTCCAAGAATGGCCTTGACAGCTGCGGAGTATCTTGCTTTCAAAAAAGAGATGCACGTCCTCGTCATATTGACAGATATGACAAACTACTGCGAGTCGCTAAGGGAGATTGGCGCTGCCCGCTCTGAGATTCCTGGGCGCCGCGGCTATCCAGGCTATATGTACACTGATCTCGCAATGCTTTATGAGCGCGCCGGCATAATAAAAGGAAAGAAAGGCAGCATTACGCAGCTTCCCATCCTTACGATGGTCGGCGATGACATAACTCACCCCATTCCAGACCTCACGGGCTATATCACTGAGGGGCAGATTGTCGTCAGCAGGGAGCTTCACAGCAGGAACATTTATCCTCCTGTTGACGTTTTGCCATCGCTCAGCAGGCTGATGAATCTTGGCATTGGCTCTGGGAAGACAAGGGAGGACCACAAGCAGTTGTCTGACCAATGCTACGCGTTCTACGCAGAGGGAAAGGATCTTCGCGGCCTTGTTGCTATTGTTGGCGAGGAATCGCTTTCTGAGCGGGAACGCCGCATATTGAAGTTTGCTGCTGATTTTGAGGATTTATTCGTGAGGCAGGACAAGGGGGAAGACCGCGATATTGAGCAGACGCTTGATATTGGCTGGAAGCTCCTCTCGGAGATTCCGGAAAGCGAGTTGACCAGGATAAGCCCTGAACTGAGGAAGAAGTATTATGGCCGTCGCTAACATCAAGCCTACAAGGTCAGAGCTTTTGCTGCTGAAAAAGAAAATCAAGCTTGCCAGGACGGGCTACAATCTCCTGAAGAAGAAGCGGGACGGCCTTGTTCTGGAATTCTTCAACATTTTGAAGAAGGCCAAGGATGTGAGGAAGGAGCTTGTTGCCTCATACGCTGCCGCGCTTGGGAAAATAAACGTGGCCAGGGCGATTGATGGCGACCTCGCAATCAAGTCAATTTCAATGGCTCTCAAGAGCCTTCCTGTTGTTGAGGTTGCCACGAAAAACATTATGGGTGTCAAGGTCCCGAAAATAGGATTTCCTGAGTTTAAGAAGAGCATTTTTGAGAGGGGTTATGGCATTACTTCGGCCACGTCAAAGATTGACGAGGCTGCAATGGCTTACGAAGTTGTCCTTGAGAAGGTTGTTGCCGCTGCCGAAATAGAGCTTACCCTGAAGAAGCTGTTGAAGGAGATTGCGCGAACTAAAAGGAAGGTCAACGCCCTTGAACTCATCACGATACCGAGGCTTGAGGAAACTGCAAAATACATCAGGCTGAGGCTTGAGGAGATGGAAAGGGAGAACTTCTCGAGGCTGAAAAGGATGAAGGTCAGGGCTTGATTTTGAAGGACTTTATCGCGCGCTCCATTTGCGCTTCATAAGTGCCATACTTGCTGCTTATTCCCGAGTATGTCAGGGTGTAAATAAAGTCTCCCTTCACTGCAGTGACTTGAACATAATTAAGCTTTTGGCCGCGGCTCATTGCAGTGTATTCAATTCTTCTCGCAGGAATTCCGGATAGCGTGGCTGGTTTTAGCGAGGTAAGCTTGAACTCGTCAAGCGCTTCCTCAAGCTGCTCGACGCCAAGCTGGGCGTAGTCGTCCAGGCCGAAGCCTGGCTGGGTTGCTGCAGCGTAAGCGTTGAAGTTTTCCCGGAATGAGTCCAGCTCGGTTTCTTTGGGCGAGATGAATGATATTATGCCGAGCTGCTGTTGCTCTTTCACTTCCCAGCCATCGGGGTATTCAACGCTGAATTGGCTGTTAGTGAATGACGCGTGGTTGTCGCTTGCTTCTTGTGGCTGAACCTGAGCAACAGGCGCTTCGTTTTGCTGTGTGGCGCATCCGGTTATGAGGAGAGACAAGAGAAGCAAAAACACTGGCTGAAACTTGCCCATTGCACTTTGGAAGCTGTTGCGGTTATTAAGCTTTCCGCCATCAAACATCCAACCACAGCAGAGTTGTGGGGTGTGAATTGGGTGTTTGGTCCTTCATCGGGAAATTATTTCGCACCAGGGGTGTGGGGCATAAAACCCAATGAAGAAATCAATGCCTTGGGAGGTATTGGTTTGCCGTGGCTATCGCGGAAAAAATTTGGTATCTCCAGAGGACTGGAAGATTGTAAGGGTTCTTGCCGAAAGTTGTGTTTCTCTCGGATGAATGCCTTGCTCCTTTTTCCCAGAACCTCGAAGCTATATGGTCTTGAAAGCGAACGCTTATGTCAGTTCCGCCATTGTGGGGAAGTTCAGTTCTCTTCGCGGCCAGGTAGTTCCTTGTGTGGCCAAAGCCTTCTGAAAAAGCTGAAGCGGGCGTTACCATAAAGCTGAGAATTCTGCCTTGCGATTTAAATCTTGCGCTATTGGGAAAATTCTTGGTGACAATGCCTTGCGAGAGGTAAGTTTTTAAATCACCGGTTTATTCAACTCCTTATGGCAGATGATAGGATAACGATGCCCTCATCGCAGGGCGGCCTTGTAAGGTATTACAACGAGTACAAGAGCAAGCTGCAGATTAAGCCGGTTCACGTTGTTGCGCTGGTCATTGCAGTCATTTTTCTTGAGCTTTTGCTAAGGATTCTGTGAAGTTATAACACGCGTTGGCAGCAACATTTAATAATAAAGCACTCCTCCTTTTATCTTATGTTTCCAGGGATGGATAAGCGCGCCGTGGAGGCCGCTATGAAGAAGCTTGGCGTCAGGCAGCAGCAGGTTGAGGCTGATGAGGTCATCATAAGGCTCAAGGGCGGCGGCAGCGAGATTGTAGTGAAGAATCCTTCTGTTACCCAGGTTAGCATGATGGGGCAGGAGACTTTTCAAATTGCCGGAGACTTTGAGGAACGCCCCCGACAGCAGCAGCTGTTTAACGACAGCGATGTTAAAACCGTAATTGAACAGGCCAATGTTTCCGAAGCAGAGGCAAAGGCTGCCCTTGCCAAGGTCAATGGCGACCTGGCAGCGGCGATTATGCTTATTAACGAAAAGAGCAACTAAGCTTTTAAACAAGATTTAAATAATTAGGTTGCTTACCAAAAGAGGTAAATGGAGGGCTTTCAGGAAGAGCTTGCAGAGGGCAGGCGGCAGCTGCGGGCTGCTGACCACCTTGTTTCGGTAACATACCCGCTGGTCAAGGACAACAGGCTTTTGCTGGCAGCTGCTGAGAACCTCTTTTCAGCATCGAAGAATCTTATGGCTTCGCTGCTGCATTACGAGCAGGCGTTTAAGCGGATTCCGCAATTCAGGCAAGATTATGACTCAATGGCTTACTGGTTTAGCTCAAGGTGCATGCCGAATTACAGGCTCAGCGCAGATTACCGTGCTGCAATTTCTGAGCTTAAGTCGATTTTCGACGACCATAAGTCAAGCTCTGTTGAGTTCTCGAGGAAGGATGGGTTCGTCATATGCTCTGACAGCTATAGCATCAGGAAAGTCACTGTTTCGCAGCTCAAGCTATACGCTGCTGTCTTGAAGAGGCTGTTGGTGGATGTTGAGGGAGTGGTGTTGAGGTATGAAGGTGTTTTTGGAAGAGGCCCGGGAAGAGTTAAAGCGCGCTGACCACATAATCTACGTCAGCCTTAAGTATACCAGGACGGTCGATGTAATTAAGAATCTCATCGAGAGGCTGATTAATTGCCTTGACTTCGTGATTGAGAAGCTTCTGGATGACGCGATTGAAAAGAAGCTTATCAATGAGAAGCCCGCCAACATTGGCTTGAAATGCAATGTCGTGAAGAGGATTTACGGGGATAGGTTTTCTGAGCTTGTGGCCCTTTATTTGCATTTGAGGAAAATCAGCCGAGCCGAGTATAAGAAGAGTAGCGAATACAGGAGGCACGTCACGATGACTGCCACGACTGACGAGGGTGTTTTCATGATTGACATTGACAAGTCAAAGGAGCTTTATACGCAAGTCAAGCAAATGGTCGAGGACGCCGAGAAGTTCATAAGCGGTGAGGAAGAAGAAGCGGGAGCTTAGTGATGTTAGTCAGAAAAAGGGGGTGTTATTTTTGGCGGCGGCAAAAAAGAGGGCAAGGGCTCGTGGCAAGAGCCGGGAAACCAGGGTTGTCGTTAAGAAGCCGATTTCGTTGGCTTTTGGGAAACCAGAGGCTATGATTGCGAATTCTGCCCTGGTAATCTACTGGCTTGCGCTTTTCGCATTGGTTGTCCTTGGCATGCTTGCGGCCGCCGTGGTGGGAATAGTGCAGATTGTTGTGCCTGATAATAGGGTCCTTGTGATTGTTGCCGTGTTCGGCCTTTTCTTTGGATATGTGGCAAATAACCTCCTTGGCCTGGTAGAACACCTTGAGGCAAGGCATCACTTTTTCGCGAGGATTTTTGTTCCCCTTGCGGCAGTGCTTAACCTCTTCCTGGTCAGCTCAGCGGCAAACAGTTTGGCCTTCTCAGTGGGCGTTCCTTCCTTCCACAGCCCAATAGCGGTAAGTTTGGTCTTTGCACTTGCCCTGGCAGCGCCCTTTCTTGTTTCGAGGGCTATGGCACAGTATGGGGGAGTGACGCTGGGCTGAAAAACCTGAACCAATACCTTTATAAATAACCTGCTGATTCTCCGACATAGCCTGGAAAGGGAACCTTTTCAGTACAGCTCGTTAGCGATTTCGGGTTTTGGCCGCGGCGAATTTTTGCGCTGCAGCGAAAGTGAATTCGTGTTGCTGTTCTGTTAGGTTATTTCCTTCCGTGGCTGTTGTGATGTTATGGCAACCACCAGGAGACCGAGAAAGGGAAGCTTGCAATTTTGGCCGAGGAAAAAGGCCATCCGTGCCTATTCCAGGATCAGGAATCAGCTTGCTCCTCAGGAAACAAGGCTGGGAGGCTTTGCCGGCTATAAGGCTGGGATGACTCATTTTCTCGTTGTTGACAACAGGCCAAACTCGATGACGAAAGGCGAGGTTGTTTCGATGCCTGTTACGATAATTGAGTGCCCTCCGTTGAGGGTTGCGTCAGTCAGGCTTTATTCTTCTTCTTCGAATGGCTTGAAGGTCTCAAGGGAAATTTTCGCAAGCGATGTTGACAAGAGCCTTGCAAGGAGGCTTGTCTTGAAGTCTTCAAAGAAGCCGGCAGCCGAGGCTCAGAAGGTGGACTTGTCAGGAATTTCTGATGTGAGGGTTAATGTTTACACGCAGCCCAGGCTTACGAGCATTGGGAAGAAGAAGCCTGAGATTTTCGAGGTCGTCGTTGGAGGAAAGGATGTCGCTGAGAGGTTTGCGTATGCAAGCCAGGTTCTCGGGAAGGAAATTCCCCTGAAGGATGCGATAAAGGAAGGCCAGCAGGTTGACATTTTTGGCGTTACGGTCGGGAAGGGCTTTCAGGGCCCTGTCAAGAGGTTTGGGCTTGCGCTTAGGCAGCACAAGGCTGAGAAGACAAAGCGCGGTCCTGGCTCCCTCGGTGGCTGGTCCAATCCGAGGATGTGGACTGTTGCTCACGCAGGCCAGATGGGATTCCATTCAAGGCTTGAAAGGAACAAGTGGATTCTCAAGCTTACTGAAAATCCTGCAGAGCTGAATTTTTCAGGAGGGATTATGCATTACGGTGTTCCAAGGTCTCACGTTATTGTTGTCAAGGGTTCTGTGCAGGGCGAGCCGAAAAGGCTGCTGAGGATTGTTCCGTCAAGGAATCCGAAATCTGGGCTTCCTGCGCAGGCGCCCACCATTGAATATGCGAGCTTGAGCTCGAAGCAGGGAAGATGAAAATGAAAGTCGCTGTTATGGATGCTGTAAAGGGGGAAGTTGGCAGGGTTGAGCTTCCATTCCAGTTCAATGAGGAGTTTCACCCTGACTTGATAGCCCGCGCGGTGCTTGCTGTTGAGAGCAGCGCAAGGCAGCCGTTTGGCTCTGACCCTGAGGGCGGCAAGAAGTATTCTGCAAAGCTTTCAAGGCGCAGGAGGAATTACAAGGGCACTTACGGGCACGGCATTTCAAGGGTGCCAAGGAAAATAATGAGCCATTCCGGAACAAGGTTTAACTGGACTGCCGCATTGGCTTCCGGAACTGTGGGTGGCAAGCAGGCTCACCCGCCGAAGTCTGAGAAGATATGGGTGAAGAAAATAAACAAGGTCGAGAACAGGAAAGCGATAAGGTCTGCGCTTGCAGCAACCATGGTGCCTTCCATCGTGGGCACGAGAGGCCATTCTGTTCCCAAGAGTTTTCCTTTTATCGCATCCGCTGATTTTGAGGCAGTCAACAAGACAAAGTCTGTTGTTGATGCCTTGAGAAAGCTCGGGTTTGATGCTGAGCTTGCAAGGATTTCAGTAAGGACAATAAGGGCTGGCAAGGGCAAGATGAGGTCCAGGCGGTATAAGGTTAAGAAGGGTCCCCTGATTGTGGTTTCAAAGGAAGATGCTGCCATTGTAAAGGCAGCCAGGAACATTATGGGCATCGACGTGGCAGTTGTCAATAGGCTTAATGCTTACTTGCTTGCTCCGGGCACTGCGCCTGGAAGGCTAACACTGTTTACTCAGGCCGCGATTGAAAGGCTTGAGAAGGAAAAACTTTTTGCGTGATTCAAAAATGCAGCCGGAAACCGTTATCAAATACCCTGTAAGCACGGAAAGGACACTCAGGACTATGGAGGCAGAGAACAAGCTGCTTTTCGTTGTTGATAAAAAGGCCACGAAGGCCGACGTGAAGAAGGCTGTTGAGGCCTTGTTCAAGGTCAAGGTGCAAGCAGTTAACACGTACATAACTGCAGGGAAGAAGAAGGCCTATGTGAAGCTTGGCCCTGAAAATCCTGCCATTGACATTGCAACCCAGTTGGGTATGATGTGATTTTGAATGGGAAAGAATTTGATTCAGCAGAGGAGGGGCAAGGGAACGATTAGGTTCCGGGCTCCCAGTTTCAGGTACATTGGAGAAGTCAAGCACAGGGATTACACTGCTCCGGAAAGGTCAGGCAAGGTCATTGGGACTGTCGTTTCGATTGAGCACAGTTCAGGGCATTATGCCCCGATTATCAGGGTCAGGTACGATGACAGTCAGGAGTCAATCCAGATTGCCCCTGAGGGCATCAGGGTTGGCGATGCTGTTGAGGCGGGCTCTGAGGCAGGTATTGCAAGCGGGAACACGCTTCCTCTTTCGAAAATTCCCGAGGGCACGTTAATTTATAATATCGAGAGTTTGCCGGGCGATGGCGGCAAGTTTGTCAGGACGAGCGGCTTGGCTGCAAGGGTTATTGCCAAGTCTGAAAAGGAAGTCAGCATTCAGCTGCCTTCAAAGAAACTGAGAAATTTCAATCCGGGGTGCAGGGCGACAATAGGCCTCGTTGCTGGAGCGGGCAGGACCGAGAAGCCATTGCTTAAGGCTGGAACCAATCTCTTCAAGAAGATGGCCAGGAATAAGTTCTGGCCGCAGGTAAAGGGCCAGTCTATGAACGCTGTCGCTCACCCGCACGGTGGCTCGCGCTCCTCTAAGAAAAACAAGCCGACGATTGCTAAGAAGTATGCGTCTGCCGGTGGCAAGGTTGGCCACTTGAGGCCAAGGCGCACGGGAAGGAGAAAGTTGTAAGGGGTTAAAAATGGCAAGGAAGGAATTTACGTATCGCGGAAAGACGCTTGATGAGCTGAAGGCAATGGACCTCAAGCAGTTCTCGCAGCTCTTGCCTTCTCGCCAGAGAAAATCTGTCCTGAAGGGGCTTTCGGATGTCAATAAGAAATTGCTTAAGGACTTGAAAACTGGCGAGGTTAAGACGCACAACAGGGAGATTGTGATAATCCCTGATATGGTTGGCAAGACCGTGAAGGTTTACAACGGCAAGGAGTTTGTGCCGGTTATGATTATTACTGAGATGCTGGGCCATTATCTGGGCGAATTCGCCCTTACCAGGAAGAAGGTCGTTCACCACGCTCCTGGAATTGGCGCTACCAAGTCAAGCGCGGCCCTGTCAGTGAAGTGATTGAAAATGAAGTACGCAACGGCTTTCGATGGAAAAACAATGGCGCGTGCCATGGGAGTGGCCCTTCCTATTTCAACGAAGAAGGCTGTTGAGCTTTGCAGCTTCATAAGGGGCAAGGAGCTCTCGAAGGCTGTCAGGCTGCTCGAGGCTGTTGTCGAGGAGAGGATTGCAATTCCTTTCAGGAAGTATGCGAAAGGAGGCACTGGCCACAAGCCAGGCATTGGCCCTGGAAGGTATCCGAAGAATGCTTGCATCGAGGTCATAAAGCTGCTTAGGCAGGCAGAGGCAAACGCAAAGGTCAAGGGCTTGGATGGCACAAGGCTCGTTGTGAGCAGCATACTTGCCCAGAAGGCTGCCCTGTCCTGGCATTATGGCAGGCAGAGGCGCAGGAGAATGAAAAGGACTCACGTTGAGATTGTTGTTTCAGAGGTTGAGGGGGCTTTGAAGCCAAAAAGCGAAGCGAAGGCAAAACCGCAGGCTGCTGCGGCAGCAACGGGAAAGTCAGGTTCAGGGCAGGTTAATGAAGCTAAGCGGGACAGGAAAGCTGCGGTTGTGAAACGATGATAGAGCGCGAATTTGTGGAGCAGAAGAAGAAGGAATTCCAGATTCAGGAATTCGTGGGCGAGACCTTGAAGAATGCTGGGTTCAGCCACGCTAAGCTTCAGAGGACTCCGCTTGGCGAGAAGGTAGTTATTTTCACTTCAAGGCCGGGCCTTATAGTTGGCAGGAAGGGCCAGACCATATCAAAGCTCACTGAAGTGCTCAAGAAGAGATTCGGCCTGGAAAATCCACAGGTTGAGATAGCTGAAGTTACAAACCAGATGCTTGACTCGAGGATTGTGGCTGAAAAAATTGCCTCTGAGCTCGAGCGGTTTGGCGCAAACAGGTTTAAGGGCATAATGCACAAGGCAGTCGAGGAAGTTTTGGCTGCCGGCGGGATGGGTATTGAGATTAGGCTTTCAGGAAAGCTTCCGGGCGCCAGGGCAAAGCGCTGGAGGGTCGCTGGAGGCTATTTGAGGAAATGCGGCGACGCTGCAATCACTTTTGTCAACAAGACCATCCTTACGGCTCAGCTGAAGCCTGGGGTCATTGGGATACAGGTCAAGATTATGCCTCCGGGCATTGTTATGCCTGACGAGGTCAAGTTCAAGGAGGCCGAGGAACCTAAGGCCGATGCTGCTGTAGCTGTCGTCGAGGTAGTCACAGCGGGTGAAAAGTCCGAGGCTGTGCCAGCTGAAGCTGAAAGTGTTCCTGAGGCTGCCGTGGACAAGGATGCTCCAAAGCCAAAAAAGAAGCGGGCTTCAAGGGCAAAGCCGAAGAAAGATGAGGCCGCCGCCAAGGTTGCTGAGGAAACTGAAGTGAAGAAGGAAAGTGAGGACAATGAAAGCAGTAAAGGAGCTTAGGGCTCTTAGCGAGGATGCCTTGAAGTCAAGGCTCGGGGAGGTCAAGAAGGACCTTATGAAGTACAATTCACAGGTTGCCATTGGCACTGTTCCAAAGAATCCGGGAGCGATTCGAAAGGGCAAGAGGATGGTTGCCCGCATACTCACGATTTTGAATGAGAGGAGGTTAAAGACAAAAGTATGACTGAAACCTGCCCTAAGTGTGGATTGCCAAAGCCGATTTGCGTCTGTGAAACGATTGCGAAAGAAAGCCAGCGCATACGGATTTACCTTATCAAGAAAAAGTTTGACAAGTTCAGCACCATAGTTGAGGGCTTGGAGGAAAAGTCTATCGGAATCAAGGACGTCGCGAAGAAACTCAAGTCTGACCTTGCCTGCGGTGGCACGGTCAAGGATTCAAGGATAGAGCTTCAGGGCGACCACAGGCAGAAAACAAGGGAATCACTCATAAAGATGGGCTTTGCGCCCGAAACAATCGAGGTAAGATGATAATGGCAGCGACAAGGAAAGCAAAGGCAGCGGCAACAGAAGCGCAAGAGGCAAAAGTTGCTTCGGGAAATGTTACGGGAATGGGCTTTTCCACGCCCAGCGCCCAGTGTAGTGACGGCAATTGCCCATTCCACGGGCAGTTGACACTCCACGGCAGGCACCTGGCAGGGGTTGTTTCCTCGGCCAGGATGAGGCGAACCGCCAACATAATGATTGAGAGCACTTCCTACTTGAAGAAATATGAGAGAAGTATGAGAAGGCGCTCTATGGTAAAGGCGCACAATCCAGAATGCATTTCCGCGAAGGAAGGCGAGAAGGTTGAGATTGTTGAGTGCAGGCCACTGAGCAAGACAAAGCACTTTGTGATTGTAAGGAGGTCTGCGTAGATGCAGCCGATAAAGTCGAGAATACCGAAAGGCTTGAACCACGGAAGCTATGTGGAAACCTGTGATAATTCAGGCGCCAAGGTGCTAAGGGTAATCTCCGTGAAGGGCGGAGGCTCGAAAGGAGTCGCTGGTAAAAAACCCTCTTGTGGCGTGGGCGACCTGATTACGGCCTCGGTAAGGAGGGGCACTCCTGAGATGAGGAAGCAGGTTGTTTTTGCGGTCGTGGTCAGGCAAAGAATGCCGTTCAGGAGGCCAAGTGGCGAAAGGGTCAGGTTTGAGGATAATGCCGCAGTCGTCTTGAAGGATGAGAGCGGGAGTCCGAAGGGGACTTTGATCAAGGGAGCCATTCCAAGGGAAGTTGCCGAGCGCTGGCCAATGGTGTCAAAGCTGGCAACGATAATTGTGTGAGGAAAAAAAATGAAGCTGTTTTCACTATCGTGGAATTCGAGCAGTAAGGCCTCAAAGCAGAGGAAGTACAGGGCGAATGCGCCCCTGCACTTGAAGAGGAAGTTCCTTTCAGCCGCGCTCTCCCCTGAAATGAAGGGGAAATATGGGGCCAAGAGCCTCTCTCTCAGGGAAGGCGACAGTGTGAAGATAACCAGGGGCGAATTCCGGGGGATTTCCGGCAAGGTTAACGATGTTAACTTAAGCCAGGGAATTGTTTACGTCGATGGCGCTGAGCGCTTGAGGAAGGATGGCACCAAGTCATTCCTGCCGATTGCCCCATCAAGCCTTCTTATTGTTGAGGCAAGCTTTGATGACAAGCGAAGGGCAATGCAGCTTTCGCGAAAGCAGGGCAAGCAAGTGAAGGCTGAGAAACCAAAAGCTGCACCGAAGGGGAAGAAGTGAAATGGCAAACAAGCATCTGAAGAGGGTTACTGTCCCGTCATCCTGGATGGTAAGCAGGAAGGGCAAGAAGTTCATTTCAAGGCCGAAGGGCTCGTTTAGCATGAGCACCGGAATGCCGCTCATTACAGTGCTCAAGGATGTTCTTAATCTCGTGAGCACGAGAAAGGAAGGTAAGCGCGTCCTCAACAGCAAGGAGATTGCCGTGAACGGCATAAGGAGGAAAGAGGAAAAATTCATGATCGGGCTTATGGACGTCCTCTCAATTAAGGAGCTTGGCCAGACTTTCAGGATGCTCCTTGACAGGAATGGTGTCCTGAGGCTTGTCCCTATAGGCGGCAGTGAAGCTTCGATAAGGCCGTGCAAGGTAACCGGAAAGAGGAGCCTGAAGGGCGGCAAGGTGCAGCTTTCTCTCCACGATGGGAGGACTTGCCTTGGCGAGGCCTCGCATTCAACAGGGGACACGGTTGTCTTTTCTGTTCCTGAGGGAAAGATTTCCCAGCACTTCAAGCTTGAGCCTGGCAGCCAGGCTTTCCTCATTGGCGGGAACAATGTTGGCCGGATTGGCCTGGTTAATGCAATTTCCGGGGACAAGGTCACCCTGAAGGTGGGCGATGCAGTCACTGAGGCCTCGAAAAGGTTTGTGTTTGTTGTGGGTAAGGAGAAGCCCCTGATAAAGATCGCAGCGTGAATGTGTTGATAATGGTGAAACAAATGGCAGTTACTGTGGCTTCAAGGGCGAAATTGGCCGAGGCAGGCAAGAGCGAAGCCAGGCAGGACAATGTAATGCGGCTGCTCAAGGTTACAAAGATAACCCTGAACATTGGCGCGGGCAAGAGCACTGAAAAGCTTGAAAAGGGCGTAAAGCTGCTCAAGGCCATAGCTGGCATTCCTCCAGTCAAGACCGTGACAAACAAGCGCATCCCAAACTGGGGCTTGAGGCCGGGATTGCCCATCGGATGCAAGATAACCCTGAGAAAGACTGAAAGCGTTGAGCTTTTGAAGCGCCTGCTCCAGGCAAGGGATAACAAGCTTGCGGAAAGCCAGTTCGATAATGAGGGGAATGTGTCCTTCGGCATTCCTGAGTACATTGATATTCCAGGCGTTAATTATGATCCGGCCATCGGCATTATGGGTCTTGAGGTTTGCGTCACGATTGAACGCCCTGGTTTCAGGGTAAAGAAAAGGAAAATAATGAAGAGGAAAATTCCGCCCAGCCACAGGATTACGAGGGCTGAGGCTGTTGGTTTCATGAAGGAAAAATTCGGAGTGACGGTGATATCAGGATGAGTGTTGGAAGCTACAAGAAGATGTTTACCCAGTTGAAGGCCAAGCCGGTCATTTTGCAGAAATACCTGAAATTCAACAAGCCCAAGGAGAGGAAGTTTGGAAAGGGCATCAAGCAGTGCCTTAGATGCGGAAACACGAGGGGCTTTATCGAGAAATACGGCCTTAATCTGTGCAGGAAATGCTTCAGGGACATAGCGACTGATATTGGCTTCAAGAAATACATATGAGATGGTGAGAAAAAAATGCTTAACGATCCGCTGGCAAATGTGCTGTCTGTAATAAAGAACGCTGAGGATAAGGGAATGAGGCAGTGCGCCGTGAAGCCCTCGTCAAAGCTTATGGCGAAGGTGCTAGACATAATGGCTGCAAGCCGCCTTATTGGAAGCTATGAAATCATAGACGATGGCAGGGGGGGCATTTTGCAAGTCAGCCTCATAGGCGCAATCAATGACTGTCGCGCTATTAAGCCGAGGTTCCCTGTCACCCTTGATGATTATGAGAAGTTTGAGAAGAGATTCCTTCCATCGAAGGATTTCGGGGTGCTGATTGTCAGCACTCCAAAGGGCGTGATGAGCCACATTGAAGCCAAGGCCAAGGGAATTGGAGGCAGGCTTTTGGCATATTGCTACTGAGTTGAACCGGAATGGCCGCAAACGTTGAAGTGAAGAGGAAATTGAAGGAGGAAATCGCCTTGCCTGATGGAGTTACTGCTTCCGTAAGCAATTCCATCCTCGCGCTCAAGGGCCCGAGAGGCGATCTATCCAGGAATTTTGCCTCTGCGAATGCCTCAATAAGTATTGAGGGCGGCAAGGTCACGGTGAATGCTCTCAAGGGCAGCAAGAAGGAGAAGAAGCTCCTTGGAAGCATGAGGGCGCACATTGACAATATGATTCGCGGAATTGTTGGGGGCCACGTTTACAGGATGAAGGTTTGCTACACGCATTTTCCCATTACCCTGTCTGTTTCGGGAAGGAAGCTCACTGTCAAGAATTTCCTTGGTGAGAAAAGCCCGAGGGAAGTTGAGCTGCCTGAAAACGTGAAGGCTAAGGTTGAGGGGCCGGAGCTGGTCATAGAATCATCTGACAAGGAAGCTGCGGGCAGGGCGGCTGCCTCCGTGGAGCAGCTCACCAAGAGGGCCAATTATGACACAAGGGTGTTTGCCGATGGCATCTACATTACAATGAAGGATGGAAAGGAGATTAAGTGAGCAAGATGACAATGGACAGGCTGGTGCAACTCAGGAATGTGATGAAGAGGAGGAAGCCTAATTTCAAGATTCAAAACTCGAACGATCCAAGAAAGAGGTTCGCGGGAAGATGGAAAAGGCCGAAGGGCTTGCAATCAAAGATGCGGGAGCGCAGGAAGGGAAATCCGAGGTACATTGAGCCCGGCTATGGCTCTCCTGCCCAGGTCAGGGGAACAACCACGGAAGGGCTTTTCCCTGTCGTGGTGAGGACCGTGAAAGACCTTTCAGGCATCAAGGCGGGATTCGGTGCTGTTGTCGCCGCAACCGTTGGGATGAAAAGGAAGCTTGAAATTGTAAAGGCTGCCGCGGACAGGAAAATCAGGCTGCTTAACTTGAATGCTGAGGAGTTTGGTAAAAGCGCGGCTGAGTCAATGGCCGCTAGAAAGCAAAGGCGCCAGCAGTTGAAGAGCAAGGCAGCGGCTCAGGCCGTCAAGAAAGAACCTGCAGCAACAG
>JACPBZ010000022.1 GCA_016180105.1 Candidatus Woesearchaeota archaeon | reverse complement strand
GGGCCCAGGTCATTATCCGAGTCTTCAGCTTCTTCCTTATCCATCCCTTCATAGCCCGCCATGAAGCCTGCTTCCTCAGGGCTTATTTCGTCGTCGTCTATGTAGTCGTCATACGCTGCGTAAAAGTCGCCCTCTGCTTCTGCCATAGCTAACCACCCCCGTTTTTTGTTTAGCTTAGTTGTCCTCTTATCTCGCCCATTGTGTAGTTGGACGAGTGAATGTTTATGTAGTAAGTCCCATTCAATAGCTCGCTCACTTGTTCTGGCGTCAGCTTTGTCGTGAGGTTAAACTGCCCGCTCTGGTTGCCTTCGCCAGGCGTTATTTCCAGCGAGAAGCTTACCGGCCCGGTCTCGTTTGCCAGTCCTTTGTGGATGTGGGCGGCAGTTCCGTTTGTGTACCAAAGTTCGCTTGTGAGATTCTGGAAGCTTCCGGCAACAGAAAGCGTTGTCCCGTTCAGCGTCACGTTTGCCTCTCCGGTTGCGTTTGTGTCAACAGGAGGCACTTCGTTGCTTCCGTTCAGGAGAACGTGGAACGATGCCTGCGTTGTCTCGTTGTTGGTCTGGTTGGTTTCGTTTATTGTTTGGTTTATTGTTGCATTGGCGGTCTGATTGACTATCGCGTTTGTTTGGTTGGTCTGGTTGACTGTCGCTGTCACGTTTGCAGCCGGCTCGTGCGGGCGCTGCAGCGAGGTTACGTTGATTGTTATCGTGTCATCCCGTGTTATTGTGCCGTCCGTGGCGATGCATTGCACAACATAGTTGCCCAATGCCTGGTAAACGTGGTATGTGTCGCTGTTTGAAATGTTGATTAGCTTGTGCCCGTCACCATAAAACCAGGTGAATGCGAATGGGTCAAAGTTGGTTGCGTTGCACACGAACACGTAGTCAGGGCCCTTTGGATAGAAGCTTTTGACAAACAGGCTTGCTGCTGGTGCAGGTGGTGCCTGGGCTGTAACGTTTGGGCCGCCGCCACCTGTTGTCGCGTTTGTTAGGTTGGTCTGGTTAGTCTCGGCCGTCGCGTTTGCTGTCGCATTGACAGTTGCATTTGCGGTCGTTTCATTTGTCAGGTTTGTTGTGATGTTTGCAGTAAGGTTTGTCTCATTCTCCAGGGTTTCGTTTATGCTCGCGTTTATGGTCGCGTTGAGAGTTTCGTTTATTGTGATGTTTGTTTCATTTGTCGCTGTTTCATTGGTTTGGTTAGTGTCATTCAACACCTGGGCAGCGACCATTGAGATTACTATCACTGACGCCAGCAAGAAGATTATTGGAACTGCCGAGAGGCCTTTTTTCCCTGTCTGCACACCCTGTGGGCTTTCCATTTTTTTCCCTCCATTATGAAGCAAATACTGTTACTCGTGCTTCTGCCACGTTGTTTGCATCGGCAGCAGAGCAATTGACTGTGTAGCTTCCAGGCTTGTCATACTGGTAAAGGACATCCTTGTTGGTGGACAGCAATGGGTTGCTGCCATCGCCAAAGTCCCAGGTATAAGTTGTCGGGCTGAAGCCTCTTGCGCTGCAAACGAATATGTGGCTTTTTGTTCCCGGAAGATACCTTGCTGTCAAGCTTGCAGAAACATTTGATCTTGTTGGCTTTGTCGCAATGGTTGTGTTTTGCACCTGCTCCTGGCCCGTGGCGCCCCCGCCGAGCTCGCTTCCTGGAACCTCGGTTGCTGTTTCAGGGCTTTTTGTTTTTCCGGGAAAATTCCCGCTCAAGGCAATGTAGCCAACAGCCAGCCCAATCACTACAACAACAAGTAATGCCACAACAGCTATGGAACTTTGACCTTTGGTTTTCATTTTGTCATCAGCCTCTTCTCAGGGTTTAATCAATGCGGCGAATAATCACAAAGCCAGTTTTTACGAAAAGGCCAGCGTTCTGCCCCCTTTCTTTTGCAGCCTGGCACAAATTTTGAATGCGTCTGTTATGCAAGTCGGCAGCAGCCGACTACGCCCCAACGAAGAAGTCATAAATAGTTGGAAAAATTAAATAAATTTCGCTTATACTTTATAAAATTTATAATGATTCGCTTCTTTATAAAAACGCAGTTAGAAAGTCAAAAACCAAAAGCTTTTAAAAAATGGGTGCGCTTTGACAAGTGAATGGTTAAGGGCAAGAAGGAGGGCAGTTCGGATGTAGCTTCCGATTCTGGTTTCCGGTTCAAGACAACATCAGAGCTTAAGGTTCCAGGCAACCTCATTGACCAGATTGTGGGGCAGGAAGACGCAGTTCACGTGATAAAGAAAGCCGCCAAGCAGAGAAGGCACGTTCTGCTTATTGGGGAGCCAGGTACCGGAAAATCAATGATGGGAATGGCGATGGCCGAGCTTCTTCCCAAGGAAAAACTGGTCAGCATTCTTGCATTTTCAAATCCCAATGATGAAAACCAGCCTATGATAAGGATTGTCCCGGCAATCCGTGGCAAGGACATGGTGACCTCTGCGCGAATGGAAGCTGGAAAGATGTCCAAGCACATAAATGTCATAATCATAGTGATGCTGATAGCCTCCCTGATTGTGCCCTGGTGGGCGTTCAATCACTACACCGCAATCAATCCAATCCTTGGCGGGATTATGTTCCTCACGTTTTCCCTTTTTGGTTTTGCCTCTCTTGTCTCGTTCATCCTTTTCCTGAACCTTGGCAGGAGGATGAAGAATGTCCTTAATGTTCCAAAGATAATAGTCAATAATTTCGAGCAAAAGACAGCGCCGTTCTATGATGCTACCGGCGCTCACGCCGGAGCGCTTCTCGGGGATGTTTTGCACGACCCATTTCAATCCGGCGGCCTCGGCACTCCCGCGCACGAGCGCGTCGTGGCCGGGATGATTCACAAGGCGCATATGGGTGTCCTGTTCATTGATGAAATCGCGACTCTTGATCCTGCCACTCAGCAGGAGCTTCTTTCGGCGCTCCAGGAAGGCCGTTACCCCATTACTGGCCAGTCTGAGCGTTCTGCCGGCGCCATGGTCAGGACTGAGGCAGTCCCGTGCAATTTCATTCTTGTTGCGGCTGGCAATGTTGAAACAATCACCAGGATGCACCCGGCCTTGAGAAGCCGCATAAGGGGCTACGGCTATGAAGTCTATATGCGCAACACAATGGAGGACACTCCTGCAAACAGGATGAAGATTGCCCAGTTTGTTGCCCAGGAAATCGTGAAGGACAAGAAGATACCCCATTTTGCAAGGGATGCTATTGATGAGATAATCACGGAGGCAAGGAAGCGTGCCAACAGGAAAGGCCATCTTTCCTTGCTTCTTCGCGACTTGGGCGGCCTTGTCAGGGCTGCCGGTGACTTGGCGCTTGAGCAGGGCGCGTCGGTTGTTGATAGGGGTCACGTCGTGAAGGCCAAGAGTATTGCCCGCTCCCTTGAGCAGCAGATTGCTGACAAGATAATAGAGCAAAGGAAGGAGTACGAGGTCATTGTTACTGAAGGGAAGTTTGTGGGCAGGGTGAATGGCCTTGCCGTTCTGGGTGGGGGAATTACTTATTCAGGCATAATCCTGCCTATTGAGGCAGAGGTCGTTCCTGGCGGGGAAGCCAGGGAGATAATCGCGACAGGCAAGCTTGGTGCAATAGCCAAGGAAGCCGTGAAGAATGTTTCTGCCATAATCAAGAAGTATTTCGGCGAGGACATAAAGAGAAAGCACGATATTTATGTCCAGTTCCTGCAGACCTATGAGGGCGTTGAGGGCGACTCAGCCTCCATTGCAGTTGCGACTGCGATAATCTCGGCATTGAAGGGCGTGCCTGTCAAGCAGGAGTATGCAATGACTGGCAGCTTGTCTGTTCGGGGGGAGGTTCTGCCTGTGGGCGGCGTCTCTGCGAAGATAGAGGCTGCTATTGAGACCGGCATCAGGAAGGTGATTGTCCCTAAAAGTAATGTGAAGGATATTATCCTGGACAAGGCCAGCGCGGCAAAGGTTGAGATAATTCCGGTTGAGACCATTGTGGAAGTCCTGAGGGAGGCGCTTGACTGGAAAGGCAAGGAGTCGATTCTTAAGCGAATAGTTGGCGCGTAGCATTACTCTTCCATAATAGTAATAAAAGCTTTAATATATGGTCGCTACAGATATGTCATCCGGCTTCAAAAAGCCAAACAAAACGGGGTGAATGGTAAATGGTCGTAGGTGATGCGTCAGGTTATTTGCAGCAAACGGGAAGGGCTTTGAGCGATCCGATTGCGCTGATATGGCAAAGGTTTGTTGAGATAACGCCAAACATAATAATGGGTGTGTTGGTAATAGTTTTCGGTTATATTCTGAGTTCGCTTCTGGGTGCGTTGACACACGCTGTCCTGAACGCCACGAAGATTGATGACCACTTGAGGAAGGCAAGGCTTGCCCATTCCATCGGGTTTGTCAGTATGGCAAATCTTGTTGGTGCTATGGTGAAATGGTCTGTCTTTGCGCTGTTTGTTGTGCAGGGCGCCAAGCTGTTTGACCTTGATGTGCTGTCAGACCAGCTTGCCAATGTGGCGGGGCTACTCCCGAAGATCTTTGTCGCTGTGCTTTTGGTGCTTGGCGGCTTGATACTTGCAGACTTCCTTGCGGACAGGATGCTTCACGCAAAGAGGAAGGGCGTGAGGTTTGCCAGCACGCTTGTCAGGTGGGCATTGATAATCACAGCGATAATAACAGCGCTTGACCACATTGGCGTTGACGTGTCATTCATAAGCAACGCAGTGCTCATTGGACTCGCAGCTGTTGGCGTCGGTATGGCCATCGCAATAGGCATAGGCTTTGGCAACGCCTTCAAGGACGAGTCCAAGGCAATAGTCAAGCACTTGAAGAAGAACTGGTAAGCCCAGTTCCCTTTCCAATGGCCCCAATCGGCATCTGTCGATTTGGGTTTCTTTCGTTTTTTTTGGTTAAATTTAAATGAGGGTATCTGTTCCTGAGCTGAATGTCAAGGTTGGAGTCAATAGTGCATGCCGTGGCCGGTCCGGATAGGCTGGTGATGGGATTCTATGACAGGATTAAGGAGCGGCTTTCATATGGGCAGCTTTTTGGAAGTATGCTGGCTGCGGTCATTCCTGCCGCTGCGGGAGTGTTCACTGCTGGAGTCGCCTATGATTCCCACTTAGCTGCAAGTGCGGCAATTGGTGCTCACGTCTTTTTTGATTATGGTTATTTGGTTGTTCCGGAAAAACACGCGATTGCCTTGAGGCTTTTTGAGGGCTACAATAAGCTGGTCAGGTTCCCAATGCAGGCTGGCGCTGGCTTTTTCGGCGTTAAGGCAGTTAATGATGTTCTTGATGCCACCAGGCTGGGTCAGCCGTTTCACATTGGGCCTTCCGCGTTGGCAGTGGGCCTCCTTTCCGCAGCCGCAGGCATGTACCTCAAGGCAATAAGTTATCCTTCTCCCAGGAGAGAGGCCGAAGCTGCTCAAGCAATTGAAGTTGCACCTTCTTCAGATGAGGAGCCGCTTGACGGCCGCCAGACCGAGCTGATTCCTTCGGTAGACCGTTTTCTTCGGGAAATAAGCGGCGATAAGAAAGGCGTCAACGATTGAACCGCAAACTATTTAAAACAAAATGCCGGTAAATCGTTTATGGAAGTTGTTCTCTCCGAAAGGCCAAAGTCGCCTGTAGTAATCAGCGGCTTTCCCGGCGTGGGTATGGTGGGCGCCATTGCCGCGGAATTTCTCGTCCAGCACCTTAACACGAGGCACATTGGCAGGATTTTCCTTGACAAGAGCCCTGCCCTGGTCGCAATCCACGAGGGCAAGCTCATTGAGCCGTTGGGAATATATTACAGCAGCAAGTATAACGTCGTTGTTGTTCATTCAATCATTGCAGTTCCAGGGACTGAGTGGCAGGCTGCGAGTGCCCTCCTTGAAGTTTGCAGCAAGGTGAAGGCAAAAGAGCTGATAAGCATTGAAGGCGTTGGCAGCGCGGCTGCAACGGCAGAGCCTATGAAAGGCGCCGTGAGCAAGGTTTTCTACTACACCAGCGCATCTGCCAAGGAGAAAACCCTCTCAAAATTGGGCCTCGAAGGCCTTAAGGAAGGAATCATTTCAGGGCCAACATCCGCTGTCCTAATGAAGGCGGGAAAGCTTCCTGTCACTTGTCTCTTTGCCCAGACTCACGATGCCCTGCCGGACAGCAACGCCGCAGCCCAGGTAATCAAGTCCCTGGACGGCTACCTTGGCCTCAAGGTGGACTTCAAGCCCTTGATGCAGCTTGCCGCCAAGTTTGAGCAGAAGCTTCGCGGCATCATCGAGCAGAGCAGGCAGGCCGATGCCCAAAGCGACAGGAAGCAGATGAGCTATGTTGGATAGAATGCCACAGCCACGATTTTCTGAAACACTTGATGACGCTTTGGCACGCGCTGAGCAGGATATGGGTGTCGTTGCAAGGCTGAGAAGGCATAAGATGTGGGGCTATGTGGCGAGCCATTTCTCTATTAGTGCGGTTTATTCGCCCTTGGCAACAGGAGCAGGCCTGCTTATCGGCATTAAAGCTCCCGATGCCTTGTCTGCTCTCGGAGTGGGAGATTTCGCGCAAAACATTGGGCAAGCCGCAGTGACTGCTTTTTCAAGTTCAGTTATCAAGGTCATTGGTGATTTAACCACCAATTCACCTGTGCTTTACCAGATAAACAGGCAGCTTTACGAGAGTGAAGGCGGCTTCAGGCCGTTTATGGACCGGTATCTCAATTTCACGTTGAAGGCCCGGGGTTTTGAATTGGCTACTGGGGCAGCAACGATATTCGCTATGCTTTCCGGTGGTGTGCCATTCCCGGTTGCGGCGGTCTCAAATGGGACGCTGACATCACTGCCGAATAACGCGTTTAAGCTGGTTGCTTATGATTCAATCGTCCTGAAAGGGGATCCGCTTTCGAGGATTGCAAACACTCTTGCCAATAAGTCAAAGCGGGTTGCATACGCTGTTATGTCTTATCTGCCCATAACCCCGATTTAAGGCTCACTTTTTCTCAACCACCGCGCATAGTGCCTAATAAAATCTTGGCAAACGACGCTTACCCGAATTAACCAACCCGTGAAATTGCACGGTTTCTGTCTTGCAGCTGCTGCAAATAAGCACTCAAGTTATGATAAATAATTAAAGAATGCGGTAAAAATTCAGTACTTAATTTTTAGTAAATAATTAAAAGTTTTATTATATATCACAGCCCAATAATCTTTAAATAACAAACAGTAACAACCACGCAGTAACAATAAGTGGTTAATAATGGCGGGTTTTGAAAGCAACGCGATTCAATCGTTCCAGGCAGCGAGGGCTGAGATGGACGAGTTGAAGAGGAGCATGAATGAGTGGGTTATATTTCTCGACGGTAGCTTGCGCGACATCAAGCAGCAGCTTATCGAGCTGAAACGTAAAGTTGAAGAACTTGAGTCGAATACCAGCACGATGTCAGAAAGATGACTCTGGAAAGATTTTTTGCTTCGGATGCTGTAAGGCCTTCTGAGGAAGTCCAAAAAGGCATCGATGAACTCGAGGCTGCCTTAGAAGACGCAGTCAATATGCGCGCATCGAGCCCTTTCACTCCCGACGAGCTTCTTAGTCACGCAAGAGCGAATTTTTCAGCGCAGTTGCAGCGAGCAACAGGTTACTTTCACTCCACTGGTTTTGTGCAGTCCCCAGAACCATCCGTGGCTGTTCTTTACCACGCCCTTCACATAAATCCCAGCACGGGCCGGGGCAGGCGGGTTTCCCTTGTTAGGGAAAGTGGCCGCGTTATTCTCGATTATTTTCCAGGTTATTCTGCTGCAACTCCACTGAGGCAATTCCTGATGCAGGAATTTCCCCTTCCATTAAGCACTGTCAGTGGTAAAGGCCGCAATTTGCATCCGAGGGAAACGCGGGTGAATCAGCTTGTTTCAGAATTATACGTGGGAATCAGGAAGTATCAGTCTCGCAAAAGGTTGAAGCTGGACGTTCCAAATGCGAGCCAGCTTACTGTTGGCAGTTTTGCTGCGCTTCCTCCTGAAGTGACTTCCGCGTTTAAGGACACGATTTACCCTCTTCTTCAGCGCCATGGCTTGACAGAATCAAGGTAGCTAAATAACCGGCTTTCCTTCCATTGCTTTCTCAACAATGTCGTGCACGTCCAGTGCCACGCCTATGGCGAGTATTGCAGTGTAGGCAAGGCCTGATACGCCCAATGCGTTGGCAATGAAAAGCGCAATTAAGGTCATTGTCGCAAGCCTTATCCAGTCGTCTATTCTAGTCAAGAGCTTCGTTTTCCACACTATTAATCCCATTATGCTCATAAGGGGGAAGGGAACAGCCAGCCTTTTATAAAAGTAAACTTTTTATAAGACTGTTCAGGAGTTTGCCTGGATGTTATTCGAGCGCCTTAGCGAATTGTTCACGAGTGTCATCTCTTCAACAGGCTACTTCGGCATTTTTATCCTTATGACGCTGGAAAGCATGGTCGCTCCAGTCCCTTCTGAGCTTGTGATGCCTTTTGCCGGCTTCCTGGTTGCCGACGGCAAGTTAAGCCTGTGGCTGGTAGTAGTCGTAAGCACGCTGGCCTCGATTACCGGCTCCCTGCTCTCTTATTTCATCGCTTATTTCGGCGAGAAGGAGCTTATTCACAAGTTCGGTAGCCGCTTTATTCCAGTCATCAGGCACTTGATTTCTATCCCTGCCGGTCTTGCCAGGATGGACCTGAAGAGGTTCATCCTCTTCACTGCCGTTGGCGCGACAGCTTGGAACAGTTTCCTTCTTTGGGTTGGGATTCAGCTCAGGGAGCGCTGGCAGCTTGTGGAGCAGTACAGCAAGCCTCTAGATGTCATTATGGTAGTTTTGATCGTGGTGGCTGTGGGCTATTACGCCTACAAGCACTTGAAGAAGAAGGTTCAATAGTAGTTCGGGTGCAGGCTTATAGTCTGCCACGACACTCCCCTGTAGTTATGCCAGAAGTCTTTCAGAACCTCTGGAGTAAGTCGATTAAGTGCTACGCTAGCTTCTCCGTTTAATGCGTCTTCTAGGCAGGTGACTTCTCCGCTGGCTGCATCAGCAGGCAGGATGGGCTTTGCGCCCACGCCCACAATCCAAACTTGCCTGTCAGAAGGGGTTGCGTAGACGACGTCCCCCGGCTGGCCCTGGCCATTGCCAGGGAGTCGCCAAACGTGTTCCTGTCTTTTGCCCTTGACAGGCGTGTAGCTGAACTGCGCAGGCCCGACCCGATTGAGCGCTGCGAGCTGCCCTTCCAGGATATCCATTTCGCGTTTCTGGTGACTCGGATTCATGCTTGGACAAGAATTGCGGCTTTATTTAAACTTTGGTCCTTTTTGCGCGTTTCAGCCAGCTCCGGAAGCCAAAAGAGGGTGAAAAAAGCTGCATAACGGATAGATATTCGTACAATATACATTATGAGAATGTTTAAGTGGTATTCTTCTCGTAAAATAGCCGAATATTGTGCACTGCTTCGCTCAGCTGTACTGTCGGGTCGCTGAGTCGCTGCTGCACCATCTTAAGCATCTGCTCATCTGGAAGGCTTGCTGCCTCTCGCGCCACTTCTGAAAGGTTTGCGCTTTCTGTTTCTAATCCAGGAAAATGGCTTTGGGCATAGGAAAGCGCCCTGCCGGCGAGCTGCACGTGGTAGCTGACAAGCTCAGGCTCTGCGTATTTGAAGCCGTGTCGTGCCTGAAGTGCCCTTACCGCTTCCTCTACCAAGGTTCGCTGGCGCGCACTATTCTGCTTCCAGAATTGAAGAAGTGCGTTTTCAGGATCCAACAGAGCCATAAGGGGCGGTCTTGGTTCTTCGCCTTCAAGCCGTATCACGCTTCCCTGTGTGGTTATCCAATCAATGTAAGGCCCGTGCTTGAGGTAAGGGAAATCCTCCTGTGCCTGCGCCATATGTCCTGAGGCTGGCTTGAGGAGTGCTTTTTCCTCTTCCATTTTCAATATGTCAGTGAGTGTCATTCTTGTGGGAAACACTGCAAGTAATTTAAGGTTTTTCATAACAACACCACTATGAGATAACAACATTAGTTGCCGTTTATACGTAATAAAAACAGATAATCTTAAATATGTCAACTTCCGGAGAATGTTAAAACACATACTAAGGAGGTGTGATTTTAATGGCAGGAAATGCGACAGTTGATACAGTAGCCAAGTGGCTTGTTGTCATAGGCGGCCTGAATTGGGGCCTTGTTGGCGTTGGCAAGTTTGCCGGCGGAGCCAACTGGGACGTGGTCGGTATGGCACTCGGAAGCGTTGCAGGCGGAATCCTTGCGAACGTCGTCTATGTGCTTGTAGGCCTTGCAGCAGCATACACGTTGCTCGGAATGTTCAAGAAGTAAGGGATTAAGTTCCCTTCTTTTTCTTTTATTTTTTCTCTTTATGACAAAACTTTAAATAGTCCCTGTTCGCATAAAAGCAACCAATGGCACTTGAACGCCTGGAAACAGAGCTTAAGCTTCGTGGATTCAGCGAAAAGACTCTGAAAAGCTATCTTTTCTACAACAACAAGTTTCTTCAGTTCAACAATAAGGTGCCGGAAGCCATTACAGAAGACGACGTAAGGGCGTATCTTGCCTACTTGATAGCTGATCAGAAGAAAAACGCCGCCACAGTTGCCCTCGTGAGGGCTGCCCTCAGGTTTCATTATGATGAGCTTCTCAAGAAGAACATTGTCACCCTGAAGACGCCGAAGATTCAGAAGAAGCTTCCTGTCGTGCTTACCAGGGAAGAAGTCAAAAAGCTCATTGAGAGCGCGTCAACGCAGAAAAGCAAGCTCATACTAATGATGCTTTACTCATCCGGCTTGAGGGTCAGCGAGTGCTGCAGCCTTAAGGCCACAGATCTTGAAATGGACCAGAAAATAGGCTGGGTAAGAAACGGAAAAGGCGGCAAGGACAGGCTTTTCATACTCTCCGAGGCATTGGTTGAAAGCCTGAAAGGCTACATTGAAGGCAAAGCCGACGGTGGCCTGTTCACCAACAAGTCAGGAGAGCACCTGTCTGCAAGGAACATCCAGAAAATAGTTGCAAACACTGCAAAGCGGGCCGGAATACCCAAGGAGGTTACGCCGCACACGCTTCGCCACAGCTTTGCAACGCATCTCCTTGAAAGCGGCGAGAGCATAAGGAAGATTCAGGAGCTTCTTGGGCATTCCAATCTTCAGACAACCCAGATTTACACTAAAGTCTCGACGGAAGAGCTACGGAAGGTTAAGAGCCCTCTTGACAGGCTTTGAAAATTCTCAATACTCAGATTGTAATAATTACTTAAAACTTATTGGCAATTTCTTAAGAAGTAACATACAAATAATGTAATAAAAAAGCAGAAATTATAATCAATTTTTCTATCAAAAGTTTTAGTCTTTTTTGGTAAGGCACGGGGGATGCCAGGGTTTGGTGCCGCAATCCAATACGTAAGTGGAAAAGGTGATGGCTGCGCAGCTCCAAGCCAGGAGGCATCCAAAAAGGTTCTTAGGCACTATGTTAAAAGTGAGGCATGACAAGCAAGGAGCATAATGTGTTTGGGCAGTGAAGAAATTTCTAAAGGGAAAATTGCTGCCAAAACTATTTAAACAGCCTCCTTTTCGCGTTTTCTCATGATTAAGGTTGCTGACGCGAGGATTGGGACCTGCATAATGAACAGGGGCGAGCCCTACAAGGTAACGCAAAAGGAAAGGGTTACAGTGGGCACGCATATGCACTCCAAGACCAAGCTCACCGTCCAGGGTGTTTTCTCAGGCAGGACTGAAATCCTCACGTTGGGCCATCACGAGAACCTTGAGGATCTTGAGATAGTCAACAAGAAGGGCCAGGTAATTGCCAAGATAGCGCCAGACCAGGTCCAGCTAATGGATCTCGTGAGTTATGAGACCTTGACCACTGCAGTTACCAAGGAGCAATTTGAGCAGATAAGTGAGGGCAGCATGCTGACGTTCATCGAGATTCAGGGGAAGATTATCGTGATTGAGATAAGGGATGCCAAGGAGTGAATGGGCGGGACAGTGTTTTTCAGCAAGAAGTAAAAATGATTGCTAGTGCTTATGTCAGGAAAGGCAGGTTGTATGTGCCTGCAACGCCTTTACCCAGTGAGTTGTATGATCCAGTGATGCATATTCCCAGTTGGGGGTTCTTAACTGAGGTCAGGAAAAGGCTGGCCGTCCTTTTTAAGGCGGATTTTCCCGCTGTCAGGCAGTTTGTTTTTCTTCAAGGTGACGGCATTGAGCAATCAGAGTATGGCCTTGATGATAGTGCGCCTGATGGCAAGTATGTCCTGTTTAAGCAGCATAACATCAGCCTCCCACTGGGGTTGTATAACTCAAAGGGTTTTTCCATTCCGGCAGAGGGAAGTGCTTTCGTGATGCCTTCAGTTTGCACCGGTTTGGTTGAAGTTGTCAACACTGCTTTGCACGAGGCAAGTCACATTCAGGAGGGCAGCGATACTTGTGAAGTCCCGAATCTTGTTGCTAAGCTCAGGACGCAGGAGTTCCTGACAAGGGTCTTTGTTTGATTTAGATTCCAAAAGAAGCCTGTCAGCTTTTCAGCGTCCAGTATTCTGGGATGAAATTGTGGCCTTTTTTATTGTGTCTAGGGCTGCGTGGTATTCTTTTTTTCCGTCAGGGCTGGGCGGGTCGATTTTGTCAGGGTTTCCGTCAGAATAATTGTCAGTAAAAGTTCTCTTTCCTTCTACAGCGAGTATGGCCGAGTCCGAAACTTGCCAGGGTTGACGGGGGTTTGTGGTGCTTTTTCCGCTGTAATGGGTTAGGGCGTATGTGACTCCATCAACAGTTACCTCGTAGGTGTCCTTAAATCCAAATGGCGTGGTCTTGTCCACGCGCACGCTTGAGCTTGGGGGTACTGTTTCATAGATGCTTCTAAGCCTTGCATCCATAGGTGAAGGGCCCAGGAGGGCACAACCTTGGCTGGCAGCGGCGAGTACTATGGCCACTAGCCCTACAGCAGCTGCGCGTGTGTGTTTCATTTTTGCGTGTTTTTCTCAGAACGATAAGGTTCTGTGCGATTGTGAAACAAAGGGCATATTTAAAGCTTTCGTGTGTCACCACTAACAAGAAATAACTATATCCCAAATGACTCTATCAGGCTCTTCAGCTTCCGGTATTCTGAGATGAAATTGTGGCCCTTTTGCGTCAGCGTGATGAGCTTTTTCCCTTCCAGTTCCTCAATCTTGAGGAGTTCCTGCTGTATTAGGCTGTCGAGGTATAGCTTCAGCCTTGTATGCGACAGGTTTGACTTGTAAAGCAGCCTTGTTGGCTTTATCTTGCCGCCGCTAATTTGGACGGCAAGCAGTATGTCAAATATGATTTCAGGTTTTCCCCTCTTTGAGGTCATCTTTTAAGCACCAGGACTGTATTGGCAAGGAGGAGAAGGTAGGCAATTACCCTTAAAATGCTTGCTGCGAAGTAAAACACGAGTGACTTGAGAACGAGCAGGAATACGAGCTCGCTTAGGAGAAGCATGGCGAAAGACGCCAGCACTAGGAATGTGTTCTTGTTCTTTTTTCGCAGGAAGTTGTCTATTGTGTGTGTCAGCCCGAACAATAGCAGGATTCCGGGAACTAGGTGTGCGGTGAGGTACGCGTTTGACGTGGTGAGCACCAGGATTGCGATGAGGCTGATTATCAGGGCTGCAACCCTTTTGCTCTTTATCCTGTAAAACAGCACTAGCAGCAGCACATACCCTGTCGTGAGCAGGAAAATTGAAAAGAAGAGCATCAGTGACTGGAGCGACGTCATTGTCTCAAGCAGGAGGAACTGTGGGTTGTATGAGAGCTCGAACTTCACGAGGTAATCAAAGGCCACTCTTGAAAGGAGGCCTGCTGCAATCAGCATGAATGCGGAAGAAAAAAAGATGCTTGTCTTGTTCTTGGTGAGCCAGTATCCCTTGAGGGCGTAGCCAGCGATAAAGACTGCCACAAGGGTTGAAATAAGCCCTAAGACGAGATCTACTGAGTAGAACGTATGGGGGTTCAGTTCAAGTGCCAGCATTGACAATGATTAATTGCGGAGTTTGTTTAAAAAACTTGTGAACATCGAATCGCTACTTGTCCTTCACAAGGCTATTATTAAGCAAACCCTAAGGCTTTGGTAAAACCTTGAGAGGTGATTTTATGAAAAGCAACTGGTATAGTTTCGATGAGGACGAGGGGGATATGCCCCCTCTCCTGGATGTTGACGAGATGCTCGAGAATGACGAGATAGACTCAACTGAGGCGGGCTTCATTGCAGGGTATAGGCTTGCAGAGGAAGAGTGCTTCGACTAAGCTTCTGTTAGCGTTCCACGAACAGGTAATGCTTTTGCGGCTCGCTGAGCTCTGCCAGTATCCTTTTTTCAATGGCTTTTTCTGGGTCTGGCAGGAGTTTCAGTCTTTCCCTCATTTCCTTGAAAGAATCGAAGGTTTTCTGGTCCCTGGCTTCGAGCATTTCCCACATTCGCTTCTTTCCCATTCCAGGCAGCAGCTCAAGGCTGTGCATCCTTGTGCTTAGCGGCTGGGCTGTGTTGAAGAACTGTATGAAGCGCTGCTCATTGGCTTTCACTATGTTTGCAATGACGAACTCAAGCTCTGCCTTGGCCGTGGCTGTCAGTTTTTGGGCAGGCAGCTTGCCGTTTATGTGGTGAATTTTGTCGCGTTTGCCTTCGCCGATGTAGACTTCCTCGTGGGGCTGCAGGGTTACTTCCTTTTTTGGCACGAGTTCAAGAAGCACAAAGTGTGTTTTGCCAACTGCCTGGACTATTGGCGTCTTCATATAGCCAGGCCTGCTGTCGAAGGGGTAGCCATTGGGCAGGAAGTCCAGCACTATGACGTACTCTTCTCTTGTGCTTTGCTGTCCCTGCTGCTCCATTCCCCACCAACCCCAAACCAGTCATTATGTGATTCGCCTATACCTTGCCACTAATCGGAGATGAAGTATATAAAAACCTTTTGCACGGGTCGGGTTGTTGATGCCAAGCCGTTCTAACGATTGGGCTGCAGGACTGGGCAGCTTTCGAGTTCCAGGAACCCGTCATTCATTGGCTTTGCCTTGAATGTAATATCCTTCTTCTCGGCAATTGATTTTTCTGAGACGGCTACTATGTTTTCAATGCTGCAGCTGCCATCGATGTCAATCAAGCTGAACGCAGTGCCGGAACTTTTTTCGGTGAAGAATATGTTGGCAGAGTGAACTGGTCTTCCCTCATAAAATCTGAGTGTGCCAATCAAGTTGGCACGGCCAGTATAGCTGCCGGAAGTGTTTCCGGAACAGGCTATCGCTGCAATCGCGACCGCGCCAAGGTAAAGAACTGCTTTTTGAAGGGCACTATAATGAATCATTTTTTGCTCAAGAACTCGTTAATCGTGTCTACTATCTTGCTGCTGGCGTCGCTTGTCAGGCTGACCGCGTATCCTTGCATTATCACTTTCAGCTCGTTGGCTGTCTTCGGCAGTATTTCCACCAGCTTTACTATGTGCTCTTCCTTTAGCCTGTTGATTGACAACTTCGTGAGGGTTGCCTGCAGTTCTTTTCCCTGTTCTGGGCTTATCTTCACGAAAGCGGAGAGGTAATCTTCCATTCTGGTGACTCTTATGCTTGGCTCAGTGTCGCGCTGCTTGATTTTTTCGACTTCGCTTTTTAGCTCTGGAAGCGTGACTGGTGTCTGGCTTACTATTTTTGGTTCCATTTTTTTCACCTTGTTTTGGGAGCGACCATATTTGCTGACTTGAGGTGCACGGCCGCCACTATTAGGGTTTTCTGCTTCCCGCCATCGGTAAGCTGCACCTTGTAGCACCTGCCCTGCTTGCCTACTATTTTGCCCATTTTTCCGTGGAATCTCCTGAAGTAGATTCCCTCAAGGATGGCTGGGTGGGCTTTGAGGACAACATTTTCCCCATCGTTGAATTTTTTCACAAAGCTGCTTACAGTCAGCTTGCCTTTCATCTTCTTGGGAACAGAGTAGAATTTTCTCGTCTTTCTCCTGGATGTTCCGACTCGCTTTACCATCCCTGGCAGAAAAAAGGCATCATTTAAAAAGCTATTGATTGGCAATTACCTGCGGCCACGGGTGTGCCGCCTTGTGCGGTTCTTCAGCCTGTGGCCGTTGTGGTGCCGCAACTGCGTCAGCCTTCCCCTGCGCTTGATTGTCCCGCTGCTCTTGCTTCTTCTCAGGATTGTGTTCAGGGCTTCAACGCGCTCGGAAATTTTCCTTATGAGCGTTTCCCTGGTTTTCACGCGGGCAATTTCCCTTGCAAGGTCCTTGTCCTTGACCGTGTCCCTTATCCAGGCCTCGAAATCGTTCTTGTCGCGGTTAACGTGGTACCTGAAAACGTCATCGCTGGCTTCCTGGAGTGCCTTGGAAATTTCAGAAATGCTTCTCAGGTTTTCATTGGTGCACAGCCAGAAGCTTGCCTGCGTGGGCACTCTTGCCAGGATGCCCCTGGCAACACTTGATGGCAATTTACGTTTCATTCTTGACGGCTCTGCTGGAATTTTAGGGGGATTGGCTGGGCGAAATATAAATATTTTCTGTTTCTACTGCTAAGTTACACATTATGTTTTTAAGGTATTTTCGCCAAAAAGGCGTTGTGAACCTCAGGTCGTTCCTTATTGTCGACTTTAAGGATATGTCCAACTGGATAGCCCTGGCAATAGCGGTTCCGCTTCTCATTTGGGGCCTGAAGATGCTGCTGAAGGCGATTTAGGGCGATATTCTCCTTCCAAAAACTATATATATTGTTTTCCGGTTCGGTTTTTTATGGCTGCTGCTTTTCCAAGGTCCTACGATTTCAAGCGCATAGAGGCTGACATTTCGAAGCTTTGGAAGGAGAAGGGCGTTGTGGAGAAGGCCATTTCCTATGATGAAAAGAAGCCTCTGTTCAGTTTTCTTGAAGGGCCTCCCACTGCCAATGCGCCTCCAGGGCTTCACCACGTCGAGATGCGCACCATAAAGGATTTAGTCTGCCGCTACCATTATATGAAGGGTTACTCTGTGCCGAGGAAGGCTGGGTGGGACTGTCACGGCTTGCCTGTCGAAGTGCAGGTTGAGAAGAAGCTGGGCTTGAAGTCCAAGAAGGATGTCCTTGATTTTGGCATTGGGAAGTTTAACGCTCTTTGCAGGAATGACGTGTTCACGTTCATTGGCGAGTGGGATAAGCTGACTGACAAGATGGCTTTCTGGATTGACCTTGAAAGGCCTTACGTCACTCTGAAGAACGAGTATGTTGAGAGTGTTTGGTGGAGTCTCCAGCAGCTGCACAGGAAAGGCCTTCTTTACGAGGATTTCAAGGTCGTGCCTTACTGCCCAAGGTGCGAGACTCCCTTGAGCAGCCACGAGGTTGCCCTTGGCTATAACGACGTCACTGAGCCTGCAATAACGACAATGTTTCAGTCCAAGGATGTTCCAGGCAGGTATTTTCTTGCCTGGACGACCACGCCGTGGACCACTCCGGGAAATTTGGCCCTGGCGGTTCATCCTGACACGGTTTATGCTGTTGTTGAGGATAAGGATTGGCCGGGCAAGCAGTTTGTCCTTGCCAAGGACCTTGTTGCAAGGCATTTCAAGAATCCCGTGATTGTTGAGGAGGTGAATGGTGCCGAGCTTGAGGGGAAGCAGTATGTCCCGTTGTTCGACTATTTTGTGGACAAGCTTGACAAGCCTGCCTGGTTCATTACCCTTGCCAAGTTTGTTACGACAGATGAAGGAACTGGCATTGTCCACCAGGCTCCGGCCTTCGGGGAGGAGGATTATGAGAACTGCAAGCTCCACGGCTTGCCTTTCGTGCAGCCTGTTTCTGAGAATGGAACGTTCACCAATGATGTTGAGGACTTTGCGGGATTGTTTGTCAAGGATGCTGATTCGTTGATAATTGAGCGGCTTGAGAAGGATGGGTTGCTTTTCAGCAAGGCGAACTACACTCACTCTTACCCGTTCTGCTGGCGATGCTCGACGCCCCTGCTTTATTATGCGCTAAGGTCGTGGTTTGTGGCAGTCAGGAAGTTCCGCGAAAGGCTTCTTGAGCTTAATGAGAAGATTGAATGGTTTCCGGGCAGCATCAAGCAGGGCAGGTTTGGTGATTGGCTTACCAACGTGAAAGATTGGGCGCTTAGCAGGAACAAGTTTTGGGGAACTCCATTGCCGATTTGGAGGTGCGACCGGGAAGGCTGCAAGGGAGAGGCTGCCATTGGCAGCATCAGGGAATTGAAGGAGAAATCCGTTCGTCCGCTGAAGGATTCCGAGATTGACCTTCACAAGCCATTCATTGATGAGGTAAAGCTAAAGTGCGGCAGTTGTGATGGGGAAATGTCCAGGGTGCCTTATGTGATTGACTGCTGGTACGATTCCGGGGCAGCGACGTTTGCCCAGTTTCATTATCCCTTCGAGAAGGGCAGCCAGGATTTGTTTGAAAAAAGCTTTCCCTACGACTTCATAGCAGAGGCCATTGACCAGACCAGGGGCTGGTTTTACACCTTGCACGTATTGGGAGCCATCCTTTTTGACAGCTTGGCCTACAAGAGCGTTGTTTGCGCTGGCCACGTTGTTGACGAGAATGGTGAGAAGATGAGCAAGAGCAAGGGCAATATTCTCAATCCTTGGGAGGTTTTTGAGAAGGTTGGCGTTGACGCTGTCAGGCTCCAGTTCTGCAGCACCTCTCCTGAGGCGGCCAAGCGTTTCAGCTACAATATCGTGAACGAGGGCATTGCCCCTTTCCTGAGCGTACTGTGGAACAGCTGCTACTTCGCATCAGAGGCGCTTTCGAGGAAGCCGAACGCAAGCGACTCCTCCCTCAGGGTTGAGGACAAGTGGATTATCTCAAGGACTAATTCTGTAGTTGTGGCTGTTGACAATGCCCTTGCCAGGCAGGAGTATCACGTCTGCATCCAGGAACTGAAAAGTTTCGTGATGGATGACTTCTCAAGATGGTATATCAGGCTGATACGGGACCGCGCTGGAATGCCGGATGACGCCCTCCAATACACGTTGAAGTATGTCATTTCGAGGGTTGTGAGGCTGATGGCGCCTTTCGCGCCTTATGTTTCCGAGGAGCTTTACCAGCTTCTGGCAAGGGATGCTGCCGAGAGCGTTCATCTCTCTGATTGGCCCAAGCCTGAAGCCATTGACTCTGGGCTTGAATCGCAAATGGCAATTGCGCGGGCTGTTGTCGAATCTATCCTGTCGGGCCGGGATAGGATGCAGCGGGGCTTGAGATGGCCTGTTAAGAGGGTGCACGTGGTTACTGGCAAGGCCCACGTTAAGGATGCTGTCAGGAGCCTTGCTGAAGTCATCAAGAGCCAGGCAAACGTGAAGGAGCTTTCCTTGTCTGAGGAGTTTTTGCCTGCAAAGCTCAGGGTCAAGGCAGACTATAATAAGCTTGAGCCAGTCTTCGGTAGCATCACGCCCAAGATAATAGCGAATCTTTCCATGCATGGCACCTCCGCGATAATGAGCCACATTGAGAAGGAAGGTGTCTTCAATATGGACGTTGACGGCCAGATGGTTTCCATTACGCGGGACCACTTGATAACCGAAAAGGAAGTTCCGTCCAATTTCGTCAGCGTTCCTTGCGAGCACGCTGAAGTGTACGTTGATACTGAAATAACGCCTGAGATGGAGACTGAGGGCTATGCGCGCGAGCTTATCAGGCATATCCAGCAGGCCAGGAAGGAGATGGGCTTGACAAAGGAGCAGCCCATTGCTGCAGTCATAAGGCTTCCTTTAGAGTTGCAGCAGCTTGAGGATGAATTGGCCGAGCATCTTGCTGGGATGAGGTCTAAGGTTGGAGCATACAAGCTCACATTCTCCAGCACCAGGCCCGAGGGCCAGTTTGATACAGAAACTGTTGCCAGGATAAAGGGCCAGAGCGTGGAGATTTTCCTGACTTTGGCGAAGTGAGATTATTTCTTCACGATGGCGTAAGTGTGCGTGACGTAGACGAAGTGCGGCTTGAACTTGAGCTTGAACTTCAGCAGCGGCATTGGGCTCCCGCCGAAATCAACCAGGGTGTAGCCCGCTTCTTTCAGCCTGTTGAGGTCGTCGAGGTTTGCCATTTCTCCCAGGCCATCAGAGCGGTAATTGTAAACGCCCACCGCAGAGTAATACTCGCCATTTGAGTTGGGAATTTCCCATCCGGCTGTTATGCTGGAGGGAATGCCGTCCACGACCATTGTCTTGGCGAGTTTGACGCCATCAAAGTTTCGGTCTATTAGACTGTGGTATTTTTGGGCGTATGCGAAGTTTGAATCTTTCCTGTTTGCGCCAAGGCTCATCAGCTTCCTTCTCGCGACCCATTCCCGGACTATTTCCCTGAGGCTGTTCTTGTCGACAGTTGAGCTGTCGACTACCTTAACGGAATGCTCCCGGTAAAACTTGTTCCTGATGTTCCTGAGCTTTTTCCAGCTTTCTCCCTGAAGCGAGTCGCCATCCCACTCACGCAAGTCAAAGACCGGCCAGTACAGGGAGTATCTTGGGCGGAGCCGCCTGTATCCGTTTCCTGAAATGAGAATACCAGTTCTGCTTCTTGCGGCATCATCCTGCTCGACAACTACTTTGTCTACTGCCATTTCCTTGAATAGCGTGTCAACTGCATCGTGCAGGACGTTGAGCTGCTCTTCTTCTGGTGCAAGCGGTTCCGAGATTATGAACGCCTCGTTTGCCCCTGAGTAGTATACCGCAAGGGCGCCGTAGCCGCTTTCTCCTTTTAGGAACACTGGTTCTCCTGCGCCTTCTCCCCCAATGAGAAAGTATGAGAGGTTATGCTCGGCCTTGGAACCGTGAGTTTCAATGCACCTTTTTACTTCTGCCAGCGATTCCTCTGGCTTCCTTATTAAGTCCATCTGTAAAAGTCTTAATGTTGAAGTGTATATTTAAAAGTTGTCAAAAAAAAGGGCAAACAAATTTTTTATATTGGCACAAGAAAGAGCACGATGATGATCTCAGGACTTAAGCCGGTTACCCTGGCTGACAAGGAAATTTTCGAGAAGTTTTTTGCGAGGATAAGTGAGCCCATTGCGGACACGACTTTCCTGATGAGGTACATCTGGGCCGAGCCCCTCAGGCATTCCTGGACGGTCATTGATGGAAGCCTTTGCGTCTTTGGCTTCCTCGAGGGGAAATACGTTGTCTGGGGGCCTCCCGTGGGCGGCAAGAGCACTGAGGATGCGCTTCAGAAAAGTTTTGAGGTGGTTGAAAAGCTGAATTCAGTTGAAGGAATCAATGCCGCCCCTGCCGCAATTTACATTCCCGAGTGCCTTTTTTCCGAATATCAGGGAATAGCTTCCAGGAATGGCTGGCGTTTTGACTACTGGACTCAGGATTACATTTACCGCACTGCTGACTTGGTGAGCCTGGCCGGGAAGAAGTATCACAGCAAGAGAAGGGAGCTTAATATTTTCACCAGGAATAATAATGCCGAGGTTGAGAAGTATGATTTTGGAAAGCACGGCGAGGCTTGCCTTGAGCTGATAAGCTTATGGAGAAAGCAGAAGGAAGGGAATGTTTCTGATAAGGATAGGGAAGCCCTTGATTTGGAGGTTGCTGCCGCGAGGAAGCTGATTGAGTCTTCCACTGCCCTTCACGCTGAGGGGATTGTTGTCAAGGTTGGTGGGAAGCTTATCGGGCTTGCGGTTGGCGAGAAGCATCGCGGGATGTTCACGAAGACCGTTCAAAAGACTGATTTTGGCTTTAGGGGGGCTTCGGAGTTCATTCTCAGGGAGCTTGCCAGGCATTACGGCGATTGCGAGTTCCTGAATGCTGAGGATGATTTTGGGGTTGAATACCTTAAGCAGATGAAGCTCGCTTATTATCCTGAAAGGCTCCTGAAGAGCTATTTGCTTGAGAAAAAGTAGCCTATGAGCTTATAGACTAGTTTTGCCGCCAGGACGTCTGGCGCGTGGTTTCCGGGCATAGGCGTGAGCTCAGTGACGTCGAAGCCAACGACGTTTTTTGAAGCAGCAAGCTTTTTCATGAAATCCAGCATTTGGTACCAGTCCATTCCGCCTGGCTGGGGTGTGCCGACAGACGGCATTATTGACGTGTCAAAGGCGTCCAGGTCTATCGTGACATAAACATCCTTCCCCAATGCCTTCAATGCATCATCCATCCAGGCATTGTTGCGCATGTCCTTGGCGAGGAAGAGCTTAATCCTTCCCTTGCTGCTCCTGATGTGGTCTATTTCCTCCTTGGCAATGCTTCTTACCCCAACTGAAACGAGAGGGCACATTTCCGAGATGCGTCTTGCAACGCATCCGTGGTTGAACCTGTTTTCGGCGAATTCGTCCCTCATGTCCGCGTGCGCGTCAATGTGCAGCACGGTCAGCTTTGGATGCTTTTCAAGGTGCGCCTTCACTGAGCCGCTGCTTATAGAATGCTCTCCTCCGAGCAGCACGACCTTTTTTTCTCCATCAAGAAGCGCCCTGACAGCCTCGTGGACGCGCTGCGCCATTTTCCCGGCATCATCGACAATCTCCATCTCATCAAGGGTGCAGATGCCCTGGTCAGAAAAATTTGAATCAGCCTCCTCATCGTGCATTTCCAGCCTTCTTGAGGCTTCTATTATCGCCCTGGGACCGTTTCGTGCCCCTGGCTGGTAGGATGTGGTTGCGTCATAAGGCACGGGCAGGATTGCCACTTTTGCGCGCTCATATGAGGAAACCTCAGGTGGCAGTGCTCCAAAGCTGAAAGGAAAGTAAAAGTGGGGGTTTTTGGTTGCCATTGATGCCAGTGGATTGAAAGCGGTTAAAAAAGTTTTGCAGGAAGCACGAGCAAAGCGAAGTTACCTTGCAAGCACTCTTTCCTTCTTCGCGATTATTGCAGCTTTCTGCACGTTCCGCGGGTAGTGCTTGACAAAATCCCTGCCGCGCTCAAGCCTGTTCAGCTCAACTCTTTCAGCGCCAAACTTTTCCATCAGGTATTTTGTGGCGCTGTCTTCGCTGAAGTACTTGCAGGAGAATATGTCAAAGGACACAAAACTGTCTGCAGGAAATGTGTGTATTGCAAGGTGGCTCTCAACCAGTATGACAAATCCTGTCAGTCCTCCCTTGTCAAATGAATTTGGCATTTCAGGTATCTTCGTGAGCTGCGGCGCCGAGAACTTGTGCATTCCGAGCATTTCTGGCATCTCGCTTAGCAAGTTGTGCACGAAATCGTAATCGTTTATTTTTTCCTTGTCGCATCCGTATAAGTCCAATGTCAAGTGTGGTCCGAACATTTTACTGCACGCTCACCTCACGAGTTTTATTTTTAAAGCTGGAGCTAATTTTGTCAAGAAAGCTAAAATCACCAGACAAACGTCTCTCACACGCTTCTTTCATAGTTGAATTCATCTGCACCAATTTTTTATGTGAACTCCTTATGGTGATGCTTATATTTAAACTTAACTGTTTTTTGTTTTTTCAGGAATTTTTTTGTTAAAAGGTTTTGATAAATTTTGTTTCATTTTAAGTTGAAGGTGGATTTTTCCAGTTCGTTTGAAAAAAACAAACAGCAAAGTGCAATGGAACGCGTCAATTCATCTTCTGCCAAAAAAAAGTTTGCAACCATTTCATAGAAAACTATTTATATCCATTTTCTTAAAATTTTTAATAAAAGGTGTGACGCTGTTAATGAAAAACGTTAGAAAAGTTTCCAGTGAGACTCCTCTTCTCGAGTTGACGCTGCGGAAGTACGAGAGGCCGCAGGCCAGGAAAGAGCGCGATCTCGTGAAAAAGCTTTGCCTGAGCCTTGGAGTTCTTCAGCCCGGGGATTCCAGGGATGTCATTGTTGACGTTCTTCACGTTCTTTTCAAGCAAAGGAAAAAGAAGCAGCTTATGAGCATAGAAGACATAGAAAAAAAGATTGTCATAAACCGGAAGCTCCACAAGCTTCAGCTCCAGGGGATTGCGCCTTCAAACATACGTCGCCAGATTAAGCGCCTTCGCAACCTGATGCTTGTTGAAAAGGTGAAAAGCCGCTACCGAATCTCAGAGTTTCTTGGGGTTTCGGAAATTTTTTCTGAAAAGATAGAGAAGTTTCTCCTGCAGGGCGTCCTGCAAAGGATAAAGGAATATCTTTCAGCGGCTGACGAGGTTTTTTCAAAAAAGCAATAACTCGTCGCAAAAATAGCAAGATTTAAATAGAAGCATTCCTAAAAACGAAATCTCTCGTCGTGAAAAAAACAGTTTTTTTCTCGGCGACAAATCTATAAGCAAATAAAAACGGGGGTGCACGGGATGGCACAGAAAGTAGCTAAAGCAGGTGTTAAGAAGCAGAACGGATACCTCTACTTCGTTGACAAGAGAGGCAACGTCGCCAGGGCCAAGATGGTCAGGGGCGGAAAGAAGAAGGGAAAGCAGAAGCAGGAAGTAGTTGCCAAGGTTGGCGTCAAGAAGGAGAAGGGATACCTTTACTTCATAGACGGCCAGGGTGACATTTCAAGGGCCAAGATGGCGAGGGGAAGGTAATTAACCTTCTCTTTTTTTCTTTTTTTATTAATTCTAGAAATTCACTTTAAGGTATCGCAAACCCACGAAAGCTTCAATTGGTGCTGTCTTGAATGAAAACTTGTCCGGAGTTGGGGTTGAGGTAAGACACTCAGCTCTATAGGCTAGCACTACAATCACAAGATCTGCCCTGTTAGCAAGCAGTAGTTCAACGTACGCGTGTGAGATTGCGAGGCGTGAAGACCCGTTTGGAGAAATCAGCCAGGTATATTCCCTCCCGGGAACATCTGTGCCAGCCCTAAGTATTTGATCCAGTTCACATTCACGTCTTAAGATGCCCCTAAATTGTAGCTCCGGGTTTGGGGCGTCGAATTGTGCGTCTACCCTGTTTCCCAAGTCTGAAATGTCAATTTGTGGGAGCGGTTCTCTTGTTGCCTGAAAGGCGCCCATATATCCCACACTAATCGCGTTCATATGGTTGGAATACTGCTTTAATTCTTAAAGGTTAACGCGAGTTACTTTTTCTTTCCAATTGGCGCTTTCAGGCTGTTGATTGCCGCAACAGGGTCAGAACTTTCGTAGATGTATGAGCCTGCAACAAGTATGTCAGCTCCGGCTGCAACTGCCTGTCTTGCAGTGTCGCCGTTTATGCCGCCGTCGACCTCTATCTCGACGTCAAGCTTTTCCTTGTCTATGATTTCTCGCAGTTTTCTGATTTTTGGCAGCATGCTCTTGATGAATGACTGGCCGCCAAAGCCCGGGTTGACTGTCATTATCAGCACGAGGTCAATATCCCCAAGCACGTTTTCAATGGCGGAAAGAGGCGTGGCCGGGTTTAGCACAACTCCTGCCCTCGCGCCTTTTTTCTTTATGCTCGAGATTGTCCTGTGAAGGTGCTGGGCAGTTTCAACGTGCACGGTGAGCAGGTTGGCCCCGGCATCAATGAAGCTGTCAATGTAGTTGTCCGGGTTTGTTACCATCAGGTGCACGTCGAAGGGCAGCTTTGTGATTACCCTTATGCTCCGTATGACCGGAAGGCCGAGAGTTATGTTCGGGACAAAGTGGCCGTCCATCACGTCGATGTGAATCATGTCGACGTATTTCTCTACCTTGCGGATTTCGTCAGCTAGCTTGCTGAAGTCAGCAGAAAGTATTGAGGGCGCTATCTTCACCATTTTTACCCGTGTTTTCTTTTCTGGTATTATTTAAAGCTTCTGTTGCAGTTGGCAACAGCGGCCAGCCGAAGAAACGTCACCGGAGAGGTGACGGTCTTCAGCTCTAAGCTGAAGAAATCTTTATAAATCTCGCTTTGAAACCAAAAGGCAATGACGAGCAATGGCCCTGAAGTTGGCAGGAACCCCGAACACGTTGCCATAATTCTTGACGGCAACAGGCGGTTTGCGAAGAAGCTTATGATGAAGCCCTGGATGGGCCACGAGTGGGGCAAGAAGAAGGTTGAGGCGCTTCTTGACTGGGCTGTTGAGCTTGGAATCCGCGAGTTAACGCTTTACGCTTTTTCTGTTGATAATTTCAACAGGCCAAGGGAAGAGTTTGATTATATCATTAGGCTTTTCAGGGAGATGTGCGGGCAGCTTAAGTCCGACCCCAGGTTGCAGGAGAAAGGCAAGAAGCTTGGGATAAGGGTAAGGTTTTTGGGCAGGATTGAAATGTTCCCCCAGGACATAACGCAGCTTATGCGCGAGATAATGGAAAAGACCAGTGCGAATACCGGGCTTGTTGTCAATCTCTGTATGGCTTACGGTGGCAGGCAGGAAATTGCCGATGCTGCTAAAATGATGGCTGCTGATGTTGAGAGTGGCAAGCTTTCAGCGAAGGATGTCAATGATGACACGCTTAAGCGCTATCTTTATATGTCAGATGACCCTGACATTATCATTCGCACAGGGGGCGAGCAGCGCCTCAGCGGCTTTCTTCTTTACCAGTCATCCTATGCCGAGCTTTTCTTTCTTGGCAAGATGTGGCCGGAGTTCGAGAAGGCTGACCTCATTGCCTGCATTGAGGAATTCAAGCAGCGCGAGAGAAGGTTTGGGAAATGATGTTAATGCGTGTTGGGCCACGCGCGCTCAAGTTGCTTGAAGCACGCCTTTAGCCAAAAGGAGTATTTTTCAGGATTGGCTTCAATGTCGCTTCTGAGTTCTTCAAGTGTTGACCATCTCCAATCCTCTGCCTCCAGGGGATTCAGGATTGGCTTTCCGTTGAATTGGCCGATTATGACGTGATTGAATTCGTGCTCGGTAAGGCCCTTGTCCAGCTTGGCCTCGTAAACAAAGCTAAAGGCTTCCTTGAGGTCGCAATCAAATCCCATTTCCTCTTTTAGGCGGCGATGCGCCGCTTCCAGCAGTCCTTCTCCTGGCCTTGGGTGGCTGCAGCAGGTGTTTGTCCAGAGCCCTCCTGAATGATATTTCCTGCTGTCTCTCTTTTGCAGCATTAGCTCCCCTTTGTCATTGAAGATGCAGGTGGAGAATGCCCTGTGAAGCTTTCCCTGCCTGTGCGCTTCGAGCTTTTCCTCTGTGCCTATTTGGTTGTCAGCCGCGTCTACCAGGATTACTTTTTCTTCCATTTTTACTTTACCTTGTAATGCCTTATTTCAATTGGCTTTTTGGCATCGCGGCTGCTGTTGAGCTTTTTCCTGGCAAGCCCGATTCTCGCGAAAACAAAGAATGCCGTGAACGCGATTCCGGCGAGCGCGACCATTATGGCAAGGAGCGGCACGAGGAAGGCAAGGACAAGCCCCAACGCAAGAAGCAATGGTATGTAGAGTATCATCGCGACAATGCCTGATGCCTTGAAGCGGATTATCATCGTAAAGAAATTAAGCCTTGTACTTGTAGATGTATTGGTTTGCCCTGCCTGCCTTCTTGAACAGCACTTGTTTGCTCTTTCTCAGCTTTGACAGGTTGTTTATGACTGAGCCTGTTGACACGTTCAGGCTTTTTGCTATTTGCTTTGAAGTGAACCACTTGGTTCTGTATTTTTTCAAAAAGTCGCTTACTTCCTGCTGTCCCATAAGGGTATGGGCGAGGATGCTAATATTTAAACCTGTCTATTTTTAAAGTGTGTTAATGAGATTCAAGTTGCTTTATAAAGTCAGCAATGCCAAGGTAGTTTAATTCTGCCACTTTAGAAAAGTCTCTATCATCTGAAACAATAGCGGCAGCTTTATGCGTCAGTGCTGTAGCGACGTGTATAGCGTCTCTTGGCGCCAGTTTGTATTGTTTTATTGTTGCCAAGGATGTCGTGACTATTCCGCCGTTTACCTCTGCCAGAACAAGATTGGGCATTGCCAGGAAGTTTTCAGCAAATAGGATAGCGGCCTCAAATCCCTTTAATTTGTTAAGTTTGTAGAAGAGTTCATCAAAAGTTATCAAGGAAGTTACTGCCGTTATTTTGCCTTTCGCCAAGGCGGTTAAAATTCTGATGCATTGTTCGCCAATTACGTCGCTGGATGCACTTGCGTAGATAAAGATGTTAGTGTCCAGATAAATGTTGTTTGCGTATTCTGTCATATTTCTCCTCGTACTCTTCGTCATCCAATCTCTTCAGGAGCTCGGGCGTAACCTTGATTTTCTTGCCGGAATTGGCAATCATTCTGGCTATTTCTGCAATATTTGAAGCGGTCTTCTTAATTACAATCTCCTTCCCAGTGTAGTCCATCATGACTTGTTCGCCTGTTTTCAGTCCAAAGTCGTCCCTGAAATGCTTCGGGATGACAACCTGCCCTTTGGGCCCTATCCTCATTTTAGCCATCATTTTAACCACCAGTCATACTAGAAGTTGTACTGGAGTATAACTCATATTTATACTTTGTTCTTGATTTCACCGCATAGCTGCTGAAGAAAATTCTCGGAGTCCATCGTGAACTGCTCCTTGCCCTTCCTTACCGTGACGGTGTTTGCTGCCACTTCCTTCTCTCCAACGACAATGATGTAGTTTACCTTGTCAAGTTCCGCCTCGCGAACCTTGTAGGGTATGCTTTCCGCCTTGACGTCGACTTCCACCCTGATGCCTGCCTTGGCGTATTGCTCCTTGATCTTGTGTGCGTAATCATTGAACCTGTCTGCTACTGTGAGTATCCTTGCCTGGACAGGGCTTAGCCATAGCGGGAATTTTCCTGCGTAGTGCTCTGTGAGCACTCCGATGAATCTTTCGAGGCTGCCGAGGATTGCCCTGTGTATCATTACGGCAGGGTGCCTTTTTCCATCCTGTCCCTCATACTCTGCCTCCATTTTCAGGGGCATCTGGAAGTCGAGCTGGATGGTTGCGAGCTGCCAGTCTCTTCCGAGGGAGTCGCGGACGTCAAAGTCTATCTTGGGGCCGTAGAATGCGCCTTCGCCAGGCTTTATTTCGTATTTGAGCTTGCTTGCCTTCAGTGATTCTTCGAGCGCTTTTTCTGCCGTTTCCCAGAGTTTCACGTCTCCCAGGTATTTTTCAGGCCTTGTGCTCAGCTTTGAGGTGAATTCGAACTTGAAGACGTCAACGTAGACGTATTTCACGAATTCCAGCAGCTGCATTATCTCGGGGCCTATCTGCTCTTTCGTGCAGAATATGTGCGCGTCGTCCTGGGAGAATTTCCTTACCCTGGTGAGGCCGCCAAGCACGCCTCTCAGCTCGTTCCTGTGAAGGTTGCAGAAGTCAGCTATTCTCAATGGGAGTTCGCGGTAGCTTCTTGTGCGGCTTTTGAAAATGAGCACGTGGCTTGGGCAGTTCATTGGCTTGAGGCTGAATTCCTCCTCGTCGACTTTTAACACAAACATGTTTTCCTTGTAGTGCTGCCAGTGGCCTGACAGCTCCCACAGCGCCTTGTTGAAAAGCTGTGGCGTGATTACTTCCTTGTAGTCCCTCTTTTGGTATTCTTCCCTGATGAAGCTGAGCAGCTCGTTGTAAATTACTGCCCCTTTTGGCAGGAAGAATGCGCTCCCTGGAGACCAGTCGTGGAACATGAAGAGTTCCAAATCCTTGCCAAGCTTCCTGTGGTCTCTTTTTTCAGCTTCTTGCAGCAGTTGAACATAATCGTCGAGCTGCTTCTTTGCAGGGAAGGCTATTCCGTAAATTCTCTGCAGGGGCTTGTTTTTCGCGTCCCCCCGCCAGTAAGCGCCTGATGTTTTTGTCAGCTTGAAGGCATTTATGTGGCCCGTGTTTGGGACGTGAGGGCCCCTGCACAGGTCAACGAATTCGCCTTGTCGATAGGCTGTCAGCGGTGCTCCTGAGGCAACGTCCTCGTTGATTATCTCAATCTTGTAGCTGTTGTCCTTGAATGATTTCAGCGCCTCGTCCTTCGTGAGAACTTCCCTCTTTATGTCAAGCTTCTCGGAAACAACTTTGGCCATTTCAGCCTCTATTTTTGCCAAATCTTCAGGCTTGAAGGGTTCGTGGTCTATGTCATAGTAGAAGCCGCTCTCAAAAGTCGGGCCGATTGTCAGCTTTGCAAACGGGAACAGTCTTACCACGGCTTGTGCCATCACGTGGGCTGCGGAGTGCCAGAATACGCTTTTTCCATCAACAGAATCGAACTTGAACAGTTGCAACGACGCATCTTCGTCAAGCGGCCTTGTCAAGTCGTAAAGGGCGCCGTTTACCTTTGCAGTCACCGCCTCCTCAGCCAATCCCCGGCTTATGCTCTTTGCCACGTCAAGAGGGGTTGTGCCCTTGGGAAATTCCCTTGACTTGCCGTCAGGAAAAGTTATCTTGATAGTGGCTTTTTCGGCCTTTTCGCTTTTTTTCGCTGTTGCCATTATGAATCACAAGCCACTTACAACTGTGGCTGTTCCTTTTGGCTGGCGCAGTGGTATTTATAGGTTTCTGATAGGTTTTATTAAAAAACTTAAAAAGATCAGAAGGGAAAAAAAGAAAAAAAGCGGCTTAATGGCCGCCGTGGTTGCCAGGCGGAATGTAGGCCTGACTTCTCTCGTACATTTTTGGAGATACAACGCCTCCGGTTCCGTGATAGTGAACCATCAGTTGGACTATCTCCTCAAGCTTAGCCTTGGCCGGGTCCATTTTTCCAGTGAGGCCCAATTCGCTCAGGACTGTTGCCCTGGCTGCTGGGGTGTCTGGAATGTGTTCCCACGCTGAAGGCCCGAATGTCCTGAATGTGTTTTCCTTCAGGTCGCTTGAGATTTTTGCCATTCTTGAGACTGTGAAGTCTTCACGCTCAGAGTCCACCATTGATTTCAGCTGCCCTGCCGTAACACCGGCATATGCTTGTGTAAGCTGAGCCAGCCTATACCATGGAAGGCCGTCAGGGGCGCCGAAAACTGTTTTCGCCCTGTTGCGGAGCCTGGTGCCAATTGATATTGCAAACGTCTGTGCGAGCTCCCCGCCCTTAAGCAGGCCGTAATCGAGTTCATTCTGCTCATTCATCAATAATTCACGTGCAGCGTCCGTAAATGCTGCCATTTTGAAAAATTCGCTGTCGTCAGCCATTCTGGATACGTCACCGTATCTGGTCATAAAGTTAGGCAGATAGTGTGCATCTCCATTTCCATTGTGCTGCTGTACCATTTTCAAAATCACCCCCAATATGCTATTCACGAGTAGTTACACAGCTACTATTTAAATCTTTCGTTTATTTTGTCACTGTAGGGTTATAACAAAAAGTCGTTAGAGTTTAATGATGCGCTGGAGCCGGTGCCCCGCCTCCCTTCGCTTGGGTTGCCTTGTAGGCGGGTAGTCTTTGGTAGCTTCTTGGTGAAAGGATTCCGCCGTTTTGCTGGTGAAGCTCCATTAACTGGTGAAGCTCATCAACGCGCAGTAATTCAGAATCAATCTTGCCTTCCAGGCCCATCTCCTTGAGCTTG
>JACPBZ010000013.1 GCA_016180105.1 Candidatus Woesearchaeota archaeon | reverse complement strand
AAGATGCTTGAGCGCAATATGACGCACTACAAGGATGTCACGAAGGTCGTCAATGATTACTACAAGGATCCTCCTAGCGTCCTTGCTTTTTTTAACATCAAGTAGGTTTTAAGGGAAAATGCCAAGGGAAAAAAGGGCTTATGATGAGGATGGGGTTCTTCCTCTTGATGAGCTTAGGGAAGCCGTGGCCAAGGCGGACACGCTTGTTGGGCTTTATGAGAAGCGCGCGAACTCGGCCTTTCGCGGGAATGCCGAGCTGGAGGCAGCACGCCACGAAATGCGTGTGATGAAGCAGGAGTTGCTTTCTGAACTGGCTCGGGCAAAGGCGCTTCTTCAGAAAGCTCAGCTGGGCTTGGAGGGTTAAATGCAGCACAAGAATGCGAGGAAGCTTCTGGATGAAATCAGGGAGCTCATCAAGGAGCTTGATGTTTATGTGGCCCAGAGGAAGGCTTTCTTTTCGAGCCTGAAAAAGCTTGATGGCGAATACGATTCCGGGAAGTTGGCATACCTTGCTTTTGAGGAAAAGCAGAAGGCTGCCCTGCACGGCAGGAGCAAGGAGGAGTGGGCTGCCTATTACAAGGCATACATCTATTCGTTGCTTAAGAAGATTGAGTTTATAGTCTCGCAGGTTATTGCGCTTGTCCGCGACGACACGTCTCTTAGCAGCCTTGCCGTGGACGTTGCTCGCAAGGCTCCCCAACAAGTTTCTGCAAGGGCTGTAGCTTCTTCGCAGCCGGTTGCTGCCGCTACCAGGCTCTCTTCGGGGCATTTGGATGTCTTTAACATTGACAATGAGATTGCCCGGTTGAAAGCTATGCTTGATTCCAGGCGGATTGCCCCCGGGGAGCTTGCTGTTCTTTCAGAGCCGGGCAGGAAGCCAAGGCTTGAGGTGGGCATTCCGAAGTTTGAGGACCTGTCAAGGGAGATTGAGGCTGCTGAGAAAGCAGCTTCCAAGGCAAGGCTCAAGGCTGTTTCTCCTGTTCAGCCGAGGGAGGTGAAATTCGCTCCTGTGGCTGGCAATGTTCATAAGTTGCAGCTGGCTGGGATTTTCAGGCGCCTGGTTTTGGTTGCCAGGGCAATCCCAGGGCTTGTGGCTGACGTGCCTCTCACTGCTTTTAGGTCCCTGAAGGGCATTGGCCACTTGAGGTCGAGGAAGGCTGCCGCGCTTTCCAGGCCTGTGGACTTTTCAAGGCCCGCAGAAATCCCCAGGCAGGCTGTGCAGGTAAAGCCAAATGCCCAGTTTGGCCAGAAGCAAAGCGTTCTTTCCGCTGTGACGCAGCTTTTCAGCTCCAAGAAGGAGAAGGGCATTTTCGCTGAGGAAATAGTTGCCATGGAAAAGAAGGCGAAAATCAGCGAGAAAACTCCGGCTTTTGAGCAAAAGGAGCCTGCTGGCCTTGCCTTTGGCTGGTTTTCTCCAAAGGGTATGCTTAGGGAGCTGACTGAGAGGTTCAGGTCCAAGCAGGAGCCTATTATGGGGGAAACCACGGCCATACCCGTGCACGTCAAGAAGCTCAAGGAGATGCGGCGCAAGCTTTACGATGAGGAAAGGCTTTCTGGATTTAATGCAACGCTTCTTGCGCAGGAGGCGCGTCGCGTCAAGAAAATCCTTGAGGTTGAGAAGCCTGAGGTTTACCAGGGCAGTTCGGTTGGCCTGATTGCTAACTTGACTGTCAGGAAGATAAGCCTGGCCCTTGTTGACACTTTTCCCGAGTTTTTCGGCTTTCTGTATAATGGCCTGCGGGCAGCGAATGTCAAGGTGCTTTCCAACACTTATGTCAATATCATGATACTTTCGACCCTGTTTGTCACGGTAATTTCGTTTTTCGCATTGGGCATTTTCTTCTTCATAATAGGATACCCGCTTTACCAGGTTGTGCTTCGCGCTGTTATCCTGAGCGTTGTTGCCGGCTTTTCCTGCGCCACGATTTTTTACGCTTATCCTTTTATGAAAATCAAGGACAGGAAGAGGAAGATAATGACCAATATGCCTTTTGCAATCAATCATATGGCTGCCGTTGCCACTTCAGGAGTGCCTCCTGTGTCGATGTTTGAGCTGATCTCCGCTTCTGGCGAGTATAGCGAGATTGCAATTGAGATTAAGAAAATTGTTGACTTCATAAATATTTTTGGCTATGACTTGCTGACTGCGGTGAGGACTGTTGCGGCCACCACTCCAAGCCCGCACTTCAAGGAATTCCTTGAGGGAATTGTGAGCACCATCGAGACTGGCGGTGACCTTGACAGGTACTTGAGACAGGAGGCTGACCAGGCAACACTTACTTATAATCTTGAAAGGCAGCGCTATAACGAGACGGTAAGCACTTACTCGGACATTTATACCGGCTTGCTGATTGCCGCGCCATTGTTTTTCGTTGCTGCAATGGCCTTGGTTAACCTTTTGGGGGGCACCCTTGGCGGTATTGGGGTTGACATAGTGATGGCAGTGGGCGCTTACGCTGTCATTCCCCTGCTTAACCTTGGCTTCCTGCTTTTCCTGCAAGTCACGCAGCCTGAGGTGTGAGCTGATTCAAGCGAAAACTAATTAAACTGCTCTTTAGCCAGTTAGGGCTGGTATGGTTAAGCTTTTGTTCGAGACTCGGCACAAGATAGCGCTTGGGGCAGCCTTGTTTCTCATTTTTGCCGATTTTTATTTTTTCAGGGGAAAAGTCATTTTTGTCCCGTTTATCGCGGTTGTTGTCATTGCGGCCACTTTGCCTTATTGGCTTGACATTATGCGCGAGGCTAAGCGTCAGAAGGACATTGAAAACAGGTTTCCTGAGTTTGTCAGGAATCTTTCGGGCGCCATTAAGTCAGGTATGCCGGCTGCCCAGGCTGTTGTGCACGTTTCCGAAGGAGACTATGGCACGTTGACGCCTTATTTGAAGAAGCTTTCCAACCAGATTGAGTGGTCTATTCCTTTTCATAAGGCTTTCATTAATTTTGGGAAGGAAACTGAGAATCCTGTTATCAAGAGGGCTATTGCGACAGTTGTCCAGGCTGAGCAGGCAGGAGGCAACATTGAGGATGTCCTCACGGCCGTTACTGAGTCCCTGCTTCAAATCAAGAAGATAAAGGAGGAGCGGAAGTCGAGCATTCACGCCCAGATAATGCAGAGCTACATCATCTTTTTTGTCTTTCTTGGCGTTATGGTTGTCATCCAAAACTTGCTCATACCTTACATGATTAAGTTTGGCGCCTCTACTGACACGGGCATATCTACCTCCCAGATTGGCGGCGGCATTAACCTTCAGGCAGAGCTTGATTTTTCCTCGCCGGTGAATTTCATCCTGTCGTTGGGTGGCTGGATTATCAGCCTTAATGGCATATTCCTGCTTATGTCCATGATTCAGGGCTTCTTTGCCGGCGTTGTCCTGGGCAAGCTCGCTGAGGGTGATTTGACTTCCGGCCTGAAGCATTCCATCATAATGATGACCTCTTCTTTTGTCATAATCACGTTCGCGCAGAGCATTCTTCAAAGTTCTGGCGGAGTGAGCCTTGGCTAAGATGAAGGTTGCACTTGATGTGAGGAAGTCGGTTGAGGAGAATGCTGCTGTTTATTTTGAGCAGGCCAAGAAGGCAAGGAAGAAGCTTGAGGGCGCCAGGGCTGCCCTTGAAAAGACAATGCTAAGGCTTCAGCGCATTTCTGAGCTCAAGGAGGCCGCGCAGAGGCAATTTGTTGCAGAAGATGATAAACGAAAGGCGGCAACCTTGAGGCAGCAGCAGCGCCTGTGGTACGAGAAGTTTCGCTGGTTTTTTAGCTCTGAAGGCTTCCTTTGCATTGGCGGAAGGGATGCCTCGACTAATGAGATTATAATCAAAAAGCATACTGACCGTAATGACATTGTCTTTCATACGGAGCTTTCCGGCTCGCCTTTTTTTGTCGTGAAGCGGGACAGCAACTCATCAAGGCAGATTGGCCCGGTAACTATTGGGGAAGCAGCAACTGCAACCGCTGGGTATTCCCGTGCCTGGAAGGCTGGCTTGCAATCCGTTGAGGTTTATTGGGTGAGGCCGGAGCAGGTCTCCAAGGAGGCGAAGGCTGGCGAGTTTATTTCGAAGGGTGCATTTATGATTTATGGGAAGAAGAATTACGTTCCCGTGAAGGTTGAGCTTGCAGTGGGCGTTGCCGAGGATGGAAAGATTATGGGAGGCCCTGCTACGGCTGTTGCTGCGCGTTGCAGTAAGCACGTGAGGCTTTTGCAGGGTGACGATAAGCCTTCTGATGCTGCAAAGAAGATAATGAAGTTCTTGTCTCTTGACGGCAGCTTCACGGATGAAGTTATCAGGGCATTGCCCTCAGGGGAGTTCAAGATTGTTCGTTAATCCTTGGCTCGTTGTTGCCGTTCCGCCTTAGGAAGATTCCTATCTCGCCAAAGTGCTCCTGTTGCTCAAGGTCTATTTTCCTGTAGTCTGAGTTTGCAAGGTGCAGCAGCGGCATGAATGTCAGTATTTTTGCCTCCTTTGTCGGCTCCGGGGGCAGCAACTGGGTGAACGTGAGCTTTTGGCCTCCGCTAACCATTTTTGAAACCTTGTCGTATACTTCTCCTATGAGCGCTCCCATGTCGACCTTTCGCTGGGGGGCCGCCATCGTGCCTCTTGGCGTGCTCCTGACAACTCTCCTGTCTCTGACTTCAAGGGCTTTTTGCAGTGAGATGACGAGGTCGTAAATGGAGACTTTTCTCTTTCTCGGCTGGGGTGTCCTTGGGAGTAGCGGTTGGTACTGTTCTGGCGCTCCCTGGCCGTACGATGCCTGGTCAAGCTCGTCGTAGAATCCTTCGTTCATTGCCTCTTCATCCTGGGGTGCCATTAGCCTGTCGAGCTCTGCCATTTCTTCCCCGACGAGGAGGTTTGATTTCATCTTGAGCAGCATTGCCGCAGCGAGGACCATTTTTCCGGACACCCTGAAGTCGAGCTCCTTGAGCTTTTTCAGCATCTGGACGTATCTCTTTGACAGCACGGATATGTCCACGTTCCAGGGGTATCTCGATAATCTTGTCTTCCATTGAGTGTTTATTTCTTAAATGGCTATATAAATTATGCTACGCAGGCATTCGCAGGAATACCATATAGAATATATGCAAAAGTATTATATTGTGTTATTTGTTCCCAACTGGGTTATATGCAACGGGTTTCTATTGTCGGTCTCGATGGGAGCGGCAAGGACACCAGCCTTGATGAATTGGTCAATAACCCTCCTGCCAATGTTAAGGTGCTTTTGGGCAGTGCAGTGATAGGACGGGGTGTGGCAGAACACTTTGAGTTGGCAAATCCCTTGAAGCCTTCCAGATCGATGAAATTGCTTGCAGGGGTTTCTTATGGTGTTGCAACCCATGTGCGATATGAGCCGAACCAGGCTCACTTGATTCACAGGTATAATCCGGACGTGGTTGTTTCATCAAGGGAACCGATCATCGACAGCATGGTTTATGGGCCATTTTATTTTCCAGCCGTGGGCCTTGTGCCCGCATCAGTTATGGTTTGGCTGCTGCATGGCCTTGGTCATCCACTGCCAAGCCATGTGATTTTTTATGATGCGGATCCTGAAGTTGCGATGGCGCGCATCAGTAACGTAACTGCCCGCCGTGCTTTTACGGCAAATCCACGCAAGAGGCAGCACCATGAGAGTTTTGACGGCCTTCGCAAAATCAGACAGTCATACAATGAAGTCCTTGGGCTGTTTGCAGAAATGGGTGTGAACGTGGATGTAATTGATACAACCGGCCTCTCTGTTTCTCAGGCAACGGCAGCATTGTATGGTGCCCTTGTGCCTGTTTTGAACAGTGGCAATGGTGGTGGTGAAGTCAGGCTGCTTGTGACGCGCTGAAAAGATAACTATTTAAGCCATCCCGATTGCCGTTTCTGCCACGGGCCCATGGTCTAGTGGTTATGACGTCTCCTTTACAGGCAAATCTGCTAAGAACGGAGAAGGCCGCCGGTTCGAATGATATTTGAAATCGCGAAAGTCCGGCTGGGCCCATTTTTTCCCACAACATTTAAATATGACATATAATACTTGTTTACAAGTATGACGGAGGGAGTGACAGTCAGGGCTGTAAATCGTGGCCTTTGGAGGGAGCTTAAGGTTACGGCTGTGAAAGAAGGCATTACACTGGGGGAAGCTGTAAACCTTGCCATCCAGAAGTGGCTTCATGAACAAAAAGAAGCCCAAGCTGGCAACAAGCACAAAAGCTTTTGGAGCCTGAGGCCTTTCAAATTTGAAGGCGCAGATAAAGAGAAGCTGAGCACGCTTGTTGATGAAACCTTGTACGGGTGAAAGAATGAGCGTTTTTCTGGATACTTCGTTTCTAGTTGCCTTGGCAAATGTAGATGACGAAAATCACAGGAGCGCACAATCAGTTAAGGCAAAGATAGCGAATAAGGAGCTGGGGCAGCCATACATTTCTGACTATGTTTTCGACGAGTTTGTAACTTTCCTAAAGGCCAGGCATACCCGACCTGAAAAAATTGAGGAATTTGGTGACTCGCTTCTCGAAGACGAAAGCATAAAGATGCTTAATGTAAATTCTGCAGTTTTTTCCCAGTCCTGGAAACTATTCAAAAAATCCGAAGGCTTAAGCTTCACGGACTGCACGATTATCGTTTTGGCAGGTGAATCCGGCATCAAAAGCATTGCCAGCTACGATTCTGATTTCGACAGGCTGCCGTTGCTTAAAAGAATAGAATCCTGAATTCCAAAACATTTAAAATGCGTCCGCTTCTCGTTCGCTTTTAAGCGACGGTGGTCTAGCGGTATGACACGACCTTGCCAAGGTCGTTACCCGGGTTCGAATCCCGGCCGTCGCATTAAGCCTTTTACTCGCCTGCGGGCGAGCAAAAGCTTTATCAAAAACGCTTATGGCGAGCGGACGGGTTCCGAGTGCAGCAGCACGAGGTTACCCGGCCGTCGCATTCATATTCACTGCACTTGCCACCATTTGGGGTTGTATCGAATGCTTCCTTCCACAAGTGCTTCGTCGCAGTGGTGCCCGTCCCAGTCGGCTACTGGCTTCTTTCGCTTGTCAATTTTTACAGCTCTTAGTAAGCCTTTC
>JACPBZ010000021.1 GCA_016180105.1 Candidatus Woesearchaeota archaeon | reverse complement strand
CGACATTTCGCAAAAATGAATAATGTCGCCCTGAAGAACGATGTTATGGCCATCAGGGTCAATCTTCGCCAGGGCAAGAAGGTCAAGGATTTCCTGCCTCGTGGAAGCCTTGTCATTAATGCGATAAGAGCTCTGGCCTGAAGGCTTGATTATCCTGCTAACCTTGACCTGGCCTTCCTCGTAAGGAAAAGTTTTCTTGCTGTTGTCAAAAAAAATGCTGACTTCAGCCTTGGCAGCAGGCTGCTTGGTCTTGCCGCCATTATAGATGAGGTGGGAGAGTTTTTCAGTGCGCAAATCCTTGCTGCTGATGCGGCCAAGGACAAAACAGACAGCATCCATGCAATTGCTCTTGCCGCTGCCGTTTGGACCCAAAACAACAGAGAAATTGCTGTCAAAAGGAAGGTCTGTTCTCTTTGCAAAGGACTTAAAGCCGTGCATAACGAGCCTGGAGATGCGAGTCATAATGAAGGGATTCCCTGCGAAGGGGTATTTAAATTGTTTTTGGGGCAACATTTAAAAGGAATAGTGGAAAGATGGAGATACAATGAAAAAAAGAGAAGCCTTGCTGGATGAAGTCAAAAGCGAAAAGAGGCCCACGGCAGCCGAAAATGCCAAAATATCAGGAATTGCCGCAGAATTCACGGCAAGACTGGACAAGGCACTTACAAAAGCCAAAGTCAAGGCCAAGGCCATTGTAGGAGGCTCAGGCGCCAAGGGAACCTGGCTAAGGGGCATGCACGACATTGACGTCTTCGTGTGCTTCGACTACTCAAGATACAAGGAGAAAAACGCTGAACTGAGCGAGTTCCTTGCAGCTGCCGTGAAAAAAGCATTCCCAAAACACGAAAGGCTCCACGGCAGCAGGGATTACTTCAAGATAGCATATGAGGGGTATAGCTTCGAGATAGTTCCGATACTGGGAATAAAGACCGCCAGGCAGGCAATGAACATAACAGATGCCTCACTGCTCCACGCCGGATGGGTACAGAAGGAAACACGAAAGAAAAAAGGGCTGGGAGATGAAATAAGGCTGACGAAAGCATTCTGCAAGGCGCAGCGCGTTTACGGAGCAGAGAGCCACGTCAGGGGATTTTCCGGATACTCCTGCGAGATTCTAACAACGCATTACGGAAGCTTCCTCCAGCTGCTAGTGGCCGCAACAAAGGACTGGAAAAGGCGAATCAGCAAAGGCACGAAAATAATAGTGGATGCCGAGAAGCACTACAAAGGAAGAGACCCCCTCAGGGAGCTTAATGAGGCAAAAGTCCAGAGCGAACTAATAGTCATAGACCCAATACAAAAAGACAGGAATGCAACCGCAGCGCTAAGCAACGAGACGCTCTCAACGTTCATTTCAGCCGCAGAAAAATTCCTGAAAGAACCATCGAAAGCGGCTTTTGAAAAAGAAAGCATAACTGCAGAAAGCCTCGCCGAAAAGGCAAAAGGCAAAAACTTGACAATAGTTGAGGCAACGCCGCACAGGGGAAAGGAAGACGTCGTGGGAGCAAGGCTTCTCAAGGCGCACGAGCACATAGAAAAAAGGCTGCGGGAAAGCGGCTTCAAGCTCACTGACACGGGATGGGCGTGGGAGAAAGGAAGCAAGGCACTCTACTGGTATACCAGCGAAGCAAGGGAGCCTGAGCCTGAAACAAGGGACGGGCCGCCAATTTCAAACACTGTGCACGCTGAAAAATTCAGGCAGGAGCATTCGGGAAAGAAGGGCAGGCAAGTGTTCGAAAAGAATGGGAGGCTTTACGCAAAAATCGAAAGAAGCTACAAGAAGCCTGAGCAGCTGGTGAAGGCAATCGTTGAAGAAGATGCCTATGTAATGGACAAGGCAGCAGCATATGAAATAAAAAGAATCGAAAGATGAAAAAGCCAAAAGAGAGAAAAATCCCCACTGCAGCGCTACTGCTGGCATTGGCTGCCGCCAGCTTTTTGCTTGACGACTTTTCTGTTACGGCAATAAAGCAGCTCGACTCGCCATTGATTGCAAAAGCCGTTGAAACATTCAACAGCCTTTTCCTGTGGGCCTATGGCGCAATGCTGGTGGCGACCGCCACATTAATGTTCCGGGCAAAGAAAAACAACAACGAAAAAATACTGGCCGTGACCATTTCAATACTTGGGGCAATGGCTGTCACGTACCTCCTCAAGCCATTGTTGCAAAGAATGCGGCCTGACGGGCTGCTCATCCTCAATCCTTTCGGCAACATCGACTACTCATTCCCAAGCGGCCACTCTGCCAGCGCGGCAGCAGCCGCCTTATCCTCCCCAGTACTCAAGGCGCCCTGGGCCGTATTCACGGCCGTGACAATATTCTCAAGGATTTACGGCAACGCCCATCATTTCAGCGACACAATGGCCGGACTCGCCATTGCGGCAATCATTGCATCTTTTGTAAAGGCAAGATTGAAAGGAAGAATATTGGAAAAAGATAAACTGGAAGTAAGGAGACAGGTTTTGCATGCCGCGATTGGGATTGCCATTGCGCTGTTTGTGCTGAATTACCAAGCCTTGTGGTACGTGCTGCCAGTAATTGCGGCAGCAGGGCTTCTCCTGTCGGTTGCCATCAGGAAAGGAAGATTAAAAGTCCGGGCACTTGCCCTGGTTGAAAGGAAAGAAGAGCTTACAAGATTCCCTGGAAAGGGGGCGATAATGCTCTTTCTCGGAAGCGGGCTGACAGCCGCAATATTCAAGGAACAGGCTGCAGCGGCAATACTCATACTGGCAATCGGAGACTCGATAAGCCCTGTTGCAGGAAGCCTTCTTGGCAAGGCACGGCACCGCTGGCTTTTCGCACAGGAAAAAATGATTGAAGGAACACTTGCCGGAATCGTCTTTGCTGCGGCAGCGGCAGCCCTGCTCGTGCCAGCTTGGATTGCGATAGTCGGGGCGGCAGCGGCAATGATTGTGGAAGCAATGAATGTAAAAATTCTTGGCAGAAAGATTGATGATAACATTTTAGTGCCAATAATGGCCGCCGCAGCAATGCACCTATTGGCCTAAATCGGGAGCCAAAGCTTTTCGCCAGAAAAAACAATCTTGGTTTTTTCACCAGGCACAAGCCTTGAAGTCTTATTAATCGGAAAGACAGGAGTACTCTGGAAAGTCTCAGGATGGATAACCTCAAGCTGAGGCCTGACTTTTGAAATCAACGCATCGATAACCTCAAGCTTCTGGCTGCCCCTGATGGTCTCCTTGTAGTTGAACTCGCGCTGCTGCCTTGACTCAATATCAACAGCGTAAACCCTCCGCCCCAGGCTGGTGATTTTATAAGGCCGCTCGTACAGCAGGACATAGTCGCCGTTGCGAAAATCAGCCATCCTGTAAAGGACCGTGACCCTGTAAAGAAGGCGGCTTGTCAGCTTATGCTGGGTAAAAAGCTTTTTCGTAATCTTGATTTCGCCGCCAAAGGCATCGTAAAGCGCCCTTCCCAGCCCCACGGCAAAATCCTTTGCGCTGATGTAAAAATCCCAGCCGTTAGTAACTTTCTTGCGCTTGGAAATGAAAACATCGCTGCTGCCAGTCTCAGCCGCCCCCTTCACGGCATCCTCAACAAACTGCACAACGTCCTTATCAGGATTACGAAGCTGAAGAATGGCCTCAAAATAATTCCTGTGCCTCTGGCTGCCCTTGATGCGCTCTCCCATTCAGAGAAGGAAAAGCGATACCTTTTTATTTGTTTGTGAGGTTTTCTGACCAATGAATTTCAAGAAGACACTGAAAGCTACCTGGAAATTCTTGTGGAATGACAACAGCATATGGAGCTGGATCGTGAATGCCGCCCTGGCCTTTGTCATAATAAAGTTCCTCCTTTACCCAGGGCTCGGACTCATTCTTCAAACAGACCACCCTGTCGTGGCCGTGGTGAGCGACAGCATGAAATACAAGGGGGACTTTGACAAATGGTGGGAATCCATGGAAAAAGGCTATGAAAAATTCAACATAACTTACGAGCAGTTCAGGGATTTCCCGCTAAGCAACGGATTCAACAAGGGGGACATCATAATAATAAAAGGCAAGAAGCCCGAAAAAATAGAAATCGGGGACGTCATAGTGTTCAAGGCTGACAGGCCAGAGCCAATAATCCACAGGGTGGTAAGGAAATGGGAAGCCTCAGGAAGCGCATACTTTTCAACGAAAGGCGACATGAACTCAATGCAGATAGGGTCTGAAATCGAAATACACGAGCAAAGGGTAATAGGGACAGCGTGGATAAGGGTGCCTTACGTGGGCTACGTAAAGATAGCATTCACGAACCTGCTGAACACCCTAAGGGGTAAGTGAAAATGTTCTGCCCAAAATGCGGCTCAATACTCACTCCAAGGAAAGCTGGAGAGAAAACCGTAATGGGATGCAGCTGCGGCTACGTCGACAAGGGCAAGGAAACCGGAAAGATAACCGAAAAGGTCCAGGAAACCCCAAAGCACGAGGAAAGGCGCTTTGAGCCGGCTGCAGAGCAAAAAATCACAGCACCCGTGACTGAAATAGAATGCCCAAAATGCCACAACAACACGGCATATTACTGGACCAGGCAGACAAGGGCAGGCGATGAAGGCGAGACAAAATTCCACCAATGCACGAAGTGCAAGCACAAGTGGCGGGAATATGGGTAAGATTCCTGATTCTGGCATAATTTCAGTGGTAGTAAAGCCTGGCAGCAGCAAAAACGCAATCGAAGGCTACAACAGCGAGAAAAAAGCGTGGATGGTAAGAGTGAAGGCTGCTGCCGAAAAAGACAAGGCAAATGTTGAGCTGCTGCGATTCCTCAAGAGAGAAACAGGGAAAAAGTGGATGATAAAAAGCGGGCTACACAGCCGGAAGAAAGTCCTGGCGGCTATTTCTTCTTAGTTTCCTTTTTCTCAAAGAACTCCTCGAGGTCTATGACATCCTTATCTTCTTCCTCTTCTTTAGCTTCCTTGGCCGGCTCTTTCCTCTCAGGAGCCTTCTTCTCCTTCTTTTCAGGGGCTTCCGCCTTGTGCTCGCCAGCATCCTTGCCTTCCTTCACGAACAATGCGCGATACGCCAAAAAGGCAACGGCAGCAATTATGAATGCGACAATGCCATAATACCTTGCGCCCGGCGACCTAGGCTCTGTTGCCTCCTCAACCTCTCCAGTAAGATTCTGCTCAGACTCGTTTTCAACAAGAAGCTTGGGGCAGTCCTCGATTGAGCCAACAAAGCACCTGCAGTCATTGATGGCCCTGTCAAAGCTGCAATCAAACCAAAATTCCCTCTCAGAACGCTTTGTGCACTCAAGCTTTCTCCTGCACTCGCTGTCAGGGTCAAGCGCCTCCGGAACAGAAACATTAGTCTCATTGGAGGATGATAAAACTGGCTGGGTAACATTTTCCCGAGGCAAAGGAAGAGTGACATTAGGAGCAGGAGTCGGAGAAGTCAAGTCAGGAGCCGGCTGAACAGGCTCTGACTCCACATCTGGAGAAGGTGACTCCTCAGGCTCTATCGGAACCACTGGAACAACCGGAACAGTTTCATTTTCAACAGGCCCTGCCTGCTGCTGCCCAGGGCCCTTCAACGCAACATAAGCAATTGAGCCAATCAAAAGAAGCGCCACGATAACGACAGTCACTGCAAGAGGCGAAAGGCCCTTGCCATTGCCATTCCTCTTCGGAGATTCCCTCTCAACTTCCTCAAGTATGTCAGAAGCTGTCTTCGCTGCCGCTTTCTGGGCAGAAACAGTTATCTTAGCCATCTCAACCTTCGCCTGCTCACCAGCCTTGGAAAGGCTCTTGAAGTGGCTCTTCAGCTCGGAAATTTCAGACTTAAGCGAATCATTCTCCCCCCTGTAGTGGGATTCAAGCGACTTGAGCCTTTCCTCAAACAACTCGCGCTGCTTTTTCAGCTCCTTCCTGAAATCATCGGATGCCTGGGAAGACAAGCCCTCCACTCTCTCGAGCTTTGAATAAAACTCGTCTGACGAAAGAAATCTTGAATCCAGCCTGGAAAAGTCCTCACGAAGCTTTTTTAATTCCTTGGCTTCGGCAAAGCGCTTTTCAAAATCCTTCTGCGCATTGACTTTTTCAGCGATTGACGCCACGCTAGCCTCCACACCTGCCAGTTTGCCCACAGAATCCGAAACCTGGGCAAGCTGCTGCTTAAGGGAGCGCTTCGTGACATAATCATCAAGATTGACAGTGCTCATTGAAGACTCAAGAAGCTGCCTTGTTTCCGCAAGCTGTGCCTTCAAGTCAGAAATTGCTTTCTCAAAGCTTGCCCGGTCAACGCTTTTCTTCTGGATGCTCTCCTGGAGGCCCGAAAGCCCCCCTTCGGTTGCAGACAGCCTGTCCGAAAAGGACAAAAGCCTTTCCTCAACAGACTCAAGGATAGCAATGCGCTTGTCAACATCGCGCTTCAGCGTTGCGAAAGACCTTGCAGCCTCCCTGGTGGAAGACTCAATCCTGGCAGTAAAAGAAGCTATTTCCTCCTTCTGGACAGCATTGGCTGAAAGAGAGTTAGCCTTGCCCTCAAGCTCAGCAAGGCTGCCAGTCAGTTTTGATACAGACTCAGAAAGCGAGGAAACCTCACTGGCCCTGGATGCCAATGAAGACTTCAGCGCCGCAACATCACTTCTTACCTTGGCAGACTCCCTTGAAAACTCCGCCCTTTGAACCGCAAGGCCCTCCAATTCAAGAACCTTGCCGCGAAGCATCCTGGCCTGCCGCAGCTCATCAGCGACTTCATCGCGCTTCTCAGAAAACTGCCTCAGCCGCGAAATTTCCTCGCGAAGATCTGAAACAAGGACAGCCACGTCCTTCTTATCTGACTTAAGCGAAAAAGAATCCTCAAGGGACTCAATCCTCAAGCCAAGGCGCTTGACAAAAGCATAAAACTCCTCCTTCCCAAGGGCTGCATCAAGGGACTTCTGCAAGGACTCAGCAGAGAACAGCTGCTTGTTCAGCGAGCGCTTTACCTGAGTTATGTCCTCCTTGACACGGGCAAAAGACTTTCTAACCTCTTCTTCTGAAATGGCCACCAAAAATACCCCCCAAAAAAGATATAATTAGTTATTGGCCAGTGATATATTCATATAAAAACTTTTTGGTAACAAAAAAGCCATCAGGCTTCTGGCTTGACCAAGGCGACAACGCCGGGAAGTTCCTTGCCCTCAAGAAGCTCAAGCATTGCCCCTCCGCCAGTCGAAGCGTGAGAGAACTTCCCCTTCAGCCCGGCCTTTTCAACAGCCGAAAGCGTATCACCACCGCCTATCACGGTGAAGGCCATTCCAGTGAGGCCAGAAATTAATTTTGCAATTGCAATGGTCCCATCGGCAAACCGATCAAGCTCAAAAACACCCAAGGGGCCGTTCCAGATAATTGTCCTTGCGCCAGAAAGCTCGCTTGAGAACAGCTTGACAGACTCAGGACCAATGTCCAGGCCCATCCATCCTTTTGGGATTTCGCTGGCGGCAACTATTTCTGTCTTGGCATCGTTTGCGAAGCGGTCAGCCGCGACAACATCAACAGGAAGGACCAGCTTGGTGTCAAACTCGTTAAGCAAGTCATCAGCAATGGCTACCTTGTCGGGCTCAAACTTGCTCGCGCCAACGTCAAAGCCCCTTGACTTGAAAAAGGTAAACATCATCGCACCGCCAACAAGAATCTTGTCTGCCTTCTGGGCAAGGTTGCGAATGACTCCAATCTTGTCGGACACCTTGGCGCCGCCAAGGACAACAACAAAAGGCCTTTTGGGCTTTTCGAGTGACGAAGTCAGCGCCTTTATCTCTTTCTCAAGAAGCAGCCCGGCATAAAACGGAATGTGATTCGTTATGGCAGCCATAGACGCGTGGCTCCGGTGGGAATTTGAAAAAGCATCATTGACATAAATGTCGCCAAGCTTTGCCAGCTGGCCGGCGAAGGCATCATCATTGGCTTCCTCTTCCCCGTGAAAGCGAAGATTCTCAAGCAGGACAACCTCACCAGGCTTCATTGCCTTGATTGCTGCTTCAACGTCGCTGCCGATGCAGTCATTTAAAGGCTCGACTTCCTTTCCAAGAAGCCCTGATAATTTAGCAGCAGTCGTTGTCACGCGCTGTGATTCAACAACCTTGCCGCCAGGGCGATTTATGTGAGTGAGAAGGACTATTTTTGCCTCCCTCTTGACAAGATATTCAATCGTTGGCAAGGCCTCCATTATCCTCGTGTCATCGGTCACGCTGCCATTAGCATCAAGGGGCACGTCCATCCCCGTGCGGACAAGCACAACCTTGCCGGAAAGCTCGAGGTCCTTGTCCTTTATAGAAGGAAGCTTAACCATAAGAAAAATGCAGTCCAAAGCGTATAAATAATTTTTGATGACTCACTACATCATCTTCGCAACGTCGACAAGCCGCTTCGAAAAGCCCCACTCATTATCATACCAGGCGCACACCTTCACAAGGACGCCGTCAATGACCTTGGTCAGGCCAGCGTCAAAAATTGCAGAGTGCGGGTTGCCGATGATGTCAACCGAGACAAGAGGCTCCTCAGTGTACTGCAGGACGCCCTTCATTGGGCCAGCAGCTGCGTCCTTGAAAGCCTTGTTGATTTCTTCCACTGTAGTGGGCTTTTCCACAACGCAGACAAAATCGGTAATTGAGCCATCAGGAACAGGAACGCGCAAAGCCATTCCATCGAGCTTGCCATTCAGCTGCGGGATGACATCACCTATTGCCTTCGCTGCACCTGTTGTTGTTGGGATTATGGACAGGGCGGCTGCCCTTGCCCGTCTCAGGTCCTTATGCGGAAGGTCAAGAATGCGCTGATCATTCGTGTAAGCGTGGACAGTAGTCATCAAGCCGTGCCTGATGCCGAACTTGTCCTGGAGTACCTTGACAAGGGGAGCAAGAGAGTTTGTGGTGCAGGAGGCGTTGGAGCAGACATTGTGCTGCTTCTTGTCATACGACTCGTCATTGACGCCCTTAACAACAGTAACAACATCGCCCTTTGCAGGAGCAGTTATGATTACTTTCCTGGCGCCGGCAGCAAGGTGCCTTGATGCCGACTCCTTATCCGTAAAAACACCAGTGCTCTCAATGACAACATCAACTTTCAAGTCTTTCCAGGGAAGCTGGTCAGGCTCCTTCACTGAAAGGACCCTGATTTTCCTGCCATTGACTGAAATCGAATCGGCAGATGCCTCTACAGTCCCAGAAAACTGCCTGTGAACAGAGTCATACTTCAGGAGGTAAGCAAGAGACTTGGCATCAGCAACATCATTCACGGCAACAATCTCCAGATCCTTGTCGTCAATTGCTGCCCTAAGAAACATCCTTCCAATGCGGCCAAAGCCGTTAATGCCAACCCTGACTTTCGACAATAAAACCACCTCTTCAAAGCTGGCAATAAAAATGCCAAAGGCGTTTATAAAATTTTGCATAACAGCTCAGACTACGGCACAATATTGCGCAATGGCCGCAGGCAAGCCATCTATGTTGGCTTGGGAAAAACCTTTGCCAGTTGCAAGGAAGGGCGTAAGGTCATCCCTAAGCATACGTTCTGCATTACCAAGAGCATCACGAAACTGTCTCAGAGGCCTTGCTTCGAAAGGGTCAAGTGTAGATTGGATACCGTTAACCCAGACAGATGCTGCAACAAGGACCTGCTCAGGCTTATACCCTTGAGTGAAAAGATATTGTGAAGCCATCCAAAGCGTCCTGCCAGTATCAACGCTATTATCAACAATTATGCAACCGGCCTTGGGACTGAAACCCTGCTCTGAAACTCCACCCAAGCCTGGCACTTCGTGGAAAAGCCTGGGGGACTCTCTTTTCAACTGGTTATGCTTTAGAGGAGGCCAATAGTGGCTGGATGAAATGCCACTTAGTTGCCCTTTATGCAAGTCTGGCTCAAAAAGAAACCCCAAGCCCGCAGCACAGGCAGGGCGAAATGCCGTGCGGTAAGATTCCTCAACATAAAGCACCTGTACGCCAGCCTGGCAAACTAAGGGCCTGGCCTGGGCAGGAAACAAATCGATGAGCTTGTCCGAAATGGACATAAGAACGGGGAACCTAACCGCTTATTAAAAGCTTTTCAGAATTCAGAATAGAAACCGGCCTGCCACCAAACATTTAAATACGACTTCACTATAGTGAATTCCATATGAAACTGCAGCTTACCCAGCCCCAGGAAGTGGAAGTGTTCTACATACTGCCAGCAATACGGAGCAGGATGGCATCTGCACTGAAGGAACAGGGAATGAGCCAGAAGGAAATAGCAAAGCTTCTCTGCGTGCAGGAATCAACAGTAAGCCAATACCTGAACTCGAAAAGGGCTACTGACGTGAAGTTCAGCGAAGCAGTCACCAGAAAGATAACCTCGGCCGTAAGCAGGATAAAAACAACACAGAACCTCATAAGGGAGACGCAACACATACTTGACCTCGTAAAGAAGGACAAAATCATCTATTGCGGCTTCCACAAGGCTGTTGCGAACGTGCCAAAGGGCTGCGACGTATGCTTCTGCAAGTGAGCTCAATGACCAACCAGGAATTGATATCGCAAATCGAGAAAGCTGCTGAGACGATACACACGCTAAAACAGCCCGAGAACTACCTGGTAAAAGAAAAAGGGCTCAGCGAAGAAGTAATAAGGGCAATTTCCAGAGACAAAAATGAGCCCGAATGGATGCTCGCCAAGAGACTCCAGGCATATGAACTGTTCAAGAAAACTCCTGTGCCAACCTGGGGGCTCGACCTTTCCGACATTGATTTTGATGAGATAGTATACTATGCAAGGCCGGATGCCGTGCAAAGCAAAAACTGGGAGGAAGTGCCAGAGGAAATAAGGAAGACGTTTGACTTGCTCGGAATACCGGAAACTGAAAGAAAAGCTCTCGCCGGCGCTGGCGCGCAGTATGACAGCTCAGTGGTGTATCATAACTTGAAGAAAGAATGGGAGGAAAAGGGAGTCATCTTCGAGGATATGGACGTTGCTGTCCAGAAATACCCCGAGCTTGTCAAGGAATACTTCATGACAAAATGCATACCAATCAGCGACCACAAGCTCATAATGCTGCACGCGGCAGTCTGGTCTGGAGGAACGTTCATTTACGTCCCAAAAGGAGTCAAGGTTGGAATGCCACTGCAGGCTTATTTCAGGATGAATGCGAGAAAAGGCGGCCAATTTGAACACACCCTCATAATCGCAGAGCCAGGCAGCGAAGTATCATATGTGGAAGGCTGCTCAGCACCACAATACAACGTGAATTCACTCCACGCTGGAGGGGTTGAGATTTACGTGAAAGAGGGCGCCAGGGTCAGGTACAGCAGCGTGGAAAACTGGAGCAAGAGCACGTATAACCTGAACACAAAAAGGGCTGTCGTGGAACGAAATGGCATAATAGAATGGATTGGAGGCAATGCCGGCTCAAAGGGAACAATGCTATACCCGTGCAGCCTGCTCAAGGGCGAAGGCGCCAGGGCAGACCATCTCGGAATAGCGTATGCTGGAAAGGGCCAGAACCAGGACACGGGAGCCAAGGTGTATCATCTTGCGAAAAACACTTCCTCAACAATCAAGATGAAAAGCATAAGCTCACACGGAGGGATAACAACCTACCGCGGCCTGGTAAAGGTTGCGAAAGGTGCAACCAACTCAAGGGTAAGCGCAGTCTGCGATGCCCTGATAATGGACGGGGATTCAAAGTCAAACACTGTCCCGGTAATGGACATCAATGAGGAAAAAGTCGAAATAGCGCACGAGGCAACAGTTGGAAGGCTAAGCACGGAAAAGCTGTTCTACCTGATGAGCAGGGGACTGAAGGAAGAGGAGGCAACCAGGCTCATAGTCTCAGGCTTCATAGAGCCCATAATGAAAGAGCTGCCCATGGAATACGCAGTTGAGCTCAATAGGCTGATACAGCTTGACATGACAGGGGCAATAGGATAAAATTTCTCGAATTTGAAAAATGATGCAAGCAACTCAAACGGAAGGGGAATCACTCAACAAAGATGCAGTCAGGAAGCTCTCAAAGGCCAAGAAAGAGCCAGAATGGCTCCTGCAGCAAAGGCTTGCAGCCCTCAAGGCTTACCGGGAACTGCCAGAAGCAGAATTGAAATACGGGTTGCACGTGATGGCAGCCCCGAATATTGTCATTGAAGACCTGCACCTCTTGGAGAACCTGACAACGCACTCCGGAAGCAAAGTTTCAGATGTCGTAGTTGAGGACCTTTCCATTGCAGCAGCAAAATATGAAAGCTTACTCAAGCCGATAATCACTTCCGGAAAATACCAGGACAGGCTGGAAGCGCTCTTCGCGGCATCCTGGAACAACGGCATATTCATCCACGCACCGAAAAGGAAGGTCCCGGGTGAGCCCGTGAATGTTCACCTGCAGCTAAAACAAAAGCAGACCGAACTTGTCGCGATTGTGGTTGTCGCTGAAGAGAATTCGAATTTATTCATCACAGAATCACTTACGCAAACAGAAGCGAAAGGCCAATCATACAGAATACAGGGAACCGGGGTGATGGCTGGCGCGAATGCAACCATAAAATTCGCAACAGTCCAAAAACTTGGCAAAAACGCGAACTGCCACATCATAAGAAGAGGAGTGGCACAACATTCCGCAAGAATAGACTGGGTGGACATCACCACAGGAGGTGGCTTCACAAGACAGGAAACAACCACGGCACTCAACGAAGAAGGAGCATCCTCAACCATAACAGGAGCGTTCTTCGGGGAAGACAGCCAGCAGCTTGACATCCAGGCAAAGCAGATACACAACGCGAGAAACACGTCAAGCAACATCAGAATCAAGGGAGCCCTACAGGGAAAGGCAAAGGCCATCGTGCAAAGCTTCACGAAGATAATGGAGCAGGCTGCCAATTCCGCAGGGCACCAAAAGGCAAACGTGCTCTTGCTAAGCGACTCTGCACGCGCATCACCAATACCAAAACTGGAAATCGACAATTACGACGTAAAAGCATCGCACGAGGCCTCGGTAGGGCAGCTCGACAAGGAGAAGCTGTTCTACTTAATGAGCAGGGGCATGGACAACAGGGAGGCGGCCACTCTTGCAGTTGAAGGATTCTTCGAGCCATTGCTAAGGGAGCTTCCAACAGAACTTGCCGAGGACATAAGAAGCACAATAAAATCAAAACTGAATTTCGAAGAGGAAACGCAATGACACTCAACGTGAATAAGATAAGACAGGACTTCCCAATACTGAAAAGAAAGGTATACGGAAAGCCGCTGGCTTATCTTGATAATGCGGCCACAACGCAAAAGCCGAGGCAGGTAATACAGGCAATTTCCGAATACTACGAGAACTACAACTCCAATGTGCACAGGGCAGTCCACAAACTAAGCCAGGAGGCAACTCACGCTTACGATGAAGCGCACGAGAAGGTTGCCGGATTTGTTGGGGCGAAAATGGAAGAAATTGCCTTTACCAAGAATACAACAGAGTCCATCAACATAGCTGCAAACGCGCTCTCAAGCCAGCTAAGGAAAGGAGATGAGATACTATTGACCCAGATGGAGCACCACAGCAATATCGTGCCGTGGCAGCAGGCCGCAAAAAGGACGGGGGCAAAAATAAGGTACGCTGAGATTGATGAAAATGGCGAGCTGAAAATGCGACAGCTGCAACAACTCATTAACAAGAAAACCAAAGTTGTCGCTTTCACCCACGTTTCAAACGTTTTGGGAACCGTAAACCCTGCCAAGGAAATCATTGCAGCCGCGCACGAGGCCGGAGCAATAACCGTCCTTGACGCTGCACAGTCAGTGCCGCACATACCCCTGAATGTTGGAGAGCTGGATTGCGACATTATGGCATTTTCAGGGCACAAGATGCTTGGCCCCACAGGAATGGGCGTGCTCTACGGCAAAGAAGAAGTCCTCTCGGAAATGGAGCCGCTGCTTTATGGCGGGGACATGATAAGCGAAGTCAGCTTTGACGACGCAAAATGGAACGAGCTGCCCTGGAAGTTTGAAGCCGGAACACCCAACGTGGCAGGGGCCGTGGGCCTGGCAGCCGCAGTGGACTACTTGCAAAAAGCTGGAATGGAGAACGTTCACGAACACGAAAAGAAATTGACTAAGCTGGCTTATGACAGGCTATCCAAAATCGAAGGCCTTAAAATATACGGCCCACCCCCAAACAAGAGAGGAGGGCTCGCGGCATTCAGCCTGGAAGGAGTGCACAACCACGATGTCTCGGCAATGCTTGACGCACAAGGCATAGCAGTTCGCGGCGGCCACCACTGCGCAATGCCGCTTGCAAGGCTGCTGGGCATAGCCGGAACAACAAGAGCCAGCTTCTACCTATACAACACGGCAGAAGAGATAGACAAATTGGCGGCCGTTGTCAAAACCGTGGCTGCCAAAATGAAGAGCTTTGCGAAAGTGAAGTGACCATGGAAAAGAAAGAAACAAATGCTATTGAAGAGCTTTACAGGGAAGAACTGATGGACCACTACCAAAACCCCAGAAATCAAGGCGAGCTGGCCGGGGCCGACGTGAGCTACCACGACCACAACCCAGTATGCGGAGATGAGGTAACAATGCAGCTAAAGGTGAGCGATGGAGAAATAAAAGACGCCAAATTCACAGGGAAGGGCTGCGCCATAAGCCAGGCAGCAGCATCAATGCTCACGGAGGAAGCCAAGGGGAAAAAAACAAGGCAGCTGCTGCAAATGAAAACAGAAGACGTGCTCCAAATACTAAAGATAAACCCAGGCCCGGTAAGAATCAAATGCGCACTGCTAGCCCTGAGAGCACTCCAGAAAGGACTGCTAAAATACGAGGCAAAACTGCTAAAGGCAAAATGAAAGAACTACAAGTAAAGGACCTGCACGTGGAAGTGGACAGCAAGGAAATACTCAAAGGCGTAAGCCTTGAAGTGGACAAGAGTGAGATAGTCGCGCTTATGGGGCCAAACGGCGCAGGAAAAAGCTCACTCGGATATGCCCTGATGGGGCACCCCAGCTACAAGGTAACCTCAGGAAGCATCGTGTATAAAGGCAAGGACATTACCCAGCTGCCGCCCAACGAACGCGCAAAGATGGGACTGTTCCTATCATTCCAGTACCCAAGCGAAGTGCCAGGCGTGAGTATGGCTAACTTTTTGAGAACAGCAATAAATAGCAGAAGGGACAAGAATAGCCTGATACCTGTTGGTGAGTTTGTCAAGCAGCTTAAGGAGACAATGAAAATGCTGAAGATGGACGAGTCATTTATGCACCGATACCTGAACGAGGGATTCTCCGGAGGAGAAAAAAAAAGGGCAGAAATACTCCAAATGGCAATGCTCCACCCAGAGATGGCAATACTCGACGAGACAGACTCCGGGCTCGATGTTGACTCACTGAAAACAGTCGCCGAAGGAATAAACAGGCTAATGAACCCCGAAATGGGAGTGCTGCTCATAACACACTACCAAAGAATACTAGACTATGTCAAGCCCAACAAAGTCTACGTGATGATGAACGGCAAAGTCGCCAAAAGCGGCGGACCAGAACTGGTACAAAAGATTGAGAAAGAAGGCTACGAACCGATGGTGATTAACTAATGGCAAAATACCTGCTTGAACACGACAGGCCAAACTGCATAGGATGCGCAGCCTGCGTAGCAGTAAACCCAAAGCACTGGGCAATGAACGAAGACGGAAAGTCAGACATAATCAACGCGCCGCACAGGCCAGACGGCTGGCAGGAACTCGAAATAGGAGAGGAAGACCTCCAGGCAAACAAGGAAGCAGCAGACGCGTGCCCAGTCAACGTAATCCATTTAAAGAAGAAAGACACTGGAGAGCAAATCATATGATAACCGGCAAAAGAATACTAATACTTGCAGAAGACCACTATGAAGACCTGGAACTCTGGTACCCAAAACTGCGGCTAACAGAGGAAGGAGCGACTGTGATATTGGCAGGCACAGGAGAAAAGACATACAAAGGAAAGAACGGCTACCCTGTGGAAGTAGACGGCAACATCAAGGACTACAACGCAAAGGACTTTGACGCTGTCGTAATACCCGGCGGATGGGCGCCAGACAGATTGAGGCGATACAAAGAAGTGCTTGACTTTGTCAGGCAACTTGATTCTGCCGGGAAAGTAGTTGCCGCAATATGCCACGCAGGATGGGTCATAGCAAGCGCAGGAATCGTGAAAGGCAAGAATTTAACCTGCTTTGTCGCAATCAAGGACGACATGATAAATGCTGGGGCGAAATACACAGACAAAGAAGTAGTCGTTGACGGCAACTTGATAACATCACGAAAGCCAGCAGATTTGCCTGCATTCTGCAAGGAAATAATAAAGCAGCTAAAGTGAAACGAAAATGGAACAGCTCATCAAGGAAGAAACAACAATCGGTGAAATAATGCTCCGCTACCCTCAACTAGCAGACACAATATCGAAATACGGACTCAAGATGACCGGCTGCGGGACTCCATACCAGGAGCAGCTGAAAACAGTGGCCGAGGCAGTGATGAAGGATGATGATTTCAGCACAATGCTCAATGAGCTGAACACCGCAGCAGCCAAGATTGACGCTGAACGACCAAAGGAAAGGCCTGCCACTATAGAAGTCACCTCAAACGCTGTTGAAAAGGTGAAGGAAATAGTCAAAAAGCAAGGCTTGACAGGGAACTTCAGCCTTCGCATTGAAGTCAAGCCTGGCGGATGCGCAGGATACAGCTACGAATTCGCGCTTGACGACGAGCAAAAAGAAGGCGACGTCAGCATTGAAAAGAACGGGCTGAAAGTCCTCATTGACACAGCGAGCGCAGAGGCCCTCAAAGGGGCAGTGATTGACTACGTTGAAACACTAAACCGAAGCGGCTTCAAGGTCGACAACCCCAACGCGCACGCAGTGTGCAGCTGCGGAAGCTCGTTTGGGTAAAAAAGTAATTCTCATGAACAAGCTCCTATTCGGCACAGCCGGCATCCCGTCAGCAGCAAAGGGAACCGGGACAGAAGGCGGGATAAAGAACGTAAGGGAGCTGGGACTTGACGCCATGGAGCTGGAGTTTGTCCAATCAGTAAACATTCTGCCAGCAACAGCGCCAAAAATAAAGGCGGCTGCCGCTAAGGAAAACGTCACACTCACCTGCCACGCCCCATACTACATCAACCTGAATGCTGCGGAAGCTGAGAAGATTGAGGCAAGCAAGAAAAGACTCATCAAGGCTGCCCAAGTCGCTGAAATGTGCGGCGGGGTAAGCGTGGCATTCCATCCCGGATTTTACCTTGGAGGAGACAAAGAGAAGGTTTACGAAACTGTAAAGAAAGAATTGACTGCCGTTGTGGCTGAACTGAAAAACGGTGGCTGCAAAATATGGGTGAGACCTGAAACAACAGGAAAGAGGACGCAGTTTGGCGACTTGAACGAGATACTCCGGCTTTGCGGCGAGATTGAGCAGGTCATGCCGTGCATAGACTACGCCCACGTGCACGCCAGGGAAAGCAGCAACAACACTTATGGCGAATTCTGCGAAATACTGGCTGCTGTTGAGAAAGCACTAGGAAAAGAAGCCCTCAAGAACATGCACATACAAATAGCCGGAGTCAATTACAACGGCAGCGGGGAAAGAAACCACCTGAACCTGGATGATTCAGACTTAAACTACAAAGACATAATACGAAGCTGGAAGGAGTTTGGCATTGCCGGCATTGTGATTTCTGAAAGCCCGAACATTGAAGGGGATGCGCTGATGCTGAAGAGGCTTCACGAAGACTAGAACCACGGCCCTTTCTCCATTATCAGGGCGTCCATAATGAGATGCGTGATTATGCCAATGAGCAGAAAGACGTAAAGCTCCTCATACTCCCACAGCTTCTTTTTCTTGATAACGTGATAATGGTATAGAAAGGTTGCCAGAAGCAAAAGAAAGAAGCCAACCGTAAACCAGTTGGCATAGTCTGAAGTTAAGCTGCTTAGGGAATGAAAAAAGCCATCCTGTTTGACATAAAAAACTGCCAAAGTCCCCTGCCTTATTGCCGTAATGCCAAACTTTATCACATCAGGAAGAAGATTGCCAATGAAAATGGCAAGGCTGAACTCCAGCCTGAAATGCTTCAGATGGACAAAGGCTGCTGACAGAAGGCCAACTGCAATGTGAGGGACTGCTCCAGGCATACTGACAAACTGGGAGACCGGTTTATATAAACTTTATAGCAACTCCAACCTACATTAACCGCAGCTAGAAATTCTATCATACACTATCATCAAATATAGTTTTCGGGACAAAAAGCTTTAAATATGTGTAAACCCAGAAAACACAACAGATTGGGGTTCTAGACGGGAAAGACACACAACAGGTTGTATTTATTGTGAGGTAATGAAACATGGTGCCCAAGGCTTTTGACGGCGTGAAAAGCGTGCATTCGGGAAAGATTTCCAAGATCATCAAGAGAGATGGAAGAGTAGCTGACTTTGACACGGAAAAGATAACGTCTGCCATCATGAAGGCTGCAAGGGCCGTGGGCGGAAGCGACAGGAAAGAAGCTGAAAGGCTCACCCAACTGGTGGTTGATGCCATAGCAAGGGAAGAAAGGCTGCCAACAGTTGAGGAAATCCAGGATGCTGTTGAGAAAGTGCTGATTGAAGAGGGCCACGCCAAGACAGCAAAGGCCTACATCCTTTACAGGGCAAAAAGGGCCGAGCTCAGGCAGGCCGCAGCAGAGTCTGCGAAAGGCGGAGATGGCGAAAGGACAGCCCTCCTTGACATGTTTGCCCACAAGAGCAAGCTCGCATCCATAATAGGCTATGACAGGATTGAGGCCTACAAGAACCTGCTGTTCCTGCTAAGGGAAAAGCAAAAGAGCGGCGAACTGCCACTCCACCCAGGCGACTACCTTGGAGGAAATGAACTGGCAACCAACATCTTCGAGAAAAAATATTACCTCAAGGACCTGAACAACAAGCTCATAGAAAAAAGGCCGGAAGCTGTATATGCGAGACTGGCTGCCTTCATGGCAGCAGTTGAGCCAACGCCAGAAAAACAGCAGGAATGGGCAGCAAGATTCTACAGGTCATTATACGAAGGCCACTTTGTCCCGGGAGGCAGGGTAATCGCAGGAGGAGGCGACCTGTACAGGCTAAAGACGCTGGCAAACTGCTTCGTATCGTTAATCTCAGAAGACAACATAGAAGCCATTTACCAGTCAGCATACGAGTGCGCCAGGACTTACTCCTTTGGAGGAGGCATTGGAGTGGACATTTCCGTGCTGAGGCCAAAAGGCTCGGTCGTCCACAATGCGGCAGACACGTCAACAGGGAGCGTCTCATTCATGGAACTCTTTTCGCTCACCACCGGACTTATTGGACAGTCAGGAAGGAGAGGGGCATTGATGCTCACCATTGACATAAAGCACCCTGACAGCCCGCACTTCATCAACGTCAAGAAAGTCCCCAACTGGGTAACAAACCAGATAGTTGAACAGTGCAAATGGTCAGGCCAGTTCAGCGAAAGCCAGCTAAGGCACATAGAAAAACAAGTCCGCGAAAATACCCAGATCAGGTTTGCCAACATAAGCCTCAAAGTGAACGACGAGTTCATGCTGGCGGTTGAAGAACAAAACAAGTACGGCCAGGACAAGATACTTGTTTACTTGAAAGACAAGGGAGTCTCAAGCCTTGGAATAATGCACGGCGGGGCAATGCACTACTCATACGGCATACCATCCAAGCCAATCGAGAAATACAGGCTACTGAAGAGCTTCAACAACGTGGAAGAGCTGAATGCCTTCCTTTCAGGAAGAGGAGCCAGCCAGCTAACAGAAAGAGATTTCTCGGACATCTCAAAGAGGGACATGTTCGGCGACATAGTAATACACGACAACACATCAGAGTTTGACCTCGCAGTAAAGAAGGCTGGCGACTTCATGCTTTACTACAACTCCAGGGAAACCAATGAAATAAAGAGGCTGGTGAAGGGAAGGGACATCTGGAACGCCTTCATAGAAGGCAACTACAGGACAGCAGAGCCGGGCCTGATATTCTGGAGCACCATGACAAAATACTCGCCATCAAACTACGTTGGAAGGCCAATAGCAAGCACGAACCCGTGCGGAGAGGTGCCACTTGAAGACGGCGGGGCCTGCAACCTCGCATCAGTAAACCTCTCAAGATTCGTCAAGAACGGCTACACTGACAATGCAGAGATTGACTGGGAAAGCCTCAAGGACGTAACAGCGCTGACCGTAAGATTCCTTGACAATGTCGTCACGTGGAATGAGCTTCTCAACCCACTCGAAAAACAGCGCAAGGCTGCTTACGAAACGAGAAGGCTTGGCGTCGGGGTAATGGGCATAGCAGACATGATGAACCAGCTCGGACTGGCCTATGACAGCGAGGAAGCAGTGGGAATACTTGATGAAGTTGCCAGGCTGTTCGCAAACACGGCCTACCAGGCTTCAGCCGGACTTGCAGAAGAAAAATCAGCCTCACCAATCTTCGACTACCAGCCGTACAGCAAGGGAGCATTCTTCCAGGAAATGCTGACTGCAGACACAAAGGAAATGATAAGGACGAAAGGCCTGAGAAACATTGCAATCCTGTCCATAGCGCCAACCGGGACGATATCAAACATAGTCCTTGGCTACAAGCTCGGCGACAAGAACTTCATAGGCGTAAGCGGCGGAATCGAGCCAGTCTTTGCGCTTTATTACACGAGAAGATCAGAAGGCCTGACATCCGGAGGGCAAAACATGTTCTTCAAGATATTCCACTCAACCGTGGATGCATACATACAGCAAAAGGGCCTGGACGAGAAAGCGCAAAAGTGCCAGACAGTTGAGGAACTCCAGAGAATATTGCCACCGCACTTCTTCAGGACAGCACACCACATAGACCCGGGCAAAAGGGTACTTATACAGGGACTGTGGCAGAAATACATAGACCACAGCATATCAAGCACGGTAAACCTGGCAGAAGACATCGAGCCCGAAACCATCTCCAACATATACCTGGATGCCTGGAAGCACGGCCTCAAGGGAATCACAATATACAGGGAAGGCTCAAGATACCCAATACTCAGCACAGGCACGCAAAAAACAGCTTTTGACGCGAGCAAGGACGAAACATACGACGTTGAGATTGACGGCGAGCAAAAGCTCCTCAAGGGCGACAGCATCATAACCCTCCCAAATGGCAAGCTTACGACAGTATACCACGCTGCCAAGAACGGCCAGCTCAGGAAAGATGGCGGAAGGCACGTATTCACAGAAACCACCCTTGCTGCAGAGCCCTTGGCGGCAGCAGCACAACCGCAGCACGTGATGGCTGCCAGAAACGGGCATAACCTGGAAGTATCAGACATAACGGCCTCAGACATGAAACTAAGCCTGTGCCCATCGTGCAGCAAGAAGACACTAAAGATAGAAAATGGCTGCCATTCCTGCCTGAATGAAGAATGCGGCTTCAGCAAGTGCGATGTTTAAGATGAAGGAATTCACGAAATGCCCCAACTGCGGTGGGCCAGTGGAAAAGGAAATCAAAAACGAGGGCACGTGCTTTAGCTGCAAGGACGAGAAATGCGGCTGGGGCATTTGCTTGTAAGATGCCACTCTACACGGGAACCGGGGACAAAGGCACAACGTCCATCATAGGGAAATGCAACATAAACAAGAATGATGCCAGGATAGAGGCAATAGGCTGCTTTGACGAGCTCAACGCCACAATTGGAGTCGTAATGGCCTTTTCTGGATTAGGCAGCACGATTGAAACACTCAGGGTCGTGCAGGATGACATGCACACCATCTGCGCTGAACTGGCAGCAGCAGTCGAGAACCTGCCAAGCATAACAGAAAATCACGTGAAGCGAATTGAAAACTTCATAGCTGAAGCAGAAAAGTACGTGGAGCCACAAAAATCCTTCTTTCTCCCAGGAGGAAACAAGGAAGCGGCACTGCTGCAGCTGGCAAGGACTGTTGCCAGAAGGGCAGAAAGAAACCTTGTTGGGCTCTCGGAAGAAGCCGAAGTAAACCCGCTCCTACTAAAGTACGCCAACAGGCTTTCCTCACTTTTCCACGTAATGGCCAGGGTTGAAAACAAGCTAAACAACGTGGCAGAAGAAAAGCCCAAGTACGAGTTCTGGAAAAGAGGGCAGGATAAGACAGCAACCAACTACCATTGCTGTGAGCAGATAAAATGAACTGCCCTTACTGCGGAAACAAGGAACACCGCGTCGTGGACAAGAGAGAGGCCAATGAGGCAACACGAAGAAGACGCGAATGCCTCCGCTGCCAAAAAAGATTCACCACGTACGAAAGAGTAGAGCCATTCGACCTCGTTGTCGTAAAGAAGGACGGCAGAAGAGAGCCATTCAGCAGGGAAAAGCTCCGCTCAGGAATGATAAAAGCCTGCGAAAAAAGGCCCATACCACAGGAAAAGATTGACATTGCAGCAGACGAGATTGAGGCCGAGCTACGCAACGAGGAGAAAAAAGAGTTAAGCAGCACGCACGTTGGCGAGCTAGTGATGCGCAAGCTCAAGAAGCTCGACAAGGTTGCATACATAAGGTTCGCCTCAGTCTACCGCGAATTCGCAGACCTGGAAAGCTTCGAAAAAGAGCTGAAAAAACTCATAAAAAAATAAATTGGCTTACGAACCACACATTGGCAACATTTAAAAACGCCAACAAAGCATTTTCCTGAAATGAAAGTCAAAATAAAAAGAATAGACAAGTCCTTGCCGCTGCCACAATACCAGACTTCTGGCTCAGTAGGGTTTGACATTTATTCACGCGAGGACATTGAAATAAGGCCGCGGGAAATTGCACTCATACCCGGAAACATCATCGTTGAAACGCCCCAGGGCTACATGCTCCTGGTGGC
>JACPBZ010000020.1 GCA_016180105.1 Candidatus Woesearchaeota archaeon | reverse complement strand
ATTGTTCTCATAGTCCTTGTCATCCTGGTAATGATCACGACAGGCTACTTTGGGAATGTCTTTGGTCCTACGTTCGGTGAGCTTTCAAAGACGTCCTGCAGCGGGCGAGGGGGCACGGTTATTTCTGAATCCGGCTACTGCTCCTGGCCGACTGAGGAAAAAAGCGGTTTCTACGACGATGTCAGTGATGGTCAAAAGTGTTGCTTGCCGCTGAGCTGCGGGGAAAGGGGTGGCAATTGCAAAGCCAAGTGCAGCCCTGAAGAAACAGGCTACCCCTGGCCCTGCGACGGCAAAAAGGTTTGCTGCGTTAAAACCGTTTCTGAATGGGACTAGCCCAGACTATTATATTCTCCACCACAACAATCTTTTTAAACCATTTAGACTACTCATAAGTAGTGAATTTCAATGGCAAGACTTGTTATGGATGAGGATACTGACCTCCTGGAGATGTTTGAGAGCCAGGAAGAGGATGAGGAAGTGCTTGAGGAGCTGGCAGAGAAGCGAAGGCAGAAGCAGAAGTCCTTTACTTCAATAATCAACAAGAAGAAGCTCAGCAGGCACGAGCTTGATGAAGTAATGCTGTGAGTAGGTTGGGGTTTACGAATGGCGACCATACGGCCTGTGGATAATTCTGACATTGAGGGCATTGTTGAAGTTTTCAACAGCGATCCTGGTTATACTGATCTGGTTTAGCACTCCGTCCCAGGTTGCTGGCCGCTTGCTGACTTTTGACATTGCGAGGCTTGTGGCCGTGGACGAGAAGTCTGGCAGGATTATTGGCTTTGCGGCAGCCGAGACATTTCCATACGTTTCTGAGGAGCAGGCACGGGGTAAAGTTGCTGAAGTCAAGAAAGTTAATGTTCATCCGGAGTTCAGGAATGCGGGAGTGGCTTCGCAGTTGTATGATGCGAGGCTGGAAGCGATTACGAAGGCAGGCTATGATTTTGTCGTTGGGACAGCAGTAACAGGCCACCCTTACAGTGAAATGCTTTCTTTGAGGAAGGGTCTGAAGCCTGCTGGCTTTGCGCCGCTTTTGATTAATGCTGACTTTACTCATACGGGCCAGAGGGAGTCTTCATTGTATATGGTTAAGTCGGTAAGTGACAAGGCTGTCAGCACGGTTTCTTCGCAGAAAGCAGTCCATATTCCATCTCCGGCGGAAAGCATTGTTGGAGAGGCGTATAAGGCTATTGGCCTTGAATATGCAAGGGATATTAACACTGTTTCAGTAATTGACCCTCCTTCGGCTGATTTGGAGTGGGTTACGAGGGCATTGGCCCAGCAAGGCATTGATGCTGCTGAAGCCCAACCGACATTGCCAATGTTGACTATTGACATAGCCAATCCTGAAAGAGTTGGCCGGGTTGCGGCTGCATTGGTAAACGGCTGCATTCCAGTGGGCGTTTTGCCTTTGGGCACTGACAGGATAGTTATGATGTATGTTCCGAAAAGGACGCGATTTGACCTTTCAAAAGTGCATATGATTCCTCAAGCGCAGAGTCTTGCCAGCGCAGTAGGAGGCTTGTATAACGCCTACGCTGGCAGAAGATAGGACAGCAACAGTTTTTTAAATCATCTTCTTCTCCCTTGACTTATGCAAACTTCCCAATATGATTTGGAGATTGAGAAGGCCGTGGCGAAAATCAAGGAGGAAAATGCCAAGTTGGTGTGCATCCAGCTTCCTGACGGCTTGAAGCCTTATGCTGCAGAGATTCAGCGGCAGCTTGAGGGAAAAACCGATGCTAAGGTTGTGATTTGGACTGGGAGCTGCTATGGTGCCTGTGATGCTGCCGTGGAAGCCCAGCGGTTGGGTGTTGACCTTCTGATTCAGTGGGGCCATGCTGAGTGGAGATAAATGTCTGCCTGGCTTTTCTTTGCGCTTTTGGCGCCCTGCCTTTTCGGTCTTGCCAACATTTTTGACAAGCTCCTGACAAAGCGCTTCAGCGCGCTTTCTCTTAACGTTGCTGCCGGGCTTGTGGCGGGCCTTGGCTTGCTTGCCATTCCGTTTCTTGATGTGAACCTGCCCTTGCTTTTGGTTATAGTGGGCTTGATTGCTGGCGCGTTCTGGTTTTTGGGTGGCTTTCCGTATTTCAGGGCTATCGCGATTGAGGAGCCCTCGAGGGTTGCGCCCTTGTGGCAGCTTTCTGTTCCAATGACGCTGCTTCTTGCAATGGTTTTCCTTGATGAGAGGCTTCCGGCAAGCAGCTATGCCGCAATGGCTCTCATATTCCTTGGCGCTTTTCTTGTCTCCGTGAAGGACTTAAGGAAAACTTTGAGGATTACGCCGGCATTTTGGCTTATGCTTCTGGCAAATGCCCTCATAACAGTGTCCTTGGTGATTCCGAAGTGGCTTTATGGTTTTGGCAGTTTTTTGGAGATTCAAACGTTGCTTCTTGCTGGCAATTTTGCCGCTGCTCTCTTGATGCTTTTGGCTTCAGGCAAGGTCAGGAAGGAAGTTGTGAGGGGATTGAAGGATAGTGGAGGCGTGAGGCTGCTTTTCCTGGTGAGGATGGCTGTTGAAACGTCAGCCTATGTTGCCGTGAACCTGGCCTTGTTGATGGGCCCGGCTTCTCTTACCGTTGCCCTTGATGGCCTTTCTGGCTTTTTCGTTTTCATTGCGGCAACTGCCATTTCATTCTGGCGGCCGTCCTTGTTCAGGGAGGAGCTTGACAGGAAAACTTTATTAACGAAGGCAGTCGCTATATCCTTGATTATGTTGGGGCTATTCCTGCTCCAGTGAGGGTTTTTTAGAATGACATCCAGGATTGTTATTGGCGCAGACCACGGCGGGTTCAGGTTGAAGGAGGAATTGAAGCCTTTCCTTGAGGGCCTGGGCTACAGCGTTGAGGATGTTGGCACGAATTCTGAGGAGGGCTGTGATTATCCTGACTATGCGTTTAAGGTTGCGGAGGCTGTTGGAAAGGGAGATGGTGCCTTGGCCCAGTTTCCCAATGTGTTTGGCATTCTCGTCTGCCGCTCTGCTGCTGGAATGATGATTGCCGCCAACAAGGTCAAGGGCGTTCGCGCGGTGGCTGCCCTTGACGACACTGCCGCAAAGCACTCTAGGGAGCATAACGCTGCAAATGTTCTTGGCTTGTCTGGGGATTGGACTTCCCTGGATGATGCAAAGGTAATTGCCAGGACCTGGCTTGAGACGCCTTTCAGCATGGAGGACCGCCACGTGAGAAGGCTTCAGAAGATACTTGATTTTGAAAAAAGGGTTTTCAAGTAGCTAAAATGCAATTTTTACAATTTGCAGGGGCAGCCGTAATAGCTTACCTTGGCCTGCCTGCGGGCTTTTTTCTTGCCTATCTCACTAAGGAAGAGCTTCCCACTGCCAGGAAATACTTGCCAGTCCTGAGTTCGCTCCTGTTTGTGGCAGTGATGGTTCTCGTGGCGAATTACTATAAGTTTGGCCTTGCCTTGAAGGTCGTGGTTTACGCGGCAGCCATTGCCTTAAGCATAAGGGCAAATTCTGCGATTCTCTTTCTTGTTTTGGGGATTGCCCTGGGCCTTGCCTCTGAAAAAGACAGCCAGGCCCTGGTCATTGCGGCTCTCGTTTTCCTGTTTGGCCTTGTTTCAGGCAGCGTGGTGTTTCCAGCTTTCCAAAGGGCCAGGCTAAGCCGAAAGGCGGGGCTGCGGCTTTTGGCCACGATGCTTGTGAGGAACTCAACTTTTATTTTGGGAGTCGTTATTGGCCTTGCAGCTGGTTATGCGAAATGACGAATTGTGACATTTGCGGGAAGGGTTTGGGCAAAGTCAACACAGAAGCCCCTATCTATTGCATTGAATGCATTGAAGAAGCTGGGAGGCTCGGTATGGGGCTTAGGAGTTTCAAGAGGCACAAGTCAAGGTGACGCTGTCACCAGTATTTGTGCGCCGGTCTTAAGGAAGCCCAGCCCATTTCTCTCGCCGAAAAGCGTGGCGGCGTTTTCAAGCGTTTCCTGTGTTGGCGTAAGCAATCTATTGCCAAAGGTAATTCCAAAGTCTCTCTGCAGTTGCCGGTCGTATGCTTGGAATGCGAACAGCAGCGTTCTTGCTTGGGCGCTGTATTTGGAGGATTGCCTCACTGCTTGTCTGGGGTCTTTGAACTGTGAGCTTATGGCGGCCATTTTGTATATCGGGACTGGGAGGAGTTCCATTGCTTGTGACTGGACGTTGACAACCGCTTCAAAGTCAAACTGCTCTTCAGTTAGCCCAAACTTTGGCAATGCCGCGCCGGTTATGTCTTGCCTTCGTGATTGGAATTCGTTAATTATCGCGACTTTTAATGCGGGATCTTTAATGTCTAGACGGTAATCAGGATATAGTGCTGCAGACGGCTGGTGCTCAGGGCCAAATACTGCCTTCCTGAGAATGGCAAGGTTTAGCTCGCTAAATCCCTGTTTGATGAATGCCTGCTCCAGAAGTCCTTTTAGTTCTGGAGCTTGTTGCACATAGGCATCAATTGCATCCAGGATTATTCTGTCAAAGAGGGTAATTATTCTCATAAGCCGTTCAACAGGCAGGAATTGATGGGTGGATTTATTGACTGCACTGTTTGGCTTGTATGCAAACGGGACTACAAGTGCGTGTGCGTCCTCGCCCTCTTCGATTTTGGCAGCCTCGAGAATATAGTGGCTTCCCCATCTTTTTCCGAGCATATCTTCAAGTCTGCTTTCAAGGTCTTGGTCATCTAGAAAATGCGCTCTCACGGGAGCTTGGCTACCGGTTTTGTGTCGTTCAACCGCTGCCTCGAGCTCATTTAAGGTGGTTTCAGGAGAACTTAATCCTTGAAGCTCGTTAGCGCGGTCCAGATACGCGGGCAGTAATCCAAACTTCCCATCTAAACTATTCAGAAATTCAAGCATTCGCCCATCATATTCTCCTCTTGTTACAAATGCCCTGATTTTCTCCCTCATCTCAGCTTCTGAAGCGCCAGGTATGGTTTTTTTGGCTGAATTATTCACGAAAGTTCCTATAAGCTGTGAAATGTCCTGAGGCGTGTATTCTCCTTCCCTGAGCCGACCTGCAGCCACTTGGAATGATTTTCCAATTTTATGCTCACGCTCCAGATATTGCACGAAAACCAGGGTGCGGTTCTTCCATAGGGGGGCTATGGCTGCATAATGTCCTTCTAATTCTTCCCTGAGCTGCTTAGCTCTGTCTCTTGTAGCTGTGATAAAGCTTTCTGAGATCACGTTTGCTATTTTGGCTGAGTTTCCAAGCTGCACAAGTATGCTGCTTCCGACGGGTACCTGGCCAGCATAGGTTGGCGTGATTACAGGCGATCCTGCGCCTGAAATTGTGGCAAGCACAGGTTGTTCGGGCGCAACCGATGTTGATGCAATCCCAGTAGGCGCTGAAAAATAGATGTTCCCCATTGAGGAAGTGAATTTGGCTTATTTTAAATAGCTAACTATCTCTCATAAACCATCGCGTTGGCCGTGAATCCTGTGACTTCGCCCGCCTTCTTGTTCAGGAAGGTTTCTGCCTTGAGCTTTCCTTCAGGGAGCACCTGCAGGAGCACCACGCCCCTTAAGTCATTGTTATTCTTTCCCTTCACGCCTTTGGCAAATCTTATCTTGTCCCACTTTTCGCCAGATGCCTCGGCATAGTCGAAAGTCACAAGCTCATATTTTACCATTCCTGTCTCGATTCCAACATTGGCCGGGTCTGGGCTGTTGCCTGTTACCCCATAAATCTTGAGCGGGTCTCCGAAATCGCCTATTCCAATCCGTATCTGTGTCGGGTCAATGGAGTCGTAGACTACGGTAAGGTGTGATAACCAGTAATTCTCATTTCCCAATCCCCTATAACCGGCTGTATTCTCCCTGAACCAGTTTCCCACCAACTTGCCGTCAACATCATAGTCGATTTTTCCGCCAAGCGGGATTGCTGTCCTGACATTTTTGGCAAGCAGTTGGCTTCTCAGGGGCTCCTTGTAGTAGTCGAACGTGTCAACTGTGTGTATCTTCCATACTTCGCCATCATAGCTTTCAGGATTGGCAAAGCCTTTCAGGACGACAGCCTCATCGACAACTGAGAAGTCAAGTTTTCCAGTTCCTATGCTGCCTATCACTTGGCCTTCCTTGAGTGGGATTCGCGGCCAGACTTGTTCGCCTGGTTTGCGCTCAAGGCCTGCCGCGGTCATGATGTCGTCAGTTAGCTTGTCAACGTGGATGAATATCGTGTAGAAGTTGCAGGTATGCTCTATAGTGACTCGGTAATCCTTGTCCATAAAGCCTATTTCCACAATGTTCCCGTTGCCAGGCGCGTAAACCTTGAACCTGTCAAGGTTTTCCCTGTCGTCCACGAGATTGTTCCCTATCGTGTCCCAGTATTGGTGGTCTGTTGGAGTGATGTGAACGCTTGACAGTCCTCCCATTGGGCGAATTTTCTCTATGTCCTCAAGCGCCAAAGGCGAAGCGCCCAGAAGGAACGAGCCGGTACCGTTGCAGCCGCGTGGGCTGAGAAGGCCTCTCTTAAAAGGCTGCTGCGGCTGCCGGGCTTCGTCAATTGTTGCCGAATCGGGAGCTGGTTGTGGGGCATTCTCTTGAGCTTCAGTCGTTGCTCCTGAAGGCTGGTCTGCGGGTTTTAGCCTTGCAACTTTTTCCCTTATTCTTTCAAGGGCCTCCCTTGAGATTGGGGAGTTCTCAAATTCCTTGAGTTTTTCCACGGCAGGGTCATAGATATCGTAGCCGACTCCGTGGCCCTGGCTTAGCATTGAGTCGAGGAATGTCTCGAAGTGCATAAAGTCGTCCTCGGGCGTGTTGTCCTTGTTTTCCGCGCTGTCGAGGCTCTCTTCGTGAGGGTTTTTCTCCTGGACACAGCCTGAGAAAGCTAGACTAATGATTAGCAATAGCAGCACCGTCTTTTTCATTTACTGCGCAATTGACTTCTTTTGCTTAAAAATCTTCCGCAAGAAAAATAAACGCCGCGGGAGTTATCCCGAATCAATGATTGAAAGCTGCAGTTTCTGTAACTTGTTGTTTGAACTACAACTTTTTGTAAATATTTTTTCTATGCCCTATTTTAATTACGTTGATAATGCTATCTTTCGTGCTAATCACAAGAATCGCCCTATAGTCTCCTATCCTCAGCTTCCACATGCTGCCGCCTTTTAACCTCTCAATATAGCTCAGGGGATTATCCCTTACTGAGTAAATTTTTGCCAATATAACCTTAGCAATATCTCCTGGCAGCTTCCTTAGCTGTTTCTCAGCTATGGGCAAAATCAGGATATTCATAATTTCAGCCCGAATTCTTTAGCAACCTGTTCAATGGGCTTGCCTTTGCCTTCCTTTACTTCCCTAAGCCCGGTCTTTATGTCCGCTATGGCATCATCCGTAAGCTCGCCCTCTTCGACTTCATCCAAAACCTTGTTTATTATTTCATCATAGCTTTCTTTAGATGATTCCTTGAAAAACTTCAACCTCTCCAATGTCTGCTCCTTTACCTGAACTGTCGTAGCCATACGTATCACCAAGCTATATAGCTGCTATAACGACTATATAAATGTTTTGAAATGGAAAAACAGTCCTCGGAGAACTTTCAGGACACTTGTTAAGAGCTTTCGATTTTGAGACTTATAGCAAATCACTTAAGTTTTCGTATCTTTTCTAGTGATTTGCTATTAGGCAATAACAGATTGATATACGATTATTAATGTTATTGCCCATAAGTTATATTGGGAGGCAGGCGCAAAATAGAGAACAAATATTTTAAGATTCTGTCAACTCGTGTAGTGCAAACACGCCGCGGGAGGGATTTGAACCCCCGAGTCCTTTCGGACAGTGAATCCTTGCGTGGTATCGTTGGTATCTAAAGGACACCAGTCCTTAGCAATCTTACGGTCCGCAAGCATTTGCTTTGCGAATCACCGCGATACCAGGCTACGCGACCGCGGCAATAAGGGAAATGTCCCTTATCAACCCTACGGTGCACTGGGTATCTTTTAAAGGTTTGCGGTTCAGGCGGCGGACAGGATGACTGCGCCGGCAACTATTGCTGCTGTTCCAAGAACAATGTTTCTTGTTATTCTTTCTTTTTCCTTTAGCAGGAAAATGGAGAGTATTAGTGTAAAAAGTGGCTGTGTGCTCAGGAGCGGGCCGACCACCGTGACGTTGCCCTTGCCAAAGGCCACGAGCATCAGGGTGAAGGCGGCAGCTGCGAATAGCCCTGCGATTGCAAAGCCTCTTGCAAGGTTAAGCTTCAAGGGCACCTCTTTCCATTTTCGCAACGATATCACGACCAGGAGTTGGAATGCTGCAGCCGCGGCAAACGCGACAGCCATTCCGCTTATTGGCGTGTTTGAGCTGTTGAGGGCGAGCTTTGTTATCACGTTGGCTGCACCTATCGCGGCAGAAGCCAACACGGCTGCCCCAACATATCGTATGCTTCCGTTGGCTTTCCCTTTCTTTACCGACAGCGCTGTCACCCCGCCCACTATTAGCAGCGTTCCAAGGATGATTGCTGCCGTCAAGAGTTCTTTAAGGAGAATAATTGATAGCGCTGTTGAAAGGAGGGAGGACGCCGCTATTATTGGGACGGTGATTGAAACGCCGATTTTGCGCAGTGCAACAAATACGAGAAGTGCTGATATTCCGGGGTCAAGCACTCCTCTCAGCGCAAACAGTGCAACAGCATAAGTTGATGATGGAAAACCGCCGCCAAGGCTTAGGGACACGATGGCGAGTGCTGCCATTGCTGAGGAAACGGTTATCAGGGCGCTGAAGGGCGAGCTGAACGCTCTCAGCGCATTCTTCACGAAGATGTTTGTCAGTGCAAACGCCAGTGCGCTTGCCACTGCAAATATTTCGGCTGCGGGCATGGCTGGAAATTCGCGATGTGGGTTAAAAAGGTTTTCCTAGGAAGCAGCTATGAGTGCAATCCCGATTACCACGATAACCGCACCAAGTGCAACGTGCAGGGATATCTTTTCCTTTTCTCTCAGGAACAGGAGGCCAAATAGCGTGGCGAAGAGGGGCTGGGCCATTATCAGGGGAAACACGACAGTTATGTCACCGAGCTTTAGCGCTTCAAAGTTCAGGATTAGGCCGATGCTGTTTATTGCGCCTGCCGCAAGGAACAATGGCAGGGCTTTGCCAATTTTTGGCAATTTTATGCTTTTGTGCAGGGTTAAAAAGCCGTGATTATGGCCGCGCCAGCGACCACCAGGATTGCTCCAAGGATTGCGTGAAAGGTTATTTTTTCGATTCCCTTGAGGAAAATGTGGCTGAGTACGGTTGCAAAGAGGGGTTGTGTTCCAATTAGCGGCATTACTGCAGTCACATTACCCGCCCTTAGCGCTTCTATGTTCAGGAAGTAAGCTGCTGTATTGGCCAGGCCTGCGGCAATAAATAGCGGGAGTGCCTTGCCAGGCCTGAATTTGCTGATTTTTTGAGTGAATGCGCTATAGAAAAGCAGTCCTGCAAGTCCTGATGTGGTTGCTGTGGTTGCCGCCAATATCGCATTTGGGCTGATTTCCAAGCCTGTCTTGTTGACAACCGCGGCTGCCCCGTAGAATGCGGCAGCCACCAAGGGGAAAAGAAGATGCTTGCGCTGCCATTTTCTTCCATTTTTTTCCCAGGCAAGGATTGCAACACCTATGACAACAAGCGCTGTCCCAGCCAGGATTTTTAATGATAAGGTTTCTTTCAGGAATATGATGGCCAGCATTCCGGCAAACACGGGAGCTGTTCCAAGCACTGTGTGGTTTCTTGCCGGCCCTACCTTGTCAATGCCTATGTATTGCAGTGTTCTCGCTACGCCCTGTGCCAGCAGGCCTCCGGCAACGAAGAACAGCACGGCGGTGGAGAGGAAGAGGTTGAATGGCACAAAGGCAGCGGATGCAAGCCAGAGAATCGTGACATTTACTGAAAGTACGATGATGCTGGCAACTGCAGGTGTTGAATGCCTGTAGCCAAGCTTCAGTAGTATGGCAGCCAGCCCAAAGAAGGCTGCTGAGGAGATTGCAATGGCTTCTGCGTACATAATTGCCGGACTACCCAAAGAATTTATAAATCAACCGCTTCTTCGTCAAATTCATAGCGGGGTAGGGCAGCCAGGAGTGCCCGGTGTAGCAGAGACCTGCTGCTTCGGAAGGCTCATAACCACTTTTGGTTGGGAGACCCACAGAAGATGCTAAGTCAAGGCTTGCATCTTGGGAAGTCGTTGGTTCAAATCCAGCCCCCGCTACTATTTTTTCTAAACCATCAACATTAAAAATATCCGCAGCTAAGGCAAATTCTATGGTATTAACCTGTGGCATTGATGAAGCGGGGAAGGGTTGTATCATAGGGCCGCTTGTGATGGCTGGAATCATTGTTGATGACAAGGGCATTGAGCAGCTTAAGGGGATTGGTGTGAAGGATTCCAAGCTCTTGAGCGCGGCAGAGAGGGATGAGTTGTTTGGGAAGATTGCTGGTATTGTCAAGAGCTACAAGATTTTGATGGCTTCTCCTTCAGAAATCGATAATGCTGTTAATTCCAGTGACGGGATGAACTTGAACTGGCTTGAGGCGCACAAGGCTGCGGAGATTTTGAATTTCCTGAAGCCTGACAGTGCAATTATAGACTGCCCCAGCCCGAATATTGGTGCTTATCGGCAATACCTGATGAATCTTGTTTCCAATAAGAGGATGACTGCAATTGTTGAGCATAAGGCTGACATCAATTGGGCTGCCTGTTCGGCAGCGTCAATTCTGGCGAAAGTGACGCGAGACGGCGAAATTGAGAAAATCAAGGCTGACGTGGGCGATGACTTCGGCAGCGGCTACCTTCACGACCCGAAGACTGTCGCGTTCTTCGAGAAGAATTTTGAGCTTTACCCGGACATTTTCAGGAAGAGCTGGACGCCATACAGGGACAGGGTTTTCGCGAAAGCACAAAGGAAGCTTGGCGATTTCTGACTATGGCCTGATCTGGGAGTCCTTAATCGTATTAAGTATGAGAATTGTGTTTGTGCCTTCCACAAAGTCATAAGTCTGGATTTTCTTCAGGAAAGTGTCAAGAGCTCTCCTGTTCTTGAATTTGGCTATTATTGTGCTGTCAAAGTCACCTGTGACATCATAAACAGCGGCGACAGATGGGTGATGCGCTATCTTGCCTTCAACCTCGAACAGCTTGCCTTTTGATATTTTCATGTTTATTATGGCATCAATGTCATAGCCGAGCTTTTCATAGTCCAGCAGGGCAGTGTATCCGGTTATTATCTTCTCCTTCTCAAGCTTTTTTACCCTCTTCATCGTTGTCGCTGCCGAGACGCCCGTTTTGGTGGCTAGTTGCCGGTATGACAGCCGTGAGTCTGCGAGGAGGGCATTCAGGATTTTGTTGTCTGTTTCGTCGATTGCCACGTTTATGTTTGTTGAGATAATGCTAATTTCTTTATGACATATGAGTTTTTATTTAAATATTTTGGTAAAAATGTGAACAAACGTTAACTAAACGTCAGAAAAAGTATAAATAACTCGAAGCACGAGTTGTCCCTGAACGCGAGGTGATGTAAGATGGAAGCGCTTGAGGAGTATTCGTATGACGATGATGGAGTAGATGATTTCTACAGGGACTTCAGGAACGCGCTGGAAGATGACAGCATCACTGCGGAAGAAGAGGGCTTTATGTTCGGCTTTTGCGACTTTGACGAGCTTTAATCAGGAGGTGGTATTGGTGTTGGAATATGTTGTCACGGATGAGGGCGTTGCGGCAAGTGGAAGGGGCTTTCTGAGTCCAGTCAGGACTTTGGATTACTTCGCAAGGAAAAATAATGGCCACGTCCCCCTTGGGACTGCTGAAAGACTGATTGGAACGAGAGGCTTCTCTGCGCATCTTGTCGGCAGGTATGTCCATCCTGTGGAGCGGTATCAGTTTATGGATGCGGCATTGCATCCGGTTGCGCAGGGCTAGCGTTTCAGCTCTGGGAAGCTTATTTTTGCTTTTGCCGCGCTTTTCGCGGCGTTGCTTGCTTTCACGAGTTTCTCGAACAGCGGGATTTTCACTGGCACGGCAAATCTCGTGAAGGTGCTGGTTATTATTGCCTCTCCTTTGTCGAGTGATGCGATGTTCCTGTCATCGCTGGCGAGGTCTTGGGCTGCTGATTCGATTAGGGCTGCTCTTTCTGCTGCCATTTCCATTCCGAGGATTATTTTTGTATTAATGTTCGCCAGTATTTCCTTTGGTATTAACGAGGGCAGCTGGGTTATTGCTATGAGTCCGACCTTGAATTTTCTTCCTTCTCGGGCTATTTTCAGGAAGATGTTGCCTCCCCTCTCGATTATGTCCTTTCCCAGGACGCGGGGGGCTTCTTCAATCAGGATTGAGATTACGGGTTTTGTTTCGAGCTTGCCTTCCCTTTTGTGGCGCTGGTATCTTTTGAGGGCTTCGCTTGCAAACAGGCTGCCAATGAGCAGCTCGATTGCTCCTGAAAAGCTTGACGTGTCAATGATGACTGTTTTTCCTTCCTCAAGGCTGTCGAGAACGTCTGATATTGTTGAAATTCCAGCTTCGAGGTCGAAGATGCCATTGCAGTATATTTCGCCGTTTTCTTCCTCGATATCCAGCAGTGAGCAAAGCCTTCTTTTCAGCACGATAAGCGTGCCTTCCTGGAATGGCACAGGCATCTTGCCGTCGCCATTTATTGGCTTTTCCCTGAGGATTGCTTCTATCCATTTGCTGCCGTGCTTCCTGCCGTAGTAGTCGAGTGCTTCCCTTTGCGGGTCGGACCAGTCTATTATGCCGTTGAAGTGCCAGGGCCGGACGTGCCTGAGGTTTATCTTCAGTGTTTTTGCTCCCTGCGGTGGGCTGTTTGGGGTGTAGTAAGCAACTTTCCCTGTTTCCGGGAAGTCTTTCAGGCCGGGCTTGTTCCTGCCGTAGTATTCGTCGTGCGGGTCAAGGACCAGTACGCCTGCGTATTCTGTTTGCGCCAGGTCCCATAATAGGCAGGAGGCGAGGTTTGATTTTCCTTTTCCTGTTTGGGCTGCAATCAGGATGTGGTGTGATAGTGCCTTTTCGCCATCTATTTTCACGTCGAAGTCAACTGGGCTGGAGCCTGACCTTATTTTTCCAAGCAGCAGTTGCGAGGAGGGCTCTGTGAGGAAGGTCAGGTCTTCGGGCTTTATTCTCCTTATCTTTGAAAAAAAGGGCGGTAGTGCCTTGCAGGTTGCCGCTTCCAGGCCGTTTATCGCCATAAGGGGTTTTAAGACGGCAAGGTTATAGCTTCTCAGGTCCTTGTCCAGCAGTTCAAGGTCTGTTTCGCCTTCGAGCTTTATTCCGGATATCAGCTCAAGGCTTTGCTGTGAAAGCTGTGAGCCGTAAAGGAGGTCAATGAGCTGGAGGAGTATCTTGCCATCTGGGTTTTCCGCAATGAGAAGTTCGCCTATTTCCAGCTTGGCCCCGGATTTTTGTCTCACCAGGATTTTGCCATACTCGCCTGAGATTACCTGGCCTACTTCCTCCTCCCCCGCCATGCTGCGGAAATTGCCGGAAATCTTTAAAAACATTCTGGTATTTACGGTGGCAATGGCAGGCATTGTTTTTGATGCCCTGAAGGAATGGGCATTGAATTATGTTAGGCATAGGGATATCCAGAAAAAAATTTCCCGCGTTAAGGATGCTGACTTCGGCTTTGTCATTGAGAACAATGACGGGACTTCTTCCGATTGCCTTATCGCGCCTTCCCTGTCAGGGGTTGTCCTGCTCGGCGCGGCAAGGAAGCCTTCGATGGTCATTTCGCTTAGCAATGAGCAGAACATCAAGGAGGTTTACGCTGTGTGGGACAGCCTTGTGGTCAACAGCAGCCTGTTTCTTGTTTTCATCAACCCGTTTTCCTCTAGCGAGGACAAGTGGGTCCTGAAGCCTTTTCTCCATAATAAGGTTTGTGACAGGAGCAGCCTCTTGCAGGGCCTGAGGGCGATGTCTGAGCTTGTTGACCCGGTTGATGAGGCTTCTCTTTCCGAGAGCCTGAAGGCTTCGCGATAGGCTTAAATATGTCCAAACTTAAGGCTCGGCCATGCCAAATAAAAAGGTGTGGCTGGCAGTCGCAGTTGTTTTGTTTTGCTTCCTTGCTTTTTCAGGCGTTGCTTCTGCTGTTGATACCCAGATTTTCAGCGGGGGTGTGCTTGCTGGCTACGGGTACGCCGCATCCGGGGGCGAGAAATTCACCATATCTTCTGTTGCGCCTCTTGACAGGGTCGTTGTTGAGATTGCTGGCGAGGGCTTTGGCATTGAGAATCAGAGCTGCTCCAGGAGCAAGTCTTTTGAGGGCTGCTACGATGGGGCAAAGTTCCTTCGCTATAATAACACTCTTGATGTGCCTGAGGTCTATGAGTTTACCATAAAGCTCAGCCGCCTTGCGCCAGACATAAAGGTTTCAAAATATGCTGAGAAAAACAGTCTTGAGGTTGGTGAGGAAACAATTGTTTATGTCAACGTGACAAATTCAGGCACGGCATCTGGCTCGGCTTATTTTTCTGAGTCTGTGCCTTCGGGTTTTGCGATAATAGAGCTGCCTGACCAGCCCTGCGAGCTCTCGGGCAATTCGTTGCTGATGAACACTGAAATCGTGGATGGCGGGGTAAAGCACTGCAATTACAAGCTCAGGGCATTGGCGCCTGGAAGCTACTTTCTTTTGTCAAGTGTTGAGTTTGACGCGATAAAGAGGGAGAAGGTGGAAGCTTCTTTTGCCGTGGTTGTGAAGGACTTGGTGGTTTCTGCCAATGCAACTTTCCCTGGCCAGCTCTCTCTGGGGCAGAAGTTCAACATTACGTTTAACATCTCCTCAAAGGAATATGTTTCTTCCTTTATTTTTGCGTCTTTAATCCCGGCTGCGGCGAAATCCTCCTTGATTTCTAGGGATGCCACTGCAACCAGGGGGAACGGCGGCCTTGTGATGTCTTACGGCGACAAGCTTACCAGCCTTAATGGAAGCCTGGATTTTCTGGTGGGTTCTGAGGCTGTTCTTGTGGGCGTTTATTCTGTATTGGTCAATGCCACTTGGATTCACAACGGCTTTTCCCAGTCTTCGAGCTCGGCGATTCCATTGAACACCACCTTGCCCGCCCCTTATTTCAGGCTTATTAAGTTCGATAACACTTCAGGAAGGGTTTTGGCTGACGTGGTCAATCCCTCGAATATGGAAATTTTCAATGTTTCTGCCGCTTTTGGAGGGAGCGACGTTTTCAGTTCCGGGAGCATAACAAGCCTTGGCCACGGAAGCTTTGAGTTCAAGCCAGCAGCCCAATCTGGCAACTTGACAGGCGCGATAAAGTATTATACTGTTTATGGCCAGGAGCTTGTTGAGCAGGGCGTGCTGCCGTTAAAAGTAACAGAAGTCGCTTCTCAGCCTGCCTCCCCCTCGCTGCCGCGGCAGGAAGAGGCACGGCAAGCAGCTGAACCTGGTGAGGTTAAGGAGGCTGCAGCAGAGAGTAGTGAAGCCTCAACAGGGGATGAGGTGAAAAAGCCGAAGAGGAAGCTGAGCCGTTCTGACATTCAGAAGGCATCAATGGTTGCTGGAATCATCATTGGCATCCTGGTTGCCTTCTTCGCGGTGAAGGCAAGGAAGTCCTCGCAGTCAGATGCGCTTTAGTTTGGTTCTGTAGAAAATGTCTTCCACCTGCCTTCGTCTTGGCTGACACCAAGATCACTTTCCCCCACCACGGGAACCGTAGGTGAGGAGAAAGTGAGTCATGGCAACGACCGAAGGCAGCGAAACTACAGATTTTCTACTAAGCCATTTAGTCTATGTTGGCTTCTTGCGCTTTGTCTTTTCCATTAGCTTTCCGAGGAAGCCTTTTCTTTTTTCTGTCGTTGCCCGGTCTATGTCCTTGGCAGCTTCCTTCACGTATTTTATGCCCCTCTCTGCGAAGCGCCAGTTCGTGAATGTGTCATCTAGGTCTGCTATCCTTCCGGGCCCGTAGCCGTGCACGTAAGCCCTTCCGGCGTCTGTCTCCAGATATGCGATGTTCTCGAGCCTGTATCTCAGTGGCATTTTTGGCTGCTCCGCCGGGTAGCCGAGCGTGAGGACTCCGAGGGGCCTTGCCCCGCCCCTTATCAGGATTATTTCGCCAATTTTATCCTCGTTTATGGCGCTCACGAAGCAGCTTCCAAGTCCGAGGGCGTGGGCTGCGAGCATCATTTGCGTTGCTGCAATTGCACAGTCCTGGATTACGTAGAGGTCCTTTCCGCGGTCACCGAAGAATCTTTGGTACTTGGCGAAAACTCCAACAATGACTATGTGGACCGGTGCTTGCTCCATCCAGTACTGCTGCGCGCAAGCTTCTGCAATGAGCTTTTTCTTGTTGATGTCCCTTATGACTATGAATTTCCACGATTGTAAATTGCCCGAGGATGGGGCAAGCCGCCCTGCTTCAAGGACGCTTCCTACCTTGTCCCATTCCACTGGCAGGTCAAGGTATTTTCTTATGCTTCTTCGCGCCTTTAATGCTTCAAAAACATCCATAGCTTTTCCTTGATTTGCTGCATTTATTAACTTTATCTTATCTCGGCAGTTTCCCGCCCTTTCCTGCGAGCTTTCTCAGTGCCTGTGGCTTTTTTGGGAGCAGGTTGAAAACTATGTGCTCTCCGGCCATCTGGTCTGGCAGCATTACAAAGTCGGCCCCTTTCCTGTAAAGTTCCGAGGCTTCTTCTTCAGAAAAGGCTGCTGCTATTATGGACGCCTTGGAGCCGGAACTCCTTATTCTGCTTATTAGGGCAAGGTTATTGTCCTTGTCGCGGATAGTTGAAACTATTGCCCTGGCATCCGGATAGTGCAGCATTTCGTCAATGTCCCAATTGCCCATGTCAGAGCAGATGCAGTTGACTCCGTGTTTGATGAGGTCTCTCGTCTTTTCAGGGTTATAGTCCACGACGACGAATTTTTCTTTTTTCTGTCTGAGAAGCTTTATTATTTCGCCTCCCATCTTGTATACGCCGAAGATTATCACGTGTCCTTTGAGCTTCGGGGGGAGGCTGGTGAGGTGTTCCTCCTTCTTGGAGAGTTTTTCAAATGTTCGGAGGAACGGGCTTAAGGCAGAGTATATCTTGTTGTCGAACTTGATTGCGTATGCTGTCAGTGCGAAGGTTATCATTGCCAGGAATGCCGTGATTGAGAAGAACTCGTTGCCTATGTGGCCCAGCGATATGCCAGCGGCAACCAGGATGAGGGAGAATTCGCTCACCTGGCCCAGCTGGATTGATGCCAGCAGGGCGGTCCTGTTGCCGAACTTCAGGAGTTTCGTTATAATGAAAGTGATGATTGGCTTTAGCACTACCACCAGTATGGCAGCTGCGGCGGTCTTTACCAGCAGGCCATTTGAGTTGTCAAGGGTGAGCTGCATCCCGAGGCTTACGAAGAATATCGTGAGGAAGAAATCCCTTAGCGGCTTGACTTTTCCCGCTATCTCGTAGTTGTATTGCGTGTTGCCGAGTATTATTCCGGCTATGAAGGCGCCAATTGCCAGCGAGTAATCAAGGAATGCTGCCCAAGCCGCGAATATCATGCAGACTGACAGGGCGAATATGAAAAGCAGCTCTTTGGACCTTACCGCGTATTTTAGCACCTTGTTGAGCGCATAGCCTGCAACGAGAGCGCTTGCGATTAGAACTGCCCCTTCGCCTGCTATTTTTGCCAGGGCGGCAGCGCTGAAATTGCCCACGGTGGTAAGCAGTGCCATGGCGAATACTGCCAGGAGGTCTTGAACCAGGAGTATGCCGAGCACAAGCTCGCCGTGGAGTGAGTCAAGCTCGTTCTTGTCTGAGAGAAGCTTTACGACCACCATTGTGCTTGAGAATGTTACTATCAGGCCGATGTAAGCTGCCTGAAGCTGTGAAAAGCCAACGGCGAGGGCCACGAAGTAGCTTATGACTGTTGTCACCACAACCTGTAGGAAGCCGACCGCCAGGGAAGTTATTCCGAGCTGCCTTATCCTTTTGATGTCAAGCTCTATCCCTATGATGAAAAGCAGGAGTGCAATTCCCAGCTCAGAGAAATTGCCAAGCAGTGCCTTGTCTTTCACCACGCCGAATACTGGGCCGATTAGCAGGCCCGCGATTATGAATCCTAGGATGGTGGGTTGCTTCAATAGGTTGAAGATTATGGCCAGGGCGGTCGCAGCCGCGACTGCTATTCCGATGTCATAAAACATAGAATAACTCATTCTTGCCTCTTTTCAATTTGCCATGCATTTTGCCGCAGCTTAAAAAACATTGCGGTTGCCCAGTTGCATGGAATAAAACTATTTAAAGCTGGATTGCCGCAGTTTTCGTGATGAAATACTCTGAACTTGTCGCCCTTTACGAGCAGCTTGACAGCACTTCGAAGAGGCTTGAGAAGACAAGGTTCCTGTCTGAGTTTCTGAGGAAGGCCTCTGCTGAGGAGATTGAGCCAGTCATCCTTCTTGTGCAGGGAAGGGTTTTCCCTGCTTATGATGAGCGCGAGATTGGCGTTGCCAACCAGCTTGTCGTGAAGGCAATAAGCCTGGCTTCCGGCTCCCCGTTAGCAGCCATTGAGAGGGAGTGGGCAAGGTCTGGTGACCTTGGCAAGGTTGCAGAGTTGCTGATTAGGACCAAGAGGCAGGCAACGCTTTCCTCAACAGAGCTTACGGTGAAAAAAGTCTTTGACAATCTTCGCAGGCTGACTGACCTCACCGGCTCTGGAAGCGTTGACAGGAAGCTTCAGCTCATCGCAGAGCTTCTCAGCTCAGCCCGCGGAGTGGAGGCTCGCTACGTAACCCGGACTGTTCTTGGGCAGCTTAGGGTGGGCACCGGGGCTGGCATACTCAGGGATTCAATTGCGTGGGCTTACTTTCCCAAGGTTGCCGCCGAGGTAATGGAACAGGATGGCAAGGCAACGGCAGAAGCCAGGGAGGAGTATAACGAGCTATTGGCAAAAATCCAGGCGGCATATGACTTAACAAATGACTTTGCGGTTGTTGCCAGGAAAGCAAAGACAGAGGGAGTTGTCGGCCTCGACAAGGTTGAAGTAAAGATAGGAAATCCAATAAAGGTTATGCTTGCCTTGAAAGTTGACACTGTTAAGGAAGCCCTTGATGCCGTTGGCAGGCCAGCCCAGTGCGAGTACAAGTACGATGGCTTCAGGCTGGAGTGCCACCGCAACGGGAATGATTTCTGGCTTTATACCAGGCGCCTGGAAAACGTCACTGCCCAGTTCCCGGAAGTTGTGGATTACCTGAAAAAATGCGTCAAGGGAGACAGGTACATTCTTGACACTGAGGCAGTCGGCTACGATCCCAAAACGCGGAAGTATGTTCCTTTCCAGGACATTTCGCAGAGGATAAAGCGGAAGTATGACATTGAAAGGCTAATGATGGAGCTTCCCGTGGAAGTTAACGTTTTTGACATTATCAGCCACGATGGGAAGAACCTCACGGCAGAGCCATTCCATAAGAGAAGGTTGCTGGTTGAGTCAATGGTTCGGCCTGAGCCTGGGAACCTGAAGATTTCAACATCCATTGTGTCAGCATCCGAGTCTGAAATTGAGAAGTTTTTCAGGAAAGCGAAGGCCGATGGCACCGAGGGCCTGATGATAAAGAAGCTTGACGCTCCATACCAGCCCGGAGCCAGGGTGGGCTATATGCTGAAGTACAAGAAGGTGATGGAAAATCTTGACCTGGTCATTGTGGCTGCCGAGTGGGGCGAGGGCAAGCGCGCAAAGTGGCTCAGCAGCTACTACCTTGCCTGCAGGCACGATGGCGGAAAGCTCCTGGAGATTGGGAAAGTCTCAACCGGCTTGAAGGAGAAGCGCGAGGAAGGCTTCAGCTTTGATGAAGTCACAGAGCTTCTAAGGCCACTAATTCAAGAGCAGGAAGGCCGCTACGTGAAGGTTAAGCCGAAAATAATCCTGGAAGTTGCCTACGAGGAAATCCAGAAAAGCCCAACATACGAATCAGGCTATGCGCTGCGTTTCCCCAGGGTTATCCGCAACCGCACTGACGAGAAAGGCGTGGATGACATAAACACCCTTGAGGATGTTGAGGGGCTGTATCAGCAGCAGAAGAAGACAAAGGGATGATTTTGGGACTGGAAACGTTTCAGACAAGGACTTACAGGCTTAGGGACTTTTCCGAGTATAAGATTATCTTTCACCACGCGTGAGATTCAATCTGTTCTAGTCACTGCGTAGCCAAGCCCAAGCGCTTTTGTGTTCAAGGAAAACCCAAACTGCTGAAGAACGCGGGTCATTTCTTGTCTCACCGTATTCGATAAGTTAAAAGGGTTCTCTGCCAGGCCTGAGACCATCTGTGGGATGCCTGCTTTAGTCGTATAAGCTGCGATTGCCTCTCTCAGGTCAATGGAAGATCCGTTTATTGCCAGGTCTACCCTGACAGCCCCGTCTGAAGCAGCCTTCTGGCCTAAAGAGGAAACTGTGAGTTCCAGGCAACTGTTGTCGCCATTTTGAATGCGGCGCATTATGCCCATATGCCTCTCGTATAGTGCTGCAAGCGTCAGTGGCCAGCCTTCCCAGGACAAGATGAGCCTGTTTTCAGGGACAGTGTAAAGAAGTGCAGCGCCAAGTCCAGAATGCATTTTTGATAAAGGGAGCCATTTATTTAAAAATTTTTGCGGGAAGCTTATTAAAAAGTGAATGCGCATACGCCTCAAGATGGAAAAAACCGAATCAGGATGGAAAAAGAAGCTCTCTCCAGAGCAGTACCGCGTCCTTCGCGAGAAGGGCACCGAGGCGCCTTTCAGCGGCAAATACGACGCGCTTTTTGACAGTGGCAGCTACAAGTGCGCTGCCTGCGGCAGCGTGCTGTTTAATTCAGATACGAAGTACGATAGCGGCTGCGGCTGGCCTGCGTTCTTCGCGGCCAACGCGGGAAGCATCAAGACGCAGGACGACAACAGCTTCGGCATGCGCAGGATTGAGGTGATGTGCAAGCGTTGCGGCTCCCATCTTGGCCACGTTTTCGACGACGGCCCCCGCGACAAGGGCGGCAAGCGGTACTGCATTAACTCGCTAGCTCTGAGTTTTGAGAAAAGCTGACTTACCATTGTTTTCTTAAGTTTTTCAAGCCTTCTAGGTAATCTTCGACTTCAACATTGCTCTTCACGCCAAACTCTGCCAAAAGGTCCATTATTTCGCTTATGGAAACTCCTGCCAGCTTGGCAGCTCTTCCAAGAGACGCTTTTCCATTCCTGTAGCTTTCTATGGCATGCATCAATCTGCCTTTGTCAACTAAAACTCTCACGGCTTTGGAAATTTCTTCCTTGTTTTCATTAGCAAATCCCTTGACAAAGTCATAGTCCTCCTTTCCAATCCTTACGCTAAGTGTTTTGTCCATTTTACTTTCCTCCAATTAGTTTAGCTTTGGAATCTTTCACTATTCCCTGTGCATATCTCCCAAATTTCGTGAGCTTTTCAAGCATCGCCAATGACATTTCAACGTCCAATAAGCCTTTTTCCTTTGCCCTGATTAAAAAGTCCATTGCTGTTGCAAAATCTACTCTTACTACCTTGCATGCCTTAATGGCGTTTTTGTCATCGGTGGCTACTAAGCTGTTTTTGAGCCTCAGTGCCAGGGTTATTGTTTCTGCTTCGCCCTTGTCCAGCCTGAAATCATCCATCAGTTTTGCAGTCTCAGCTCCTTCTGCATTCTTGACCTTTATTTTGCCTGTTTCAACCAGCCGTTTTATTATTGAACCGTCAAAGGCTTCCTTGGCAGTTGTCTCAGCCTTAACAGCTTCCGCAATGAAGGCGTCCCCTTTATAATCGTTCAGGACAGGGTTTATTAGCTCAATCTTCGTCAAGAGTATAAGCGTAGACGAATCAAAAACAATCATATTACGTTTGTAATAAATTGTAATATATAAAACTTCCTATGCTATTACACCGATCGAGAACAGGTAACTAGAACTGTGCCTTGAACTGTTCAACAAATTTTTCAAAGTCGTTCTTGTTGACTGAGCCTCCGCAGGCGTTTTCGTGTCCGCCTCCGTAGCCGTCTATGCCGACCAGTGCCTTTTTCAGTCCAGGCAGCACTGGAACGTTTCGCGCACGGAAGCTGAGCATATAGGCTTCCTGCCTTTCCCTGCCAACCACAAGTATCCTGTCTGGGTATAGGAACAGCAGTTCGTTCGCGAGGTCTCCTGAAAAGCTTTGCTGGCTCTTGTAAGTGTAGATGAGGAACTTCTTGTCGCTGCTCGCATTGGCCGCCTCTTTTGCGGCAACGAGCAGCTTTTCGTACTCGTTGTTGATGGCCTTGAACTTGTTGTGGATGAACTTTCCGGGTCCTGTTGTCCGCTCCAGTATCTCGTGCGGGTCTTTTATTTTTTCCAGTGCGCGGATGCAGGCGTGCGCTTCTGATGTTGGCCCTTTCAGCATGAATGAGAGTATCCTTCCAAGTTTTCCGAGGGGTGTTGTGAATAGTGCCTCTTCTGCGGTCATTCTCTTAGGCAGCAGGTCAGGGTATTCTTTTATGTATTCCTCGGCGAATTCGGGCATGTGCCAGTCGCTTACTATGCCTATCATTGCGAGCCAAAGGTCTTCCTTTCTTTCTGCAGCCACTGTCTTGTAGCAGAGGTAGCTTGCTGGCGGGTTGTTCTTGGGGGAATGAATGCGCGGGTTGAAGTATTGCACCCCATTAAGCGAAACTGGCTGGTGGTGGTCTATCCAGACTATGTTTTTTACCCCGAAGGTGTGGCTTTTGATTGTGTCGACGAAGGACTGCTGCATTAGTGCAACGTCGAGTACAAACACGGTGTCGGGCTTGTTGCTTTTTACTGCTGCCAGGAAGCGGTCATTGACGTTTGGCTCTGCTTTTACCATCATTCCCCTTCCTTTTCCGATGAAGCGCTTCAGGAGCAGGAATGACGTGAGGCCGTCGGGGTCATCGTGGAAGAGAAAGAATGGTGTTTCGGATGCGAGCAGCTCGTCCCTTATGTTTTTGTACTCTGAAGCTGTAAGTCCCATTTTTGGCGGAATATTGCCGGCAGTATTAATAATTTCCCTCAAGGTGTTGGATTACCATATCAGTATGGGAAAGCGTAACGTTTATATAGTGGGCTCTGTCTTTCACTTCTGGTTGGTGGGGTAGGAAAGGAAGGTTAGTGATATGGTAATACTCTTTGACCAGTTTCATATGCCTGAGGATATCTTCGAGGTAGTTTTCGCTACTACCCAGCAGAAGATTGTTGCCAAGGTTCTTATCAAGACGATGAAGGAAAAGAACAATGAGCTGAACAAGACTGAAATGTCTTTCTTTGCCACGAAGCTTCACGATGGCCAGCTTGTTACTGAGATTGATGAGAGCGGCTACGAGGGCAAGAAGGTTAAGCTTTCCTACAATAAAAGGCAGTTCTATGACCGCATTTTGACTCCGATGAAGAGTATGGGGATGATTGATTATGACCTTTACAAGAAGACTTATCGCCTTTCTGATGCTTTCAACAAGGAGCTTATCAAGGTTGGCCTTCTTTGGCTTCGGGAGTTGAAGAGGCCGGCTTCTGAGTTTAAGATAAGGGAAGTCAGGGCTTAGTCCTGTTTGTTTTGAAAAAAGAGGGAAAAATGCTGTTTGCAGCCAGTGCAGTCGCAAGTTCTCCGATGAGCACTCAGTATTTTATTCATAATGTCATTCCATCGATTTGGGAGAGGTTTGTTGATGTTGTTGCGGCTCCTTTCAGCAATCCGGGAATGCTTTGGATTACATTGCCTCTTGTCATTACGCTCCTGATGATGGAGTTTTATTTTGGGCGGTATCGAAGCGAGGAGCTTGGCTGGAATACTGCTGTGGGGAACAGCCTTGTCCTGGTTTTTGTTTCCCTTGATCTCGTGCGGCAGGTTTATGGCGGGGCGCAGCTATCATCTGTTTGGGATGTTTTTCTGCTTAACACTGCAAAGACCGTTATTGCTGTTGTTGTGGGCTTTAGCGGCCTGCTGATTTTTTACACGGACTTTTTCCACCTTGTTCCGAAGTGGTTTGCATTTGATATATCCTCTCCGCTTGCTGTTAACTTCACGGCTTATCTTTCAATAGTTTTCATTTACACGAATCTCACGATAGACGCGTATGCTGTTATTGCGGCACTCTTGCTGTTGCTGTTGCTGGTTGTGCTTTTTGCCGTCGTCCATTATTTTGAGCCCAAGGTTGGCTTTTACAGGGCTTCTGGCGCTGACAGGGCGCTTGGCGTGCTGTTCAGGAGCCTTGAGAAAGGGCGGAATCGCAAGGCTAAGCGTCATCTCGGGGAAAGGAAAGTCAGGCACCTATGAGCCTTGCATAAGCTGATTTGGCTTTTTCCATTGTTTCAGATTTAACGAGAGCCCTTCCATCCCTGAATAGCGTGATGTTCCTGAAGCTTATGCACTCGCCAAAGTCAGCAATGCTTTCACCTGTCCTTTGCAGCCGCAGTTTCAAGTGTTTCAGGTCCACTTCTTTGCCTTTCACCTGGAAGAGATTTTTGCCGCACATTGAGACTGTAGCAACCGATTTTTTGCCGGCCAGGTATTCGTGGTTGCCTTTGCAGCTGCGGCATCGGGGATTCTTCCGGGCAGCCAGTTTTATCAGCTCATTGTTCCGGACATTTAACCTGAGCAGCTTTACTTCTCCAGTTTCTCCAATCAGCAGCTTTATGGCTTCGTTGGCTTGGAGTGCCGCAATTGTTGCTGTTGCGGCAGCCAGGACGCCTACCGTGTCGCAAGTTCCTTCAGCGGAAGATTTTCCGAAGATGCAGGCGTAGCAGGGCGCTTTGTTGCTGGTGCGGAAGTCAAAGGCAGCGAGTTGCCCGGTTTCCCTTATTGCGGCTGCGTGCACCCAGGCCAGTCTGTTCTTCAGGCAGTATTCATTTACCAGGAATCTTGTTTCCAGGTTGTCGGTGCAGTCCAGGAGTATGTCAGGCTTTCCGACGATGGCCGCGATATTTCTGTGGTCGATGTCGTTAGCCGCGGCAGCAACAAGGATTGAGGAGTTGATTTTCCTGATTTTCTTCGCGGCCACCGAAGCTTTTGGCTTTTCGACATCGCCTTCGTCATAGAGCAGTTGCCGCTGCAAATCAGTAAGCTCAACAATGTCGCGGTCAACAAGCACTATTTTGCCAATTCCTGCCCTTGCCAATATTTCGGCAGCCACTGTTCCCAGTGCGCCCATTCCAACTATTACCGCGGTTGATTTTAGCAGCGTCTGTTGCGCTTTTTTGCCAATCACCAGATCTTGCCTGTTGTAGCGCGATATCATGCGATTTGGAATTGTGGAAATCTTTATTAACCTTTGCGGTTGCCAGTTTACTGATGAAAGACTCCCGTGAGCAGGAATCTGCCGCAAGGCCCAGCGAGGCCATTTTTGTTTATTCCACTCCTTTGTCCATCTTGATTTTCGACGGCAATCTCAGGCTTCTGCAGAGAATCAAGGCTCCTGAAAATGCCATCCGCGGCCTGATGAAGGGCGAGTGGCTGCCTGAGGAAAAGGCTGTGGCGAGGAAGGCTATCTCTGAAGGCAAGTCTGTGGTTATTCTCGGCTCGAAGAATGAGAAAATTGACGGCGTTGCCTTTTCGCAGGACGTCAAGAAGCTTGCATTGGCCTCTGCTGCTGCCGAGGGTGAAAGCGTAAAGCTGCGCGAGCTGGTCATAAGTTTCACTATAAAAGCCGTGGCCGCCTCAGTGGGCGATGACAATCTCATTATCCAGTCCTCATCCGCAATCAGTGAGATGAACAAGGCTGCAAGCCTGCTGGTAAAGCGCCTTAGGGAGTGGTATGAGCTTTACTGCCCCGAGGCTTCGAGGCAGATTGGCAGTCACGAGGAGTTCGTCCAGGCCATTATCGGCAAGGGCAAGGATGAGCTTCTTGAGGAATTCAAGGTGAAGGAAACTATGGGCGCAGGTCTTGAAAAGGCCGATATTCGGATGATTCTTTCATTTGCCGCTCAGTTGAAGGAAGTTTATGAAATGCGAAAGGGCATTGCCGCATACGTTGAAATTCTAATGAAGCGACACTGTCCTAATATTGCTGCCGTTGCCGGCGCTTCCACGGGCGCAGGGCTTTTGGCCGAAGCCGGCTCTCTCCAAAGGTTGGCTATGCTGCCTTCTTCCACAATCCAGCTTTTGGGTGCTGAGCAGGCCTTGTTCAAGCATCTGAAAGACAAGAAGCAGAGGCCTCCGAAGGTTGGCGTCCTGCACAGTCATCCTCTTGTTACCTCGGCCCCGAAGCAGCAGCAGGGAAGGGTTGCCAAGATTCTTGCTGACAAGATTTCCATTGCTTCGAGGGTTGATTTTTTCAAGGGCGAGTTTGTCGGCGACAGGCTTCTTGCTGAAATTAGGGAGAGGCTGGGCAGATGAGGCAGGTCTTTCCAGGCGTGTTTGAGGAAAACAGGAGGTTGTATACTTTAAATTCCGGGGCTACGGGAGACAAGTTATTTGACGAGGACCTTGTTACTGTCGACAGCAGGGAATACCGCGGCTGGAATCCTCTCCGCAGCAAGTTGGCAGCAGCCATCGTGAAGGGGCTTCCGCAGCTGCCAATAAGGAAAGATTCAAAAGTTCTCTATCTCGGCGCTGCCCACGGCTACACTCCCTCATTCGTTTCAGATATTGCCTCTGAGGGCATTGTTTTTGCAGTTGACTTTGCCCCAAGGGTTGTGAGGGACCTTGTTTTCGTTGCCGAGAAAAGGAAGAACATCCTGCCCTTGCTTGCTGACGCCAACCATCCGGAGTTATACTGCGGCATTACTGGGGCTGTTGATGTCGTATACCAGGATGTTGCCCAGCGCAACCAAGTTGACATCTTTCTCAAGAACTGCAATGTGCTGCTGAAGCCGGGCGGCTTTGGCTTGCTTGCTTTGAAAGCGAGAAGCGTTGACGTCCTCCAGAATCCGCAGGGCATTTTCCTTGTGGCCAAGAAGGAGCTTGAGAAAAAGCTGACTGTCATTGACTACCGCTTGTTGAGCCCGTTGCAGAAGGATCACGCGTTTTTTGTGTGTGAGAAGCCTAAATCTTAAAAAGCTGGCTGACCCGAGGTATCATACATTTTTGCAAAGTCTTTGAATGACATGCTTCTGTGGTGGTTGTTTCTCGTGCCATATACCTGGTCTTCCACTATGCTGCGGTCTGCAGCAATGACAATCAAAGAATCTTCTCCTCCCTTTAAGGGATGCCAGGTATTGCCTGCAACTATCAGGGCATTATTTTGCCTTCTTCCACTTCCAAGCTGGATTTCCGGAGCTTTTTCGCCGGGCTTGGCGTCTCCGTTGAGCCCGTAGGCAAACGCCAATCCAAATAACCTGAAATAGCCTTCCTGGTGGGAGTGCAGGTGGGCTGTTGTGGCTGCCCCTCTTGGCAGGTATTGCAGGAGAAGGCCAGTTTGCTCTCCTTCCCTGAGTAGATGACCTGCGTAAAGTGCTCCCGAGTTTGCTGACCTTGACGGCCTGAGCTCATCATAATGTGTGAGTTCTGAATGAACGACTGCGAGCTCAAGGTTTCCAATTCTGCGCTGTTCTGTTCTGACGCTGTTGAACTGTGACGGGAATTCAACTTTTTCGTCAATCCTCTTGATGAATGCTGCAAAAACAGCGTCTTCCAGGTTGGCTCGGGTTGCCATTCTTGGCGCAAAATGGACCACCCGGTAGCCAATTCCTGCTTGCGTGGGCGTTCTTCCCAGGTATACAAAACCAGCCATTGGCGCTTTGGGGGCGAGGTTTGTTTTTTAAGGTTTATCCACAAGCCTCGGCATTACAGCAATATTTAAAAGCCCGCCAGGCAAGACTGAATCAATGCTTACCTTCCACAACACGCTCACCCGCAAGAATGAACCATTCAAGCCACTTAAGGCCAAGTCTGTTGGCGTCTATAGTTGCGGCCCCACGGTCTACAACTACCCGCACATCGGCAACTACCGGGCTTACGTCTTTGTGGACTTGCTGAAGCGCTACATTCTCTACAAGGGTTACAAGGTAAAGCACGTCATGAATATTACCGATGTTGATGACAAGACAATCCGCGACAGCCAGAAGGAAGGCATCAGCCTTAAGGAGTTTTGCAGCCGCTACGAAAAAGCATTTTTTGAGGACCTTGAATCTCTCAATATCTTGCCGGCTGACAAGTATCCGAGGGCAACAGAATACATTAACGAGATGGTTGCAATGGCAAAGTCCCTGATGGAAAAGGGCCTTGCGTACAAGGGCGAGGATGGCTCAATCTACTACAACATCCGCAAGTTCAGGGATTACGGCAAGCTGGCAAACATAGACCTCAATAAGCTCAAGGCTGGCGCATCAGGCAGGGTCAAGAAGGATGAATATGCCAAGGATGATGTCCAGGATTTCGCGCTGTGGAAGGCTTACGATGCAGCCGATGGCGACGTGTTTTGGAATACCGAAATCGGGAAAGGCAGGCCGGGCTGGCATATTGAATGCTCTGCCATGTCCATCAAGAACCTTGGCAAGACTTTCGACATTCATTGCGGCGGGATTGACCTGATTTTCCCCCACCATCAGAATGAGATTGCCCAGTCAGAGGGCTACACAGGGAAAAAGTTTGTCAACTACTGGCTTCACAATGAGTGGCTCTTGGTCAACGGCCAGAAAATGTCAAAGTCTCTGGGCAACTTCTACACCTTGCGCGATGTCCTGTCTAAAGGTTATTCCCCCATTGCAGTCCGCTATCTTTTGCTGTCAACGCACTATGGGCAGCAGTTGAATTTCACTTTCGAGGGCATTGACGCAGCCAAGGCCTCCATCGATAGACTCAACGAGCTGGTGAGGAAGCTGCGTGATGTCAAGATAACCAATAAAAAAAGCGTCCTGCTAAAGAACGAAATCTCTGCTGCTGAAAAGGCGTTTGAAGCCGCAATGGACAATGACCTGAACATCAGCGAGGCGCTGGCAGCAGTGTTTGAGCTCGTGAAGGGCATTAACCATCATATTGACAGTGGCACTTTGAACAAGTCCTCAGCAGCGGCAGTTTTGAAGTTGTTGAAAAAATTTGATTCTGTCCTTGGCGTGATTGACTTCGGCAGTGAGGGAAAGCTCGGCCGCGATGTCCAGAAGCTTATTGACCAGCGCGAATCTCTAAGGAAGGAAAAAAGATTCGCTGAGGCAGACAAGATTCGCGCTCAGCTGCTGCAAAGAGGCATCCAGCTTGATGACACTCCTGAAGGAGTCAGGTGGAAAAAAGTATGATGAAAACAAAAACATTAATAAACCGGCTTCATTACGCCAAAAGCTTAGAGGCAGGGAACAAAAAAAAGGGGTGTTTTCATCTTGAGTAAGATTTTGGCTGCGCTTGCTGCTATAATTGGCATAGGCACCTTTGGCTATGCTCTCATTGAAAAAATGCAGCTTCCTGATGCATTCCTGTCAACAGTTTCCGTCATGGCCACTGTGGGCATTCCAGCAGGCCTTTCCACTGCCGGCAAGCTTTTCACTGCAGCCTTGATAATCGCCTCTGTTGCGCTTGTGATTGCTGCTGTTGCGAAGCTCGTGGCAAAGCCTGCTGAAGAGCAGGAATTGCTTACCGGCTTTTTCAGCACCCCGGGAAGCGAGGGCATGATAATGAAGGAAGTCAAGGTTGGCAAGGCTCTGGCAGGCCAGACCAAGGCCCAAATACTACAGAACTTCGGCGCAGTCATCGTTGGCGTGAAAAACAAGGCAGGATTTGAAGTCGACATTCCTCTCAAAATGAGAGTGAAGGCTGGCTCTTCCGTGCTCCTTTTGGGAAGCCCTGCTTCTTTGTTAAGGATTGAAAAGGGAAGAAAGTCAAGATAAAAATCAAGCATTCTATAAGTCTCTGAGCACTTTTTGTGTATCCTATTCACCCAAACGCAGGTATCCGTATCGCTTCATCAAGGTATGGCAATTTTTTCTTGTCTTTGGTGCGGATTTTGAGAAGGCCAGTGTCTTTAAGATACGCGACATCACGGTGAACTGCTTTATATGGCTCGTCATCAAGGCTATTTCAACAGTTTCCTTTTTATTTTTTCAGGCATATCAAGATAATTGTCTTTGCTGGCAACCGGCTTTCTGCTTCTCTGCTCAAGCTCCTTTCTGGCAATTCCGGCTACTGTTCCTCCTTCAGTTGCGGCTTCTTTATTCTGTCCAAAGCCTCGCGCATCATTGCTTCTTGCTATTGTAGTCGTGGATGCCTCACCCAACATGGTAAATATAAGCTCAAGATCATTCATGTGGTCCCTGAGATTTTCCTTTTGTAGGCCTTTATATTTTGTGTATTCTGAAGGCGTCAGACCAAAAGTTGCCTTTGATATTTCAGCGGTTAATATAGAATATTCGCGGCCTTCCTTCACTCCTCGTACTTTCCATTCATCAGTAAGTTCGTCTCTTACTGCTATACCTCTGATTCTTTTTTCAATCCAGACATCCGAATAGCCCTTTGCCTTATAAATCTCCTTCATTCGCTTCTGGATTAGTTCAGGATTTTCTATCTCCTTAACGCGGTCGTAGCCAACTTTGGCAAGCCAAAGCTTGAAAGGTTCGGCTTTTTGGGAAGGAATGGTCTGAATGAGCCTAAATAGTGTTTCTGTGCTTGCACAGTCGGTTCCGTAATACTTTCCATCAGAAGCGGGCAATTTCAGTTGGTTACATTTTGTAACCACCTGGCTTCCTTCCTTAACCAGCCTGTGTTTAAGGACTTTCCAGTAATTCCAGGATCTTTACTCTCAGTTAGTGCTTCAACTATGTCCACAACTGAGAAAAACCACTCATTATTATGCCAAATCCGCCTTATTTTCTTGTTTTGGAAGACCACAAGTGCCTTATTTTCATCCATTTTGATATATTACTTCTATTTCAGTTTAAATACTCTACGGGCCCATGTCCAGTGTCCAGTGAGGCCAAAAAGTCGTAAGGCTTCCGGCTGCTGCCGAAAATCTTTCAACATTTCACTCACAATAGCTGTCAAAAACGCCTGGAAAGCCACTGGACATCTAGAAAGTCAGCTTCAATTCACTCCCATAAGAAATCTTGGCTATATTGTGCCCGGCCATTAAGTCTTTTTCTACAAGTTTGAACTTCTCAGGGATGGTTGCTTCATTTATTTCAGCCTTGAGCGATAATCCCTTTTCTGTGTGCTGCTTCCAGATTGCCCTGTCCAGCTCTTCCAGCTCGGCAGCGGTGAATCCTGGCAGCTCGTACTTTTCCACAGCTGGGAAATTTTCAAAGTGGACATCTTTGCCGTAAAGCTCGTGGTAGAGCTTGTACGTTACCATTGGGATAATGGGCGCCATTACAAGCAGCAGCTTTTCAATGCAGTATCTTAATGTCGAGATTGCGGCGTTCTGCTCTTCTTTGCTGAATTTATCATCTGTATTATACGCTCTGTTCTTCACAAGCTCTAGGTAGTGGGAGGCGAATGTTTCCCATAGGAAGTGCTTTGCCTTTTGGGCTGGGCTGTGGAAGTCGTACTTTTCGTATCCGTCAGCCGCTTCTTTCACAACTTCGTTGGCCTCGTGCCTTATCCATTCATCAAGCGGTAGCAGTTTAGCTTTGGCGTTCGCTTCGTCAAACATTGATGCGAATCTTGCGGCGTTCCACAGCTTGACGATAGTTTTCCCGGCCCCGTCTATTCTTTCAAAGCTGCACCTGAAGTCTGTTGTTGTGATGTTTCCCTCAACAGCTGCCCACAGCCTGAAGGGCTCTGCGCCATATTTTTCGAGGATGTCGTGGGGGTCAACGACGTTGCCTTTTCTCTTGCTCATTTTTTTGCCGTGCTCGTCCACTATGTAGTAGTTTATCCACGCGTCTGCAAAGACTGCCTTTCCAGTTAGAAGGTATCCCTTAAGCAGGGTGTAATATAGCCACGTTCTTATGATGTCTTTGCCTTGCGGCCTCAGGGTGCACGGGAAGTTTTTTGTGAAGAAGGCTGCGTCGCGGTTGTATTTCAGGATGTAAAGCGGCGTGTTGCTGCTGTCAAACCACGTGTCCAGCACCCTTTCCTCTCCAACGAACTCCTTGCCGCTGCACTTCTTGCAGCTTTTGATTGGCGCTGGTTCCTTCCAGGGCTGGTAATACCTGCCTTTTTCCGGAACAACGGCTTCATTGCACTTCTTGCAGTACCACAGTGGTATTTCAGTGGCGTAATACCTTCTTCTGGAGATTGGCCAGTCAATTGATACAGAATTAATCCAGTCTGTGAGCATCTGCCTGCTGGTTTCATCGTAGAACTTGACTTCCTTTGCAATTTTGAGCATTTTTTCCTTGAATTCCACTTGTTTGACGTAGAATTCCTTCATGGATATGAATTCTATCTCATCGCCGCTTCTGTCGCAAATTGGCACCGCATGCGTGATTTGCTCTTTCTTTTCCATGAAGCCGCCTTCT
>JACPBZ010000038.1 GCA_016180105.1 Candidatus Woesearchaeota archaeon | reverse complement strand
TTTGTGCAGCAGAAGCTACTGATTGATTCGCAGATTCAGGCAAGCAGGTCACTTTTCAGCAAGATTCTAGCATTTCCCGGTTACAAAAAGCAGGCCAGAAGATACCTTAAAGGCGTGGGCATGCTCTAGCGCTGTCATTCGTCTATTCAGCTTCTGCAAGCTGGAAAGTTACACTTTTTATAAACCCTGTCCGGGCAAATGTCCAGTGTCCAGTGCTCAGTAAATACTTTTAAATAGCATTCACAGCCTCTTTTTTCCTATGGTTTTGGACAAGCTGGGCGAATCGCTTAGGAACACGCTGCAGAAAGTAGCCAAGAGCATTTTCGTAGATGACGCCCTGATTAACGAGCTGGTAAAGGAAATCCAGCGGGCATTACTGCAGTCAGACGTCAACGTAAAGCTTGTCTTCGACCTGAGCCAGCGCATAAAGGAAAGGCTCCAGAAGGAGGAAACGCCAAGCGGCCTGACGAAAAAGGAATACCTAGTAAATGTCGTTTATGAGGAGCTTGTCAAGTTCCTTGGAGGAGAGGAAAGCCAGGTCAACACATCCGCAAAGCCCTCAATGATAATGCTCACGGGCCTCTTCGGCTCCGGAAAGACAACAACCGCCGGAAAGCTCGCAAGGTACTTCTCAAAAAGGGGGCTGAAAGTCGCAATGGTCCAGCTCGACGTATACCGGCCAGCGGCCTTCGAGCAGCTCAACCAGCTTGGAAAGCAGATGGGCGTGCCTGTTTTTGGCAACAAAAGCGAAAAAGATCCCCTGAAAATTTACGGCAGCTGCCGAGATGACCTGAAAAAATTTGACATTGCCATAGTTGACACTGCAGGAAGAGATGCGCTTTCGGGCGATTTAATCAATGAATTGAAATCAGTTGCGGCAGCCGTGAAGCCGGACGAAAACCTCCTTGTCATAAGCGCAGACATAGGACAGGCAGCTGAAAAGCAGGCCAGGGCATTCCACGACGCGTGCAACATAACCGGAGTAATCGTGACTAAGCTCGAGGGAACTGCCAAGGGAGGAGGCGCCCTCAGCGCCTGCGCAATCTCAGGAGCCCCAATAAAATTCGTCGGTGTCGGCGAGAAAACAGAAGACCTCGAGAAATTCAACCCCAAGGGGTTTGTCGGCAGGCTGCTTGGAATGGGCGACATAGAAGCCCTGCTCGAAAAAGCCAAGGAAGCAATGACAGAAGAAGAAGCCAAGGACATAAGCCAGAAATTCCTCAAGGGCGAGTTCACCCTACTGGACCTTTACGAGCAAATGCAGGCTATAAAAAAAATGGGGCCAATCGCAAAGGTAATGGAAATGGTGCCTGGGTTTGGGCAATTAAAGCTGCCAAAGGACATGCTTGAAGTGCAGGAAGAGAAACTCAAGAAGTGGAAGTTCGCAATGGACAGCATGACGAAGAAGGAGCTGGAAGACCCCGAACTGCTCACGACAGAGCGCATCGACCGGATAGCCAAAGGCGCAGGCACAAGCAGCAGCGAAGTCAAAGAGCTAATCAAGCAATACAGGCAAAGCAAGAAAGTAGTCAAGATGTTCAAGGGCTCAGACCCAAGGAAAATGCAGCAAATGCTCAAGAAAATGGGCGGGATGAAAGGGCTGGGCGGCTAATCCTCTGCAACAGATTTATAAAAGACTTCTTTTTCGTGGGTTGATAAGGGCAGGCACTGCTTATCGCTCCGTCGGGGTTGATAAGGGGTGTCCCCTTATTGCCGGGATCGCGTAACCTGGTATCGCGCAAGCCTGGAACCTGTGAATTAACAGCGTGATAGCTTGTTCCCGCAAGGGTATCTGGGTTCAAATCCCAGTCCCGGCGTTTTTCCCATAAACTTTATATACTATGGCTGCTATAGTGGCTATAGAATGCCTACCACTATCCAGTTAAGCGATGAAACAAAGGCGCTAATAGGAACCTTTGGGACAAAAGAAGATACTTACGAGGATATACTCAAAAGAATGTATAGGCTTGCAGTGAAGGAACAACTTCGGGAATTTCTAATGTCATCCGAAAATACCATTTCCTTGGGCGAAGCCAGAAGAAGGCTTGCAAAACGATGGCCAAAGTAGAAATAACCGAAACCCTCTTTCAAGAGATTGAAAAAAAATTCAAGCAGGAAGCCGTTAAAATAATAGACCTGATGCAAACACTTGAACAATTACCAAAAAAAGGCAAACTGCTTGGAACCGTAGGGGGCCTTGTCATTAAAGAGTTGAAATATGGCTCGTTTCGATTCTATTTTATTACCGATGGTTTTAAGCTCAAATGCCTAAAGGACGAGGAACTAACCGACCTGCTGATACGGTTTGTCAGAATGTCTTCTAAGAAGCAGCAACAGGAGACGATAGACGAAATTAAGCAAATTCTGAGGGTTATTGGCCCGAAAGGCTTCGCGTAGTGGTGGCCCAGTCCCTGCGTTTTTTCTTAATGCAGTGGAAAACATTTTTAAATTCCCCGAAGACAAAGTTAATTTCATGAACGTCGGAGAAGTGCACCCGCTGGGAGCAAAAGCGAGAGTCCTGCTGTTAAGCGTTTTCGGCCCATATGCGCAGGATGATGAGTACGGGAGCAGGAAAATAAATCCGATGGAGTTATACCACAACCAGGTAACGCGGGTCCAGGGGCCTTTCTCAATCAGGATGTTTCATCCCTCCTTTGGGCTGAGGATGATACAGGACAACATCAGCGCGCCCTGCACCTTGCTGGACTTTCCGCTTCTTGACAGGTTCGTTGATGAGATAAGGAACAACGAATACGACATAGTAGGGATAACGTCCATCCTCGTAAACCTGGGCAAGGTGCAAAAGATGTGCGAGGAGATAAGAAAGCACCTTCCCAGCGCAGTTATCGTTCTTGGAGGCCACCTTGCCAACAAGCCTGACATCGAGAAGCTTGTCGATGCAGACTACTTTGTCAAGGGCGAAGGAGTCCACTGGTTCAGGCACTTCCTCGGGGAAGATGAAAACGCGCCCCTCAACCACCCAATTGAATTCATGAATTTCGGGCTGCGAATAATGGGCCTGGAAGTGAAGAGAAAGCCAAGGAACATCTGCGCGGCAGTAATGCCCTCCCTTGGATGCCCTGTCGGCTGCAATTTCTGCTCCACCTCGGCAAAGTTTGGCGGAAAGGGAAAGTTCATCAACTTCTTTGAGACTGGCGATGCGCTTTTCACGGAAATGTGCAGGATAGAAAAGGCACTGGGAAACACCTCGTTCTTCCTGCTTGACGAGAACTTCCTGCTCCACAGGACAAGGGCCTTGCGGCTGCTTGAACTGATGCAGCAAAACAACAAAAGCTGGACAACATACATATTCAGCTCGGCCCGCGTCGTGAAATCCTACACGATGGAGCAGCTTGTCGGGCTTGGAATATCCTGGATATGGATGGGGCTCGAGGGAAAAGACAGCCAATACGCAAAACTGAACGGAATAGACACAAAGCAACTCGTGGCTGAACTGCAGGAGAACGGCATAAAAGTGCTTGGCTCCACAATAATCGGGCTCGAGGAGCACACTCCGGAAAACATCGACGAGGCAATAGACTGGGCAGTGAGCCACAACACTGTTTTGGCCAGGAAACAGAATTCATTCTCCGGGCCTTCAAGCGCGACTTTGAAGTAAACGGCCCAAGCATCCTCCGCATGATGAAGGTCACGCTGCAAGGCTGGCAAACGCACAAGAACAATCCAGACGCAAGGGTCAGGAAAAGGTTCGAACGCGAGGCAGCAGACCTCAAGGACAAGTGGGCAGGCGCCGTCTGGGCAACAAGGCAATGGTACAGGAAGGATGCCGCCATGAGGAAAAAAATGGACAATCTCCTTAATGACATATGCAAAGAGTTTGGGCTGCGCGCAAGGCTCGCGGCACCCCTAATCGGAAGATACGTCCTCCACGCCATAACGAAAGAAGCGCAACAGCTCGAAGCGGGCTGGACATACGAGCCGAAAACAATCTACAGAAAAAATTTGCAAGCTCTGTCAGCGAAACAAGACAATCCAGCAAAGCCGATATCGCTGCCAGTGCTTTCTCCGGAAATTACCGCTGCTTAACTCTTGCCGCGGAGCTGTGCTGCCTTCCCCAGCGCCTCATCCTTCCTGAAATAACCGAGATGGGCTGATTTCTCGTATGCGGCTGCCGCCTCCAAGCTTCTCCCAGTTCGCTCAAGAGAGACTCCAAGGTTATACCACGCCCTTGCATTATTAGCATCCACGCTTACAACCTGTTGAAGTATCCTCACAGCCTCCTCAGGATGGCCGCCCTGCTCGTAAATTGCGCCAAGATTAGTCAACGCATTAAAGTCACTGGGATTCCTTTTCAAGCCTTCAAGAATCGCGTCCCTGGCCTCGTTTAGCATCCGCTTCCTGGCATACGCAACGCCAAGGCTGAAGTAAGGAGTCGGATAGAAAGGATTAAGCTCAATCGCCCTGCTAAAGGCAGCAATTGCCCCGTCAAGATCACCAAGCTCGCTCCGGCAGACACCCAAGCTCTGAAATGCCTCCACAAACCTGCCGTCAAGCCCTATGACCCTTTCAAAGCACTCCCTGGCCTTTTCAAAATTCAAGGCAGACCTTTCAACAATGCCAAGGTCAAACCACGCCCGGGGACTATCTGGCTCGACAACAACCTTCTTCTCGCACAGCCTCCTGTAAAAGCCAGCTTTTCTCTCGTATGATTCCTTCCCCTTGAGCTCAGCATAGTGGTGGATCGGGACATTTGCCAAAACACATTTTCCCCCGCTCCGAACAATGGAGTCAGCAACGCTCTCGTGCACCACCCCCTCAAACCTTGCCTGTGGCTTGTTCCTGAACAGCCTCACTATGAGCTTGGGAACCCAACCGGCAAAGCCCCTTGACTCGGCGTAAGAATCATTCAATGAAGACATAAAATCCTGCCTGTAGGAGTCATTGGTGTAGTAGCGCCCCACAAGCCAAAAACCGTCAAACTCCGTGCTTGCAGCCAAAGCCTTTATCTTTTCCAAATCAGCTGCGGCAATGGTCTCGTCTGCATCCAACACCAGTACCCAGTCGCCTTTAGCATACTTCAACGACTCATTCCTGGCTGCCGCAAAGTCATCCACCCACTTAAAGCCATAAACTTCGGCTCCAAACGCTTTCGCAATTTCGGCAGTCTTGTCACTGCTACCCGTGTCCACAACGACAACCTGGCTGACAATCGGCTTCACCGAACCGATGGCATTACCAATATGCTTCTCCTCATCCTTGGCTATCATGCAAAGGCTTATGGTTGCCATATGCAAAGGCCATCCGGCAAGAATTAAATACTTTTGCAAACTGCACTAATAAGCATGCGCACCATAATGCACATCGACCTTGACGCCTTCTACGCGGCTGTTGAACAGCGCGAGCATCCCGAATGGCAGGGAAAGCCAGTTGTGGTCGGGGCTGACCCCAAGCAGGGCACGGGCAGGGGAGTTGCCATGACCGCCAGCTACGAGGCGAGAAAGTTCGGCATAAAATCAGCAATGCCAATATCAAGAGCTTACAAGCTATGCCCGACAGCAATATTCACGCCTCCCAACTTTCCTCTTTACACTGCAGCATCAGACGCGGTAATGGACATCCTCCGCAGCCATTCTGAAAAATTCGAACAGGTGAGCATAGACGAGGCATTCATTGACGTAACAGCAAAGGTTAGCCGCGGCGATAAAAACGAAATAGAAACATTCGCGGTTGCAATAAAAAACGAGATACGCCAAAAGGAAAAATTGAGCTGCAGCATAGGAATCGCCGCAAACAAACTAGTTGCGAAAATAGCATCAGATTACAGGAAGCCCGATGGCCTCACCATTGTGGCTGCCGGAAGGGAAAAGGAGTTCCTATCTCCGCTGCCAGTGAGGAAGCTCATCGGGGTTGGCGAGAAAACCGAAGCCGTGCTTAAGCAGATGGGAGTGAACACAATAGGCGACCTTGCGGCACTGCCAAACGAGTTCATGCTGAAGGAGTTCGGGAAGATAGGCCTATACCTGCACGAGGCAGCCAACGGAGTTGACAACAGCGAAGTCGAAGAATGCTACGAAGTAAAGTCAATAAACCGCAACTACACCTTTGAGGAAGACACCAAAGACCACGAACTCATATTCGCGGCAATGAACGAAATGCTTGAAGACGCACACAGCTCCCTGACGCAAAACAACTTCCGCTGCAAGACAATAGGCATACGAGCAAGGTTCGAGGACTTTGAAACGCACACCAAGGAAAAGACAGTCAAGGAGGCCACCAAGGACCTGGCCCTAATAAAGACAACGGCAAAAACACTGCTCCAACCGTTCCTGGCAGACAAGCGCCTCATAAGACAGGTAGGAATAAGACTGGCACACCTGGAAACCGCAGACACCAGGCAAAAACAAGTAAGCGAGTACTTCAAACAACAAGATTTAAAATAAGCGGCAGAAAATAAAACAGGCATGAAACTGGAAATGCTTGCAATCGCAGCGGTAATGCTACTAATCGCAGGCTGCTCAAAACCGGAGGCTGAAATGAACCCGCACATCATCCTTGAAACATCAAAAGGAAGCATAGAGATAGAACTATACCCCCAACAGGCGCCAATAACCGCCCAGAACTTTCTCCAGTACGCAAATGAAGGCTTTTACGACGGCACAATATTCCACCGCGTCATCCCTGGCTTCATGATACAGGGAGGCGGATTCACCCCTGATGGCGTGCAAAAAGACACCCACGAGCCCATAAAGCTGGAATCCAACAACGGCTTGAAGAATGAAGCCGGAACAGTGGCAATGGCCCGCACAATGATACCTGACAGCGCCACAGGCCAGTTCTTCATCAACGTAGCCAAAAACGACTTTCTCAACCACGCGCCTGGCAATGACGGCTACGCTGTCTTCGGAAAAGTCGTGAAGGGAATGGACATTGCCAATTCAATAGCTGCCTCCAGAACAGGAACAAAATACGGCATGGCAGATTGGCCAACAGAGGATGTAGTCATCAAAAAAGCTTACGTGAAGTGAAAAGATGACAAGGCACGCGAGTTCCATACTCCTGGCGGCCGTCACCTTGCTGCTCATTGCCGGCTGCACACTAAAGCAACCTGCAACAAATGAACTGCCTGAGGAAACTGGGACAAAGGACTTGCCTGCAGAGAAAAAGATTCCCGTGGAAACGCAGGCAGCAACACCAGACAGCAACATATTGCCTGTCCACCCGACGCCCTGCAAGCCAGTCCACGGCTTTGATAACTACAGGACAGAACAAGCCTTCGCAATAAACCCAAAAAACAACAAGGAAATGTACCTTTCAGTAGAGTACAAGGGGCTTTTCAAAAGCTCAGATGGCGGCAATAGCTGGATGCTTCTGGAAAACGGCCTTGAAGCCTGGCCAAAGGAAGAAAACCCAAATCTTCCCTGTTACATGCTCCATTTCTCGATACACATCGACCCCTCAAATCCGGAAAGAATACTTTTCCCAGGAGGAGCAGCACCCGGAATGATTTCAGAGCTAATGCACAAGACTGGAGGACTCCACGAAAGCTTGGACGGAGGCAAAAGCTGGCACCAGCTCTTCAAAGAAGACATGGGCGCGTATACCGGCCACGTTGCCACGGACCCAAGAAACTCCAGCACGATCTATGTTGACACAACATCCATGCCGGCAAGCCATACAGGAGCAGACCCCAACAAGCTATTCGTCACCAAAGGCATAGTCTATAAAACAACAGATGGAGGCAAAACCTGGATTGAGCTCCCAACGGGAATAGTAAAGGATATGAGAAGCACAGGCCTATTTATCGACCAAGCAAACCCTGAGAACTTAATAATGACCGTAATGGCCCTTCCATCAGGAACAAACCCCGGCAAAAAGCTTTCTGAAGAGCAGCCAGGAATGCTAATCACAAATAACGGAGGAAAAAGCTGGACAAAAAGCGGGCTGGAAGACTTTGCCGTCCGGTTTGCTGATGTTTCCCAAGCCAATTTCAGGCACATATTCCTTTTTGGAGGCGACGTGGAAAACGAAAAAAGCATGTATTCACTTGATGGGGGCCTGACATTCAGCGAAGTGAAAACACCGGTAAATTTTGCCCGATTCGATCCGCATGACAAGAGCGGAATGCGCCTGCTCGGATTTAGCAGCTACACGTGGCCCGACGACCTGTTTGAAAGCACTGATGGAGGAAAAACCTGGAATCCACTCCATAAGCTGCCCCAAGGGGTGAGCAATGAGCACAGGCCATCAAACATCGTATTCGACCCAATAGACAAAAACGCAATATACATCAATGGCGACTTGGGACGGGTATGGAAATCGAGCGACAAAGGAAAAACCTGGACACTCCTGTTCTCAGTTGAAAAGCTGCATTAAACGCATGGCAAGCTTTAAAAACAAACATAGAGTCGTTGCCCCTGCGCCCCGTTCGTTCAGTCCGGTCAAGGACACGGCCCTTTCGCATGACCTTTTTCCCCGCTGTTGCGGGCAAAAAGCTCAACCAAAAAAAAACGGCAACGGAGAACGTCATGAAGTAAGGCCGGGACGCGGGTTCAAATCCCGCACGGGGCACCTATTCCTATATTTTAATTGACATCATCACTGGACAGTAATATTTATAAATGCTAAACACTCACGCTTATTTCATATATTAATGTGTGTGTTGGGGAGTTTTTTTGAAGTTATTGAGGGGGTGCTGTTTTTTTTGGAGCCTGAAGAGTCTAAAATTCAAGGTGGTGAGCCTGGCACTGACTCTGGGAAGTCGGCTTCTTCAGAAGGGTTAGTTAATGTGCCAGGTCCTGAGCGAAGGGCTTTGCATCGTAAATTGTTCGGCAGGTTTAGTTGGCGTAGGCATAAGGCGCTTGGCTTGATTGCTGTTGCTGTGCTGGTTCTGGCGGTTCTTGTTGCGTTTTTGCCCAATTCCCAGTTGCAGACAACAGGTAGAGTGACTTCAATTAATACTCCTGCTGCTGAGGTTTCAGGTTCATTCGATAACTCGCAGGGCTTTGTCGTAGAAGCTCAGGCTCAGGCCCCGCGGGATTCCGGCAGGGCACAGCCTGATTCTGCGCAGCCAGTTGGTGAGAAGCTCGACTCAAAAGAGGCAAAAGCGCTTCTGCTGGAAGAAGCGGGAAAGCAGGGCATAGCTGTTAATAACCTGATTTTGTTCTGTATCTGGAGCAAAATGGCTTTACTATGGAACAGTACAAGGCAGAGCTGAAGGACCAGATTGCAATTGCACAGCTTGTGAACAAGACTTTGAACTTGCAGGATGTGAAGGTCTCGGATGAAGAAGTGGACGAGTTTGTTGAACAGAACAGGGATGCTTTCGGGCCATTTTTCGATGACCCGAAGGATGTTGCTGACCTTAAGACAAGGATGCGCTATAAGCTTTTGCAGGACAAGCAAACAGAGATGGTGTTGGAGTATGCTGACAGCTTAAGGCAATCAGAAAATTAAATAAAAATTAAATTGAATGGTTTACGTTTTGGGGGGTGTGGGGTTAAAGATTAGTTCGTTGCTAAGTAAAAAAATTGGGAAAAAAGCTGCGCTACAGTTGGCCAGAAAGTCGCTGGGGACAGTCACATTGCTGGCATCTGTAGTAATGCTTGTGTTTTTCCTGTTAAGTGCCAGGCCGATTGTTGGCGATGCTGTCGTGACTGGCTGCTTTGAGCTAAACCAGTCTGACACGTATGTGCTTAATCAGGACATAAACGCTTCCGGCAACTGCTTGGCTATCACGGGAAGCGAGGTGACGCTTGATTGCGGGTTCCGCACGATAAGAGGAGACGGCACCGGAACAGGAATACTAGTCACTAATGCCTTAGATGTTTTGATTAAGAACTGTCGCATTGAGGATTTCAGCACTGGTATTGATGTTAACAATTCTTTCACAGCGGTTGACACAAGCATAGTAAGCAATAATGCAAAAGGCATTGTTGCCAGACCGGTTTCGCTCTTAAGCACGAATACTGATTCTTTCAGAAACAACGGAGTTAATCTGGAAAATACAAATCCTAACTTCACCATAGCTGCACAGGATTCCTGGTGGGGCTCGAACGAGACAGCTGCAATTGCTGCTAAAATGGCAGGAAATGTAACCTTTGAGCCGTTCCTTAGTGCTGATCCAATGTCAGATGATGACAATGATGGCGTGTTCGCTTTTTTTGACAACTGCGCTGTCTTTAACCCTGAGCAGGGCGATGCTGATGGTGACGGGATTGGTGACGCATGCGATAATTGCCAGTCAGAATACAACCCCCTGCAGCTTGATACTGATAACGACACCATGGGGGATGAGTGCGATGTTGATGATGATAACGACGGCATTTGCGACAGCGGGCCGACAGTTACGCAGCCACTGCCCGGCAATGTGGCATTTGGCAAGATTGTTTCTGCTACCAGCTATGTTGCTCCGAACTCTCCAGCTATGTCCACCGATGGTGATTATGGCACTTTCCTT